>CAJQKQ010000022.1 GCA_905478925.1 uncultured Verrucomicrobiales bacterium
CCCCCATGTGGGGATGGCTCATCCTCGGCTTCATCCAGACATTCGTGATCATCCCGCTCATCGTCTGGCGCTGGGGAAAGGCGCCTACTGCGGCTGGATCTGCTCTTGCGGCGCGCTCGCGGAAACACTCGGCGACGCACACCGCGCGAAAATGCCCCACGGCCCGTTCTGGAACAAACTCAACATGGTCGGACAGGTCGTCCTGCTTTTCGCTTTCGTCATCCTCGCCGTCCGCATCATCGGTTGGGTGTTTCCCGGCAGCGGCCTGAACGCGCTCTTCAGCACCCTGCTCTACACCATGCCGCTCGCGAACTATTCCTACCTCGTCGATCTGTGGCTGGCTGGCATCTTGGGTGTCGCTTTCTACTTCCATTTCTCCGGCCGGATCTGGTGCCGCTTCGCCTGCCCGCTCGCCGCACTGATGCACATCTACGCCCGCTTCACCCGCTTCCGTATCTTTGCGAACAAGGACAAGTGCATCTCCTGCAATGTCTGCACCAGCGTCTGCCACCAAGGCATCGATGTCATGGCCTTCGCCAACAAGGGCAAACCCATGCAAGACCCCGAGTGCGTGCGCTGCTCGGCCTGCGTCCAGAGCTGCCCCACCGGCGTGCTCAATTTCGGCCGCTTCGATGGCGACTCCAAGCCGATCTTCGACACACTCCCCGCCTCCCTCGTCCAGCTTGCGGAAAAGCGGAAAGCGAAATAGACGTGGCGGTGGTGTTCCAAACGCCATACCCATTTTCAGTCATCATTCATGCTCGCCACCATAGCCTTCGCCCTCTACCTCGCAGCCAGCGCCGGACTGCTCCTCTACGGACTGAACTGCTACGTGCTGTTATCCCTTTTTAGGAAAAAATCGAAGCAGGCCCGCACCCGCCAGCTCCTCGCCGAAGAGAACTGGAACAAAGCCCACCCACCCGGCAAAACAGACGGCCTCCCCAAAGTCACCACCCAGCTCCCAATTTACAACGAGCTCAACGTCGCCGAGTGCTCCATCCGCGCCATCGCTGCATTCGATTACCCGTCGCACCTCCACCAAATCCAAGTGCTCGACGACTCCACCGATGAAACCCGCGAGTTGGTGGACCGCGTCGCCGCAGAGCTCCAGGCAAAAGGCTTCTGGATCGACGTCGTCCGCCGCGAGATCCGCACCGGCTACAAGGCCGGCGCCCTCGCCGATGCCATGCCCGCGGCACACGGCGAGTTCATCGCGATCTTCGATGCCGATTTCGTCCCCGAACCGGATTTCATCAGAGGCCTCCTCCCGCATTTCACCACCGAACGAACCGGCCTCGTCCAGGCTCGCTGGGGGCACCTGAACCGGGAAGAATGTTTCCTCACCCGCGCCCAGTCGGTGGGCATCGACGGCCACTTCGCGATCGAGCAGACCGCCCGTTCCGCAAATCACCTATTCCTCAACTTCAACGGCACCGCCGGCATTTGGCGCCGCAGCACAATCGAGGATGCAGGGGGCTGGACCGCCGACACCCTCACCGAAGACCTCGACCTCTCCTACCGCTCCCAACTGAAAGGCTGGCACCTCGAATACGTCCCCCACGTCGTCGTCCCGGCGGAGATCCCGGAAACTTACTCCGCGTTCAAGAGCCAGCAGTTCCGCTGGGCGAAAGGCTCCATCCAGACAGCGATCAAATTGCTCCCGGAAATTTTCGCCTCCGACCTCCCGCTTTTCACCAAGCTCCAGTCCGTCTTCCACCTCTGCCACTACTTCGCCCATCCGCTCATGCTGGCCGCCGCGCTCCTGGCCCTTCCCGCGCTCAATTACCTCGGAGGGCAACTGCCGCATGCTTGGCTCCTCGTCTTCGCCATTCCCCTGATCGCAGCCACCCTCGGTCCCACGGTTCTCTATACCTTCAGCCAGCGCTACCTATATCCCGACTCCTGGAAAAGCCGGGTGATCCTGCTCCCCGCACTGGTGCTCGTCGGGTTCGGCATCTGCATCTCTAACACCCGCGCTTTCCTCGAGGCCGTGCTCGGGATCAAAAGCGGATTCATCCGAACCCCGAAACGCGGTGCGAAAGTCTCGAAAAAATACAACACCACCGCCAGCCTGATCCCCATTCTGGAAATCTTTGGAGCCGTCTATTGCACCGCCACACTCGCCATCTACGGCCGCCACGGCGAGTTCGGAATCTTCCCTTTTCTCATCCTCTACGTCGCCGGCTTCTCCCTCGTCGGCTTCTCCAGCCTCCGCGAACAATTCCATGCCCGGAAAGCCGCCTAAATATGGAGCGCGGGTTTGCAACCCGCTTGCCCAAGCTCCACTCATCATTCCGCCATGTCCCTGACGAAAACGATCGTCAGCCGGCGGCTTGCAAACCCACGCTCCATAGCGTGGTTCCTCTGCCTCACCCTCATCGCAGCCACCTGCGCCGCCTGGTCTGGACTCCCATCGCTGGAGTCCTCCCCCCTCCTTCGCATTGCCCTCTTCGCCGCGATGGGCATCGCCATGCTCGGCACCGTTTTCTTGTTCCCGGAAACCACCGATCGCAATGCCCGCCGCCTCATCCTCCTCGCCGCCATCCTGCTCCGCCTCGTCCTCTGGCCCGCACCCGTTTCCGACGATGTGAACCGCTACCTCTGGGAAGGCCAGCTCGTCGCCGCCGGCGAAAACCCATACAGCGCCCCCGCCGACGATCCCCGCTGGGAATCTCGCCGTGACGCCACCTGGCAGGCAATGAACCACCGCGACCGCCCTACCGCCTACCCGCCGGGCATCCAAGGTATCATGGCCGCAACCGCCACCATCTGCCCTTCCCTCAAATCATTCAAAGCCCTCGCCCTGCTCGGCGATCTTGCAACACTCCTCCTGCTCTTCCGCCTGATGCGGGAAAACTCCGCCCCACTCCGCTGGGCCGGCTTCTACGCCTTCAATCCCGTTATCCTCATCTCCTTCGCCGCCGAAGCCCACTTCGACAGCCTCATGCTCGCCGCCCTCCTCGCGGCCATCCTCACCGCCTCCCGCGAAAAGAAATCCGCCTGGCTCTGGCTCGGCCTCGCCATCCAGATCAAGCTCGTCTGCCTCATCCTCATTCCACTTTTCCTTTCGAAAAAATCCATCCGCAGCTCCTGGCTCATTCTGCCCATCCTCATCCTCCCCGGACTGCCCTTCCTAACAGCCCTCCCTGACTGGATCGATGGCGTCCGTAACTTCGCCAGCGAAAGCGCATTCAACGCCCCGATCTTCACTCTCCTCGCCTCCACCGGGCTCAGCCTCAACGCTGTAAAAACCCTCTGCACCACCGCCTTCCTCACCGCCGCCGCCGCGATCTGTATTTCCCGCTGGCGCGGCCTGCACCTCATCGACTCCATCCTCTGGATGCTCGCAGCCCTCCTCGCCTGCTCACCCATTGTCCACTTTTGGTACCTCGCCTGGCTGCTCCCGCTGACCGCCCTCCGCCCGTCCTTCGCATGGACCACCCTCTCCATCACCATCGCCGGATATTTCATCGCGTGGCACACTCAGGAAACCCTCGGCTGGTGGGGCTACGGCCACGGCATCGCCGCCATCATCTGGATCCCATGGCTCATCGCTGCCATCGCCCAGCACCGCTTCCTCCTCTCAAAGTGGCTTGGGCGTCCCGCCACAGGCCGTGCAGGAGGCGTCTCGCCTCCAGATTTCGCCCTCGCCATCGTCATCCCCGCCCTCAACTTCGATCCGGCACTATCTTCCCTAATCCAAACCCTCCACCAAGAACTCCCCGACAACTCCGAAATCATCATCTCCACTTGCGATCCAAATTTTCCTAACCAAGCCAACACCCGCCTCATCACCGCCCCGCGCGGCCGCGGCAACCAGATCGCTGCAGGCATCGCCGCCACCGAAGCTCCCTGGATCCTCATCGCTCACGCCGACAGCACCCCGCGCCCCGGCTTCGCCGAAACGCTGGGTTCCGCCATCGCCTCCCATCCGCGCGCCTCCCTGATCATCTTCGGCCAGCGTTTCCCCACATCCACCTTCCTCACCCTCCTCATCGAAGCGCTCAACGAAATCCGCGTCGTCTTCGGTGGCGTCGCCTTCGGGGACCAAACCATGGTCATCCGCCGCTCCGCCCTCGAAGCCGCCGGCGGCTTCCCCGCCCAACCCCTCATGGAGGACGTCGAGGCCAGCATGCGCCTCGCCGCGCGTGGCGATGTCATCTACCTCGGCCAGGAATGGCATGTCTCCGCCCGAAAATGGGAGAAAGCCTTCGCCACCCGCTTCCTCCTCGTCATCCGCCTCGTCGCCACCTACCAGCTCGCCCGCCTCCGCGGCCCCGCCCACGCCACCGCCGTCTCGGAAAGGATGTATCGAGAATACTATCCACCCTCAGAAACGGAAAAGTAACTCAGCTATCTGCGCACGGAACGCGCGACTCCAGTCGCGCAGCTCATGTCTTTGCAAGGCACCCGGCGCGACTGGAGTCGTGCGTTCCTGCGTTCAAATCCTCACCGCTCGCAGCCCCAGAAACAGCGGAAACTCCTCCGCCGCCCTGTGCTCCGCCTTACTGAACGGCCCGACCTGCGACCTTCTGTGAGAGTAAAGCTCGGTGCATTCCGTCACGCCCAAGCCCGCCTTCCCCATTTCCGAAATCAAATCCGCCAGCGGCCGGTGGTAGAAAACCGTCCCCTCATCCGTCCCAAGCCCCGGCCGGGTCTTGATACCGATCTCCAACGCCTTCCCATACTTGTCGAGCCGCCGATATTGGATCTTCTGATCGCCGTCCCAGCCCCAGTGACTTTCTTGCGGAATCCGGAAACACGGATGCATCATCACGATCACCACCCGCCCCCCCGGCTTGAGCGACGCCGAGAGGTTTTTCATCAGCCCCGCCGCATCCGGCACATCGTGCACCGCCATCACGCAAGCCGCCGCATCAAAGCTCCCGTCCGCCCATTCCCCCGGCGCACAGGCATCCGCCTTGAGAAAATCAACCTTCCCATCACTGCCATGCCGCTGCCGAGCTGCACCGATCAGCTTCCCACTCGCATCCACCCCCAGCACCTTCGCCGCCCCCGCATCAAGCAGATGCCTCACCAGCACTCCCTGCCCGCAACAGACATCCGCAACCGCCTCCCCCGCTTTCACTTGCAGCAAATCCATCACCCCCGGCAAAATGACATTCTGGTGATAATCCGAACCGTCCACCCCCACCAGCTTGTCATACCAACCCGCAACTCCGTCCCAGCCCTTCTCCTTCCCATCCGGCCGTTTCACCGGAAATTTCCTCCCAGCCGCCTTGTTCGGGAAAAACCCGCCGCCTCTTCTCCCGTCCCGTCCCTTGCGTTCCATGCTCCATCCTACTCCATCCAGCCCTCCCGGTGGCGATGAAAAATAGCAAAAACTACACCCCTTCCCATATTCTCACTTCTTTTTCGCCACGGAGGCACGGAGGCACGGAGGCACGGAGGCACGGAAAAAAGAAGAGAACACTGAGCAGACTTTAAAAGTCCCGAAGGATTTGGGAGAATATTTTAAAAATCATTTTCTTCCATCTGCGTTTATCCCGTCCATCTGTGGTTAAATGTCTTCAAATATTGATGCCATGCATTTTCAACCCACTTTTGTCTTGCCAAGACACCCCGATCTCGTAGCTTGCGCGCCCCATGCCAAGAGTCGGAGGAAAAGCAAAAACACGGAAGGCCGTCGCCAAACGCTTCAAAGTCACTGGCACAGGGAAGATACTTCGTCGTAAACAAGGAAAGCGACACTTGCTTCAATGCAAGAACCGTAAGCGCAAGCGCTTCCTCGGTAAAGCAGCCCTTGTTTCCGCCGCTGACATTAAGCGTGTCAAAGAGAGTCTTCCCTTCCACTGATAAGAAGAGAAACGACAGCCCACGACCCCGTCCGCGTTACGGACGGCCTTTACGCAGCCTGATCCGGCAAACCCGGAGACACGAACAGGTGAGACTGCGGAAGGAACGATAAGAAACGACTTGTTCACAACCATAGAATACAATGCCAAGAGCCACCAATTCACCCGCCAGTCGCAAGCGCCGCAAGCGCGTGCTTCTGCGGGCAAAGGGCTTCCGCGGTTTCCGCTCGAAGCTCTTCCGTTACGCCAAGGACGCAGTCCGCAAGGCACAGCAATACGAATATCGCGACCGCAAGAAGCGGAAGGGACAATTCCGCCGTCTCTGGACACAGCGTATCAACGCTGCCGTCCGAAACGAGGGAATCAACTATTCCCGCTTCATCGAAGGCCTCAAGGCTGCAGGTATCGAAGCCGACCGCAAGATCCTTTCGGATCTCGCGATCACCGATCCAGCAGCCTTCTCCGCCATCGTTGCACAGTCGAAGCAAGCCCTCGAAGCCAAAACTTCGAAGCCAAGCTGAACGCCTTCGTGTAACCGAGCAATCAGCTAACGAATCACAAAGCCGCCGAGCAGAAATGCCCGGCGGCTTTTTCGTGCCCGTGGGGAGCGTGGCTTTGCAAACCTCCTCCCTGCGCGCCCCAAAAACCAAGCGATTCGACGTTCAAGCTTGGACGTACCAGGTTCGATGTTCATAATCATCCCATGAAAACCGTCCTCCTTCATCTCCTGTTTTCTGCGGGAGCCTTCGCCACCACCATCTCCGTCGTCCCAATCCACGAACCAATCAGCCTCCACGCCACCGACGTCGACGACATCATCTCTGAAACCGGCGAAGCGCTCCAGGCAACCGTCCTCCCCCGCCCCATGGCCCTGACCGGGGCCTTCCCCGAGGTTCTCGTCGAGGCCATCCGTACCCCCCACCAACTCCCCACCAGCAACCCGAATTACAAGGTCACCGAGGTCAATCTGCTCGTCCTATGCAGCGTAGGCATCAGGGCGGAAATGACGGAGGAAGGGCTACTCGTCAGACTCGACGTCAGTCAGCTGAAAATCCCGGTCGAGGTGGACATTACCAGCCGCCAGTTGCTCAAGCTCACCCTAGTCGCCCTCCAGCGCACCCTTGAGGAATACCACAACCTCCAGACAGAGCCGCTCAAGGTCATCGTCGCGATCGAAGGAACGACCGAGAAAAACGCCTCCCTGACGGACCTACAAGCCACCTTCACACTGGAGTCCAGCCCCTGACCCGCTCCTTTCGAAAAATCTCGCGGTTTTCAATCTTCGGAGTTGGAGGATGGATCTCCTTTGTCCAATCTAAGCCCAGATGCCCACGACTCCGAAAGATCCACGCCCCTTCAAACGCGCCATCCTCAAACTCAGCGGGGAAGCCCTCCGCGAACCGGGATCAACCGACAATATCTCCCCGGAAATCGTCCAACGCATCGCCTCCGAGATCAAGGAGGCCGTAGATACCGGCCTGCAGCTCGGGATCGTCGTGGGCGGCGGGAATTTCTGGCGCGGAGCCTCCGCTTCCGCCCGCGGCATGGATCGTGCAACCGCCGATTATGTCGGCATGCTCGCCACGGTCATGAACGCCCTCGCCCTCGAGGGCGCGCTCTCTCTCATCGGCGTCCGCTGCACGGTCATGTCCGCCATCGAGATGAAAAACGTCGCCGAACCTTTCATCCGCCGCAAGGCCGAGCACCAGCTCGACAAGGCCACGGTGATCATTTTCGCCGCCGGCACTGGCAGCCCCTTCTTCTCCACCGATACCACCTCCGCCCTCCGCGCCAGTGAGATGGGAGCCGATATCATACTCAAGGCCACACAGGTCGATGGCGTCTACGACTCGGACCCAAGGAAAAATCCCGATGCGAAACGCTTCGAGACCGTCACCTTCCAGCACTGCCTTGAGAACCGCCTCAACGTCATGGATGCCACCGCGTTCAGCCTCTGCATGGACAACGACATCCCCATCGTCATCTTCGACCTCGGCCCCACCGGAAACCTCTCACACGCCCTCCGCTCCCAACCGATCGGAACCCTCGTCCACGCCGAGTAAAAATCCTAAATTTTCAATTCTAAACTCAAATCCCCCAACCTAAGTCTTCCTTTGCGCCCTCCGCGGCCTCTGCGACTTTGCGGTAAAAAAATCCAACCCAAGAATCCATGCAAGATCCAACAAAAGCCCTCAAAGAAGTCGAAAACCACATGTCGTCCGGAATTGACCACCTCATCCAGGATTTCTCCGGAGTCCGCACCGGCAAGGCTTCGCCCGCGCTCATCGACAACCTCGATGTCTATGTCCAGGCATACGGTGGCGTCCAGAAACTCAAATCCCTAGCCGTCATCAACTCCCCGGAGCCGCGCATGCTCAACGTCCAGCCCTTCGACCCCTCCACCACCCGCGACATCGAGAAGGCGATCCGTGAATCCAAGCTCGGACTCAACCCCGCCGCCGCCGACCGCTCAATCCGCGTCCCCATCCCCGAGCTTTCCGAGGAACGCCGCCGCGACATGGTCAAGCTCATCAAGAACCTCGCAGAGGAAGCCAAAATCCGCCTCCGCAGCGCCCGCAAGGCCGGCCTGGATGAAGCGAAAAAGATGAAGGCGGACAACATCCTCACCGAAGACACGCTCAAGAACTACGAGAAAGACGTCCAAGACCTCACCAACAAACACACCAAACGCATCGAAGAACTGGCGACAGCCAAGGAGAATGACCTGATGAAAATCTAAAACTCTACATTTCAAATTTTAAATTTCAATGACGAGGCTCGGATCGGAACGATCCGGGCTCTTTTCGTTGCGTCTTCCTCTTCCTTCGGGTTTAAGATTTAATGTTTGAAGTTTGAGTTTTTCCACTTGCGCGTCATCCGCATTTTCAACTAAACCTTCGCCCCGCTCCGCAAGGGACGGAACCCGTAAGGGGCGTTAGCTCAGTTGGTAGAGCACCTGCATGGCATGCAGGGGGTCAGCGGTTCGAATCCGCTACGCTCCACTTCCTTATTTCATAAGGATTTGAGAGGGAATATTCCTCCCGCTCCCTCCGAAGCTAACCCCCAAGATTTCAAAAGGGTTTGCGGCCTCCTACGCCGATATACTGCCGCGCATAGAGAATTGTGAACAAGAGGAGTGCTCGTCTCTGTTGCTTCAATTGACCGTATTCAAACATCGTCCAAGCCTTTGGATCTCCCGCCGCCGCCACCACCGCCGCCACCGAGATTCCGATCGAATGTTTCCCGCTGAAATGTTGTCGAAACCCGGAAACAGGATACCTTCAGCCCATGAAATCTCTCACAACCGCAATCCTCGCAGCCGTCGCAATCATTGCCCCGCTGAAAGCCCAGGCACCCGACCCCCAACAGATCCTCGAAGGAGCAAGACTCTCCGCGACACTCGTCGAGATGAAGGAAGGCCTGAAGGGAAACCTCGTCCAGGGACGAAATAAGGTGCCGATTACGATTTTCCTCAAGGGCAAAAACATCCAGTTCCAGTTCTTCGAGAACAAGAAATGGCGCGTGTTCCATATGCGCCTGTCCGACGACAAATATGAGCTATTCGAGATCATCGGCGGAAAAACAATCAATTTCCCCCGTGAGAAACTCGTCGAGTCCATCGCCGGCACTGATCTGACCTACGAGGATCTCGCTCTACGCTTCTTCTACTGGCCGAACCCAAAACTTGAGGCGACCGAGAAGGTCGCCGGCCAACCTTGCTACAAGCTCCGCCTCGACAAGCCCAAGGGCGCGCCTGGCCGCTACGAAGCCGTCTACGTCTGGGTCCACGCGAAATACGGTGCCTTCATGCGAATCCGCGGCCACGACAGCAAAGGCACCCTCGTAAAGGAATTCCAGGTGGAGGATGTGATGAAAGTCGGCGACGATGTCTGGGTCTTGAAAAAAATGCAGGTCGCCACCCACGATCCGAAAAACGGACGCCGCATCTCCATCACCGATCTAACTTTCAGCCCCCCCCCGAAAGGCGCCCTCAAAGGCCTGCGCTGAGCCCTCCCTCCCTGAATCATCCTATCTTCCGCAGTTGCCAATGATTTGGTTGGTGAAAATTCCTTATCAGGAAAGGGATTCACAAAATATAAGACCTCGTCATCGCACCATTTCACAGATGAATCGGTGCCTTTTCCGTATCTTTCAATCCCAACTCCCAAACACAAGACCGGCTCTGCGCCCCTTTGCGACCTCTGCGACTCTGCGGTGAAAAATTCGTTTTGAACCGCAGATTCCAGTAGCATCACAAGCCTCCCAGCCGCACATTGCGGATCAGAACATAATTCCTGCTTGTTCGCCGCGCCCCCCTGTTCTTTATTTCCAGCCCTTTCTCATGACGAATCCATTCTACCATTCCTCTACTCCGCTCGTATCCGACTCGCTACACAGCCTGTCCAACGAACATGACAATTGCGGCATGGGCGCCATCGCCCACTTGGAAGGGAACCGTTCCTTCGCCGTCTTGAATCACGCGCTCACGTCGGTCTCATGCATGACTCACCGCGGTGCCGTGGATGCCGATATGAAAACCGGCGACGGATCAGGCATCCTTTCCCAGATCCCCTTCCCGCTCTTCGCCAAAGCAGCAGAAAAGCTCGGCACCAAGGTTGCCGACCCGGCGGACATCGCGGTCGGGGTCTTCTTCTTCCCCGTTGGAAACGAAGCCCAGATCCAGTCGATCAAGAAAATCACTGCCAAAACAATCGCCAAACGCGGAATCACCGCGATTGGCTGGCGCGATGTCCCCGTCGACGTCGATGCGCTTGGCAAGGTCGCCCAGAAGACCCGCCCGCTTATCGAGCACCTGCTCATGCTCAAGCCCGAGGACATGGAGAAATTGGATTACGAAAGGAAGCTCTACCTTTGCCGCCGCGAGATCGAGCAGGCGACCAAGGAGATCCAGAGCTTCTACATGCCCACCTTTTCGAACCGCCTCATCTCCTACAAGGCGCTCGCCATGCCCGCCGCCCTGCGTGGATTTTACGGCGATCTCACCGACCCGGATTTCGAAACCGCGATCTGCCTCTACCACCAGCGCTTCTCCACCAATACCTTCCCGGCATGGCCGCTCGGCCAGCCTTTCCGAATGATGTGCCACAACGGCGAGATCAACACCGTCGAGGGCAACCGCAACTGGATGACCTCCCGCGAGGAATTCTTCGAGTCCCCTGTCTGGGGCGACGAAATCGACGTGGTCAAAAACCTCATCCGCCACGGCGAGTCCGATTCCGCTTCGCTCGACCACTGCCTTGAACTGCTCATCCTCTCCGGACGCTCACCCGAGCACGCGATGTGCATGCTCGTGCCTCCCGCATACCGCAACGACGAAGAAATTTCAGACGAACTCCGCGCCTTCTACCAATACATCCGCTCCTTCTCGGAACCATGGGACGGCCCTGCGGGACTCGTCTTCACCGATGGAACAAAACTCTGCGCATCCCTCGACCGGAACGGCCTCCGCCCCTCGCGCTACAAGACCACTGCGGACGGATTCCTCTACATCGGCTCCGAGGCCGGCGCTGTCATTTTCGACGACGCGAATATCACCCGCAAAGGTCGCCTCGGCCCCGGCCAGATGCTTTCCGCCGACACCTCCACCGGCAAACTCAAGCTCGACACCGAGATCAAGGAAGAACTGGCTCGCCAGAAGCCTTACCACCGTTGGATCGACGAAAACCGCTTGGAGCTCCGCAAGTTCATCTCCCCGTCCGCACACGTGCCGGAAATCGAAATCCCTGCGCTCGACCGTTCCCGCCGCCAGGTCGCCAACGCGATCTCATTAGAGGAACTCGACATGGTGTTCCCACCCATGATCAAGGGCGCACAGGAAGCCGTTTTCTCCATGGGCGATGACATTCCCCTCGCCATTCTTTCGACCTATCCGCGCCTGCTTTACACCTATTTCAAACAGCGCTTCGCCCAAGTCACCAACCCTCCCATCGACCCAATCCGCGAGTGGGCCGTCATGTCACTCGGAGCAAGCCTCGGCCCGGAGCGAAACCTGCTTGATGAAAGCTCTACCCACTGCAAGACAATCTCGCTGGATTCGGCGATTCTCTACGAGCATCAGCTCGAGAAAATCACCCACATGGCCGAGCACGGCTACCCTTCTCACGTCCTCGACTGCACCTGGGACGCCGCGTCCGGGAAAGACGGGCTCAAGGCGCGCATCGACGAACTTTGCTCCGAGGTAGAGGAAGCGGTGAACCAAAAAATCTCCATCATCATTCTCTCCGACCGCGCTACATCCCCTGAGCGCATCCCCATCCCCGCTCTTCTCGCCACAGGCAGCATCCACCATCACCTGAATCGCATCCGCAAGCGCATGCGCGCCTCCCTCGTGGTGGAAACCGGCGAGGCTCGCGATGTCCATCAGATCGCCTGTCTCTTCGGTTTCGGCGCGACCGCTGTGGTGCCTTACCTCGGCTACGCAACCGTCCGCCAACTCGTCGACGCCGACCAAGGCAAGCACAAGCTCGGCGAAGGCATGACCGCTCAAAAGGCGATGAGCAACTACCGCAAGGCGCTCGAAAAAGGACTCCTCAAAATCATGTCGAAAATGGGAATTTCTGTCCTTAATTCCTACCAAGGCGCGCAGACCTTCGAAGCCATCGGCATCGGAACTGAAGTCGTCGATTTCTCCTTCACCGGCGTGCCCTCGCAGATCGGCGGTATCTCCTTCACGGAGATCGCGGAGGAGTCCATCATCCGCCATCAGGCAGCCTACGGCCCAGAAGTCCCCGCAGGCGAAACGCTCGACCTCGGCGATCCCGGCTACAACCGCTACCGCAAGACCGGCGAGCGCCACGCATTCACCACCGAGGTGATCAAGAATTTCCACCAATACGTGAAATCCGGCAAACCCGAGGACTACGATGAATACCTAAAAGTCTGCCTCGAGACCAGCCCGGTCGCGATCAAGGATCTCCTCAATTTCGTCCCTAAATTATCCGGAGCTATCCCCATCGATGAGGTCGAACCAGTCGAGAGCATCCGTCGCCGTTTCACCACCGCCGCCATGTCGCTCGGCGCGCTTTCCCCGGAGGCTCACGAAACTCTCGCCATCGCGATGAACCGCATCGGCGGCAAATCCGATTCCGGAGAGGGCGGCGAAGATCCTATCCGCTTCAAGCCCTACCCGAACGGCGAATCCGCCCGCTCCTACATCAAGCAGATCGCCTCGGGTCGCTTCGGTGTCTCCGCCCACTATCTCGTCAATGCCGACGAGCTTGAGATCAAAATGGCGCAGGGTGCGAAACCCGGCGAGGGCGGACAACTCCCCGGCCACAAGGTCAACGCGCTCATTGCCCGCCTCCGCAACACCCAGCCGGGCGTGCAGCTCATTTCCCCGCCCCCTCATCACGACATCTACTCGATCGAGGACCTCGCCCAGCTCATCCACGACCTCAAGGAGATCAATCCGAAGGCGCGAATCACCGTGAAACTCGTCGCCGAGGCGGGAGTAGGAACCGTCGCCGCCGGTGTCGCGAAGGCAGCCGCCGACAACATCCTCATCTCCGGCCACGACGGCGGAACCGGTGCCTCCCCGCTTTCCTCCACGAAGCACGCGGGATCGCCATGGGAGCTCGGCCTTTCCGAAGCTCAGCAGACCCTCATCATCAACAATCTCCGCGACCGCGTGATTCTCCGCACCGACGGCGGCATCAAGAACGGCCGCGACGTCGTCATCGCCGCGATCCTCGGCGCGGAGCAATACAACTTCGGCACCACCGCCATGATCGCGATGGGCTGCGTCTACGTCCGCAAATGCCACCTCAATACCTGCCCGGTCGGCATCGCCACCACCGATCCGAAGTTCCGCTCAAAATTCAAGGGCACGCCGGAAATGGTCATCAACTACTTCAACGCAGTCGCAAACGAGGCCCGCGAGATCATGGCCAAGCTCGGCATCCGCAAGCTCGACGACCTCATCGGCTGCCCGGAATACCTCGTACAGCGTGAAGTGCCCAGCCACCCGAAGGCCAACACCCTCGATTTCTCACGACTCCTCAAAGACGTCGTACCCTCCGTCGCCAAAACCACGGAGAGAAAGGAATCCGAAATCACTCGAATCCGTACGATGGAGCGCAACGACGGCATCGCCAAGTCCTCGCTCGACATCACGATACTCAACGACATCGCAGCCCAACTCGGCGTCACCGTACCGAAGGGACCGGAATACGGCGAAGGTGCGATCCGCGAGGAAGTGCTCGAAGCCCTGAAAGTCCTGCCAGATCGTGCCCCCGCGAAACTCACTTATGATGTGGTCAACACCGACCGCAACATCGGCACCCGCCTCTCGGGACGCATCGCCCAAGTCTTCGGCAACCATGACCTCCCCGCAGGATCGATCCACATCACCTGCAACGGCAGCGCCGGGCAATCCTTCGGGACATTCCTCGTCAACGGAGTAACCCTCGAACTCATCGGCGAGGCCAACGACTATGTCGGCAAGGGCATGGCCTCGGGCGAAATCGTCATCCGCGTCTGCCCGACCGCTAAATTCGAGGCCTCGAAAAATTCCATCGCCGGCAACACCTGCCTCTACGGAGCCACCGGCGGCAAGCTCTTCGCCAACGGCCGCGCCGGCGAGCGCTTCGCCGTCCGCAACTCCGGCGCCACCGCCATCGTCGAAGGCGTGGGCGACCACGGCTGCGAATACATGACCAACGGCACCGTCGTCATCCTCGGCAAGACAGGCAAAAACTTCGGTGCAGGCATGTCCGGCGGAACCGCTTTCGTCTACGATGTCGACGGGAAATTCTACTCCCGCGTCAACACCGAGATGGTCGTCGCCCTGCCGGTCACCCGTCCGCAGGACATCGCCGAGGTGAAATCCCTCATCGAACTCCACGGCGAAAAGACCGGCTCAAAACAAGCCACCGACCTGCTCGCCGATTGGGAAACCACCGCCAGCAAGATCGTCCGCGTCATCGCCAAGCAACGCGCCGAACTCGAAGCCGCCGAGGAACTACACGAAGCCGCCTCGACTCCGAAGTAGGGCAATGGAGTGGTGACCTTCGGTCGCCACTCATCCCCCGCCCATGATACCCAAACGGAAAGCCGAGCATAGCCAACCCCTCGGCCTGACACCGGTGGCTTTCTGGTGTTGTTTCCCCCTGATCACGATCGGGATCGCCTCATTGACCGGTTGGCTCTTCAAACTGGTTCTCAGTTTCTTCCGCTGACATGCCGTGGCGGCGGAATTCATCCGCCATCCAATTTCAGAACGGCTACATCATTCCAAGCGGTTAACATCCCCATCTACCTCCTCATCCTCACCTGCCTCGCCACCCTCCTCCTCATCTGGCTCGTCCTGGTAAACCGCCTCGCACGCCAGGAGATTCAAAAAAGCTACTACAACCCGGACACTTCGATCCCAAGGTAAGCGACGAACTTCTTTCGCCTAAGGCTTTGGACTGCTGGGATTCTTTTTTTCCAGCTCTCCTGGTTCGTGTCGCTTCACGGAGCAACTCGGTCAATACCAACCATCCCGTTTCAGCTGCATCCATCCCAAAAGCTGCGGATAAGAACCGCAGCAGTCCAAAGCCTGCGGCGCCAATATCACGCCAAGCTTGCCCAGTCCGGCACATTTTCCCAAAAATGACGATTGCGCCGTGTTCCTTACCGGCCTACCACTTTCCCCATGAGCACGCTCTTAGAGAAAACAACCATCGTATCGAAAACCAAGGAACTCTGCGCACAGATCGCGGAGGACGAGCAATTCATCAAGCTTCAAGCCGATGTCGAGCGCTTCCTTGCCGACGATTCCGCGAAGCTGCAATACCAGTCGGTTCATGAGAAAGGCGAAGAACTCCATCAAAAGCAACAAGCCAACGTGGAACTCGGTGCCGCCGAGATCAAGGCCTTCGAAGACACTCGCGATGCACTCTTCGACAACAAAGTTGCCGCCGATTTCATGGACGCCCAGCGCACGCTCGAAGGCATCCAGAAGCAAATCGGCAGTTACGTCAGTATGACCCTCGAGCTCGGCCGCGTCCCGACCGACGAGGAAATCGAAGAATCCAATAGCGGCGGTTGCTGTGGCGGCGGCGGCGGCGGCGGCGGCGGTGAAGGTTGCTGCGGCTAATCCTTTCGCTCCGCGACAAACGTGTCTTTGGATCACGCATACCTGACTTTCCTGGGCACCGGCACTTCTGTCGGTGTTCCTGTGATCGGATGCAACTGCCCGGTCTGCAAGTCCAACGATCCGCACAACAACCGCACCCGCTCCTCTCTCCTCGTCACCACCGGCGAGACCACCGTCCTCGTCGATTCCGGCCCCGATCTTCGCGAGCAGGCACTGCGCGAGAGTGTTTCCTCCATCGATGCGGTCATCTACACCCACTCGCACCTCGACCATATTGTCGGCTTCGATGAGCTGCGCGCCTTCTGCTGGGGAAAAAAGGAACCCCTTCCCCTCTACGCAACCGTCTCGTGCCTCGATGATTTAAAAAACATGTTCGGCTGGGCGTTCCAGAAGAATAACAACAGCGGCTACGTGCGACCCGCACCTCGCCCCGTCACTGCGGAGTTCCGGATCGGCGATCTCACGATACTCCCGCTGCCCGTCATCCACGGCTCGGTCGAGACCATCGGATTCCTTTTTGAAACGGATGCCCATTTCCGCTTCGCCTATCTCCCGGATGTGAAGTCCATTCCGGATACCACCATAGCCATGATGGGAAACCTGGATCTCCTCATCATTGACGCCCTCCGCGACAGCCCCCACTCCACCCACCTGTCCGTCCCCGAGGCGCTGGCGATCTCGGAAAAGCTTTCCCCGCGAAAAACCCTGCTGACCCACATCAGTCATGATCTCGATCACGAAAGCCTCGCCGCAAAACTTCCCGAAGGCGCTTCCCCCGCCCACGACGGCCTTCGCGTAAACCTACAGCGTAGCTGACGCGTCCCGCACAGGCCGTGGTTGTGGCGTCTCGCAGCAATCCACTTCCGCCATCCCACGCCTCCTGCTTAGGGTTGCAAGATTTCCGCTCCCGTTCATTCTTATCGCCATGCTCAGCGCTTGGCTCACTCCCGCATTCGGAAAAGCATCCCTGATCCACCTGCTCATCGCGGCTGCCATCGTCGTCGGCTCGCACGCCCAACAGCTCACCAACAGGGAGGTGCTGGTGCTTTTTAATAAATCAGATCCCGAATCCGCCCGCCTCGCCGAGGCCTACCAGGATGCACGCAGTATCCCAGCCTCGCAGGTTCTGGGTCTTGAAATGCCTCTCGAGGCCGATATCAGCCGATCGCAATACGAGAATTCCATCGTCACTCCCCTCCGCGAGTATTTCACTGACCGCGGCTGGTGGAAGCGAAGCCGGGATGCAAAGGGACTCCTCATCCCCACCACCAATCGCATCCGCGCCATCGTCCTCATGCGCGGGGTTCCTCTCCGCATCAAGCCGTCGCCGAAAAAACCAACACAAAAGGGCACCCCCCCTCCTTCAGACCCGATCTCCCCGCGCGACGAAGCCTGTGTCGATTCCGAACTCGCGATGTTCGGCATCGAAAACCTCTCCTCCAAGGGCGTATTGAAAAACCCTTTCTTCGAAAGCAAGAAGCCCCTTTCCGAGGCCAAAGTCCCCTATCTCGTCCTCACCTCCCGCATCGACGCCCCCGCTTACGCAATCTGCAAGAAGATGATCACCGATGCGGTCGCAACCGAAAAGCACGGCCTCTGGGGGCGTGCCTACGTGGATGTCGCCAACAAATTCCCGCAGGGCGACCTATGGCTCAACGAGATCATCGCACTCAACATCCGGACGGGGATTCCCACCATCGCGGATCGATTCAACGACACCCTGCCGAAAAATTACCCGATGACCGAGGCGGCCATCTACTACGGCTGGTATGATTGGAACGTAAGCGGTCCATTCCTTAATCCCGGCTTCCAGTTCCGGCCTGGAGCCGTTGCCGTCCATCTCCACTCCTTCAGCGCGCAACAACTCACGGACGCCCACAAGAACTGGAGCGCACCGCTCCTTGTCCGCGGTGCCGCAGCCACCGTCGGCAACGTCTACGAGCCTTACCTCGCCCTCTCCCACAATTTCGGAATCCTCCACAACAGGCTCCTAAAAGGCTGGACCTTCGTGGAGGCAGCATGGGCGGCCATGCCGGTCGCCTCATGGCAGGGTGTCGTCCTCGGTGATCCTCTCTACCGCCCCTTCCTCCACATCGACGGCACCGGAAAAAAACGCCCGCAGGATCGCGATTACCGCGCACTCCGAGCGGCGGCCAGACAGTGGCCAGACAAAACAGAATTGCGTAGGGAAAAGCTTGCCGCAGCGGCGGAGAAACTCGCTTCCGGCACCCTCGCCGAAGGCTTGGCACTCGAATACTGGGAGAACAAGGAGATTAAAAACGCCCAGTTATGGCTCAACAAAGCCAAGGTGCTTTACGTGCCCCGCGAGGACAAGCTTCGCCAGGACATGCAGCTCATCGCGATCGAACGGGAGCGAAAAAATAACCGTGTCGCGATCAACGAACTCCGCAACGCCAAGGCCAAATACGGCCCGATCCCGGCCGCGGAGGCCCTCTCCGGCTGGCTCGACATCCTCGCCCCACCACCACCACCCGTCGCCGACCCCACCAAGCTCCCGAAGCGATAATCTTCCCTTAGGATTTAGAGTTTAAGATTTAAATTTTCAATGAATTACGGCTTCCTCTTAGAAAGCGTCTGGCACCCTCCCTTGGCCTTCGAGGAAGTTGCCGAACCAAAACTGCCGCCGGAGCTTGAACTCCAGGCGCTCTGGTACGCCGGAGCCTTCGGGCGCGAGTTCCGCCTCAAGGACGGACGTAAGCTCCGCATCACTCAGTTCGGCGAGTGGAACCACGGCTCCGGGCCGGATTTCGCCCACGCTGCCATTGAGATCGACGGTTGCCATTACACCGGAGACATCGAGATCGATTCCTGCAGCTCCGATTGGGAGGCCCACGGCCACTCCACCAACCCCACCTTCACCAACACCATCCTGCATGTCGCCTTCCGCCCCATGGTGCGGGAAATGTTCGTCCGCACCGCAAACCACCGCCAGCTCCCCGAGCTCCTCATTTCCCCGGTTCAGCTCGGCGAAGCCCTTCGCCTGCCTTTCCGCGAAACCGCGATCTCAGTCCCCGGTCGCTGCCAGCAGCCACTGAAACGGATGCCGAGATTGGCGGTCGAGCGCCTGCTCAGCGAGGCCGCCCTCCGCCGGGCTTCGCACAAGGCCACCCGCTTCCTCCAGATGACCGAGGCGCATGATCTCGATTCCGCCCTATTCCAGGCCACGGCGGAAACCCTCGGATACGGCGGAAACCCACTGCCCATGAAGCTACTTGCCCAGCGGGCGCCGATCTCCATGCTCCGCACCCACCCGGATCAAGCCGAAGCCATTCTGCTAGGCACAGCGGGATTCCTCGACGCCGATCTCTACCGCCGCGCACCCGAGGACACCCGTGAATACCTCTCCGAGCTCTGGCAGACATGGTGGAAATTACGCCCCAACCACGAACCGCCGGAAAGCCGTTCCCCAGTCTGGAAAACCCACGGCCAACGCCCCGCGAACCACCCCCATCGCCGCGTCGGAGGCCTCTCCGCACTGGTAAAGTCATGGCCGGAATTCCGCAAGCTCGCCTTCGCCGCTCCGTTTGCGGTGAAGCCACTCACTGATTTCCTCCACGGCCTCCGCCACGAATTCTGGTCCCACCACCACACCCTCACCTCGGACCGCAGCAGCCAGGCGATCTCTGTCTTCGGAAAAAACCTCGCGCTGGAACTTGCCGCAAATCACCTCATCCCCCTCGCACTCCACGAGAAACGCTTCACCTTCCGCGACTACCACAAGCAGCGCCACTCCGCGACCAACCAGAAACTGAAACGCTGCGGCATCCGCCTCTTCGGCTCAGAAGAGGCCGCGAAACCCTTCCAGAAGCGCCTCTGCCACCACCAAGCGCTGCTCCAGCTTTACCATGATTTCTGCCTGGAAGACTTCAGCGATTGCGAAAATTGCCCGTTCCCCGAGCAGCTTTCGCAATGGCGCTGAATCCCCGTTCGACCTCCGCACAACCTTGCCCCACATTTTCCCCATGAGCATCCAACTCAACGGCAAACCCCACCCACTCACTTCTTCCATCACCCTCTCCGGCCTCCTCGATTCGCTCGGCCTGGGCGGAAAACCCGTCGTCGCAGAGCTAAACGGTCAGCCCGTCCTGCCCCGCAAGTTCCCCACCACCCCCATCCAGCCCGGCGACAATCTGGAAATTATTACCCTCGCAGCGGGCGGATGAAATACGATCGGAATCCTGAATCTAGAATCTATGCAGAAGCCCGGCTCTGCGTTCTCTTCACGAGCTCTGAGGCTTTGCGTTTAAAATCCATAAAAACTCCATTTTTCCCTTGCAACAAACCGCCATCGAATCCCATCTTCCGCCCACGTCGCTTCCAGCGACGCATTTCAAATCCGGTGTAGCTCAGCGGCAGAGCGGGTGACTGTTAATCACTAGGTCGTAGGTTCGATCCCTACCGCCGGAGCCATTTGAAAACCTTGCCCTCAGCAGGTTAGGGATTCCGCTTCTTTCTAGGAAGGGAGTGTGCCAACCGTAATTGCCAACCAAACTATTTTTGGTGGATTCACCTTTCAGCATTTCTAGCTATTTGATCAAAGCTTGGTGGGCTTCTAGGAGTCACTTCTGAATTCCTCCGCTCCAGCCTCATTGAACGTAGGCCAGTTTGGGAAAGACAAGCTCACCTTGGCCATCAACTATGCGCTCGTCCAGTGGAGCGGGAACTACGCTTACCCTACTTCTTCACCTCGTAGCAGAAGACGAGATCCTGGTCGCGTAGGTAGAGGTGGCCGTCGAGGACGACCGGGTGGGTCCAGACCTTGCCGTTGGTGCCCTCTCGCAGCTTGGTGGTCTTCGGAAGGGAAAATCGTCCGTACTCCTTGTATCCCTTTGGAGAAGCCTCCGCGAGGAAGACCGAACCTTCATGCTCGTCGAGGCCGTAGAGCATGCCGTCGGCGTAGTGGACCGCGCCCTTCTGTATCCCTTCACCCTTTTCGTTCCAGATGCGTTCGCCAGTCTTGAAGTCCTGACAGGTCAAGCCGCCGCCATCGGAGAAGCCATAGAGGGAGCCGTCGACGAGGAGGACCCCGCCATGATGGTTCTTCATCACCTTGTTCTTCCACACTTCTTTTGCTTTTGATCCCTCGATGTCCACCAGCATGGATCCGGCCCCGTAGCCCGAGGTCATGTAAACTTTGCCGTCATGATAGATCGGGGTGGGGATGACTGCGGTGCGCCCTTCCGGCCAGTCGGCGGTCCAGAGCAGGGCGCCATCCTCGGCACTGATGCCGGCGAGCTTCTTCATGAACAACTGGACATACTGGCGCTTGCCTTTGACCTCGGCGATGATGAGAGAGGAATATTCCGCGCCATCGGTTAGGTCCTTGCTGCGCCACAGAGTTTTGCCGGTCTTCTTGTCGAGGGCGATGATCGCGCCTTGATCGCCGCCGGGAGTGACGAGCAGTTTGTCACCATCGACGAGGGGTGATTCCGAGTAACCCCACTTGGGCACCTCCCCACCGAAGTCCTCGACGAGTTGTTTGCTCCACGCCTTGGATCCGTCGGCGGTCTTGACCGCGATCAAGGCCCCGTTGGCGCTCATGGCGTAGACCAGTCCCTCGCTCACGGTCGGGCCGCCCCGAGGGCCCTGCCCCCAACCGGTGTTGTAGCCTTTGCCAGGGTCATCCCCGATCTCGGTGCTCCAGAGTTCCTTGCCGGTTGCCCGGTCCAAGCAGATGAGCTCCGCTTCCTTGTCCCGGGTGCCAGTGAAATAGAGATGCTCGCCCACGATAGCGGGAGAGCTGTAGCCGCGCCCACCGTCGGTGAAGGTCCAGAGGAGTTTCGGGCCGTCCTTGGGCCATGATTTCAGGAGACCCCTATCAGGCGAGCGGTCCATCCGGTCCGCGCCACGCCAAGTAGGCCACGAGGCGGCGCTCCCTCCGGGGGCTGCGGTGGGTGCGGCCTTGGCGAACTCTTGATCCGCACTCGAGAGTCGACTGAGCGGGATTTTCACCGTGCCTCCCCCATCGCGCTGGATGGTCACCACGTCATTCGCGAGACTTTGGAAATCCCCCTTGAGCGTCCGACCGGTTTTGGACTCGGTCCATGTTCGCCCAGAGGCAATACCACTGCAAATGAGCATGATGCAAAAAACGAGGTAAGGAGAGGAGATCTGAAATTTCATGATGGCGAGTTGGGGAAGAGTCTGAATTCGAATTTATTGGATACAATCTACGGTAATCCGACGCCTTGCCTATCGTAAAGTGAGCGAAAATTGGAGGATTTCGGGATCTCAAGTTCTCTTCCATGGACCAAGTGGAAATTTAATTTTATCCGTGGGCGGCATGGCTCACCGATGAGAAGCATTACTTGATGATCTCAAGCGTGTCCTTGCCCAGGGAATCGCCGACGAGGAAGTAGCTCTCTGCATTGCCGAACCAATGATAATTGGGGTCATTAATTGGGTAATAGGTGTCTCATTTTGAACATTTCCCGTTATTCGACCTGTCGGCAATCATCGGGAAAAAAACATTCAACAATCACACGTTCCCAGACAAATAGAACATTGTCGCCTTCGCGAACAACTCGAAGAGAGGCGGACTCTCACAGAGTTCCTACACTAGGGGGAAATCCGGAGAAATCGAAGCAATCAACCGCAGATGAACCCCATTCCTCTCCCTAGTGTAGGCACCCTGCGGGCTCTCAAAGTAGGCTGGAATCCAAGCCCCGATAGAAAAAGAACCCGGCTGCGGTGATCCGCAAACCGGGTTCTGAACGAAAGTGCTTCCGGATGACGACTCAACCGAAGTCGTTGGGAGTGGCGGCGAGGTCCTCGCTTTGCTCATTCTGCACGTTTTTTCGGCCTCCGTGGCATCGTCACATCCACCCGCGGCAGGGGTTCCTTAAAAAACGCCTCCCGCTCCTCCCTGCTTGGCACCCCTTCCGGCACCTCTGGAAACTGCTGTCCCTTCTTCATCGTCAGCACACTACGATCTGTAAAGGCATCCATCAACGCCACCAGATCATCCACCTCTTGGTCGCTCAATTTTAAATCACCCAGATCTTCGTGATTCACCGTCTCCGGATAATCCGTTGCCCCCCATCGGTCCTTTTCCAAATCCTTCTTGTTATAGAACTCAATCACCTCCCGCAGAGTCTTGATCGACCCATTGTGAAGATAAGGTGCCGTCAAGGCCACGTTCCGTAATGAAGGCACGCGAAACTGCCCCAACTCATCCTTCAATCCGGTCTCACCACCAAGTCCGGGATCCTTCGTGCTTCCGCCCGGCGCGCCAATATTATCGTAACCAAAATCACTCAACAACGCATTCGGCCACACACTCACACCCACCAAGTGACACTTGGAGCACGCCCCAGACGTTTCAAAAACATCCAAGCCCCTCTGCTGAGAGACCGTCAACGCCTTGCGGTTCCCGGCCCAAAAATCATCAATCGGCGCATCAAAGGGTCGGAACATCGGCTCGCGTAAAAATTCCACCAAAGCCCGGTAAGCCTCTTCATTCAACATCGCATCATCCTGCCACCTCTCCTCACCCACCAAGGTCTTCATCTCGCCGGCATACTCCGACTTCCGGAGCTTCCCCGCCAAGGCGGCATCATCCGCCAGATTCATCTCATTCGGATCAAAGAACGGCATCTTCACCTGCTCAAATTGGTTCTGCGCCCGCCCATCCAAAAACAAACCACCCTCCAAAATATACTCCAACTCGCCGTCTTCATCGTAAGTATCCTCAAACTGCAAGGCCGGAATCAGCGCCGAATACATCAGGCTCGGTGCATTCCTGCGCCCCTCTCTCCCCTTTACCGCACCGGGCGAAACCGCCCTCGCATCCGCGAACGCCGCCTCTGGACGATGACAAGAAATACACGCCTGCCCCTTGGGCTCAGACAGGCTTGTATCCATAAAGATCTTCCGCCCCAATGAGGCCACCGGCGGTTCGTCCGCCCGCGATACTCCAGTCATCAGGATTAGACAAAGCCCCTTGAGCGTCGAAGAAACAAACCAATTACTCACCCCCTTCCTACGTTCCCGGACCCCTCAATTTTGCAGAAACCGGCGACTTCCTTCTATCCAAGCCAACGAATCTCGCAATCTCGTCGCGCGCGTCAACACATCCTCACAATCCTGATTGCGATTTTCTGAAAAACATTAAAACTCCGCCTCCCGTGATTATACGTTCTCTCATTTTCCTCTTCCTCGCCAGCCTTGTCGCATCTGCCGACAACACCTCCTTTGTCCGTGCACCTTACCTGCAATTGGCCACTCACGAGTCCATTCGCGTCGTCTGGCGAACCTCTGGCGATTCCACCCCACGCGTGCGCTACGGCCTCAGCCATGACTCTCTCGATTCCGAAGTCCCCGCCGACAGCGTCCTCACCCGGCGTCACCCGTCCTTGGACACGGTAGCTCCGATCTTCAAAGACGCACCT
Organism: uncultured Verrucomicrobiales bacterium; assembly: GCA_905478925.1. Classification (GTDB taxonomy): domain Bacteria; phylum Verrucomicrobiota; class Verrucomicrobiia; order Verrucomicrobiales; family Akkermansiaceae; genus Luteolibacter. The sequence goes on from CAJQKQ010000022.1 coordinate 24,327, forward strand.
CTCAGCACTCACCAATTTGAAGCCACGATTAGCGGACTCAAACCCGCCACCACCTACTACTACGCCGTTTACGATGGCGAGACCCGGCTCACGCCCGCGGACCCTTCCTACCATTTCAAAACCCACCCCACTCCTGGAACCGACGCCCCCGTTTACTTCTGGGTCGTTGGCGACTCAGGAACCGGCGGACAAAAGCAAGCCGATGTCCACTCAGCCATGGTCAACCACAATGCCGCGCTCGACAAACAACTCGACCTCTACATTCACGTCGGGGACATGGCCTACGGATCCGGCACCAACAAGGAATTCAACGACCGCTATTTTGCCATGTACGAGCCCACCTTGCGCAATACGGTTTGCTGGCCCTCCATGGGGAACCACGAAGGCGGGACCTCCAAAGGCGCAACCGGTGTCGGCCCCTACTACGACGCCTACATCTGCCCCACCAATGCAGAAGCAGGCGGACTCGCCTCTGGAAAAGAAGCTTACTACTCGTTTGACTTCGGCCGCGTCCACTTCATCTGCCTCGACTCCCACGACCTCGACCGACGCCCCAGCGGAGAAATGGCCCAGTGGCTCAAAGCAGACCTCGAAAAAACCCAGGCCGACTTCCTCGTCACCTTTTTCCACCACCCTCCTTACACCAAAGGGTCGCACGACTCAGACAAAGAAGGTCAGCTCATCGAAATGCGTGAGAACATCATGCCCATTCTCGAAAGCGGCGGCGTCGACATCGTCTTCACCGGCCACTCCCACATCTACGAACGCTCCATGCTCATCGACGGAGCCTACCACACCCCCACCATTGCCGACGGAGTCATCCTTGACGACGGCGATGGCGACCCGGCCGGTGATGGAGCCTACCGCAAAAGCGCCGGACTCAACCCACACAACGGAGTGATTCAAGTCGTCACCGGACACGGCGGCACCGGCGTCAGTCGCCGCGGCACCATCCCCCTCATGAAACGCATCATCGTCGAGAACGGCTCCTGCCTCATCTCCATCGCCGGTGACACTCTCACCGCCGAAATGGTCAACCTCAAAGGAGACCTTCGTGACACCTTCGCCATCACCAAAAAAGGCGTAGTCAAGCACACCCCGATCGCCAATCCTTGGCAGCCTGAAGGATTGGCAAAACCAAAAGCTGACAAGCCACGGAGACCAATCCTGAAAAAGTAACATGATTGCCCTCCGTCTGATCGCACTCGTGCATCGTTCCGGAAGTTAGGGTGCATTCGGCGCGAGGCATTTTGCCCGAGTTCAAGGCGTGATGAGGAAGCGGAGCGAGCTCCGTGACCGAAGAACAACGCTGAAATCGGGCAAAAGGACCGCGCTCTTCCTTTTTAATCGGTCGAAGACCGCTGACCACTTCCCCCAATAAATATCTCCGAATGCTGCCTAACTTCCGAAACTGTGCACTCGTGCTGGCCCTCCTCCCGGGCGCACTCTCCGCGCATCACGACATCGGCACCACCATCCTGGCTCTCGATAAAAAAATCGCCGGGGGGGCCACCGCCGAGCTCCACTACCAGCGCGCCCTCGAATACCGAGCCCTGCGAAAGCGAAAAGAAGCACAGGCTGATCTTCGTCAAGCGCTTGCCCTTCAGCCCCGCCATCGCGGATCGATCACCGCCCTTATCCCGCTCCTCCAGGGTTCTGAGGCCATGACCCTTGCTCAGACCTATTTGGACTCGTCCACCGATCCCAAACATCGCCTCGAAGCCCACTACCTCATCGCCCAAGTCGCTGATCGCTCAGACAACGAAGCCACCGCCCTCGTCGTCTGCGAAAAAATCCAAACACTCCACCCCGAGCACCCCAGCGAGATCGACCTCCTCCACGCCCGCCTTCTCCTCACAAACGGCAAACCCGCCCGAGCTGCCGCCGTCCTCAAATCGGCCCATCAAAAACACAAAAGCATCGTCCTTCGCAACGCCTGGATCGACGCCGCCCTCTCCGCCAAACAAATCTCCCAAGTTCTTCCAATCATCGAAGAAGAACTCACCTCCACCCGCTTCCGCGCCTCCTGGCTCATCCGACGCGCCCGAGCCTTTCTCGCCACCAACACCCCCGTCAAAGCTCGCTCGGATCTCCATTCCGCCCTTCAAGAGCTCAACACCAGAATCCTCCCCGACCGCCCGGATCTGACCCTCATCGCCGACCGCGGACTTGCCCTCGCCCTCCTCGGAAGCAAAGACCTCGCCCAGCGCGATCTCACCACCCTCAAAAACTCCACGCTCTCCAAGTCCTCCTACACCATCCTCGAGGCCGAACTCCAGAACATGGATCATGAATAGACATCTCCTCCTCTTCAGTTCCAGGAGGATGGGTCATCTATGAGGAGGCACGATGAGAGCTAGTTGACTGGGAATTTGCTTTTGAGCTGAGGTGCGCGAGGTCGCCGTTGCGGGGATAGCAGAGGGCTGAAAGGGGGGGCTAATTCCGTTTGCAATCGCTACAATTACTGCAATATTCAGCGCTCATCAAGCGTTCTATAAACCGACACACAGGCTTCCGGCCAACCCAAGATTTTCCAATACCTATGAATAAGTATGCTTTCCTCTCCGCCTTGGTGCTGGTCGCGATTCCCGCGCAGGCCCAACTCCCCATCATTCCGGCAAAAACGGTTGAGCAGACCCAGTTTCCGGTCTTTGAAAATGGCTACAAGAGCCGCGAGCTCGCCAATTTCCGCCTCCACCTGGACTACGATTCAAAAGCTGCTTCGGAGCTCTTGGTGACTGAGGGATTCTCCCTCCCCCTCCCGGCCGGCGACCACATCCTCGAACTGACCTACCAACAGACCAGGTCCACGCCAAGCCAGGTCAGCGCCTGGATCGATGGCAAGGCCCTCCACACCAACAAGCCCATCCCTGGAGGCAGCAGTCAGTCCTTCACCTCAGACGACAAAGCCCTCCGCACCGATCAGGATTTCACCGTGGCGGCTTCCTTCCAGTCCACTGGCGACGGCACGATCTTCTCCAAATGCGCCCCAGACGGCCCATGGTCCGAGGGAGCCAAAGCGCTCTTTATCAAAGGCGGACGCCTCTCCTATGACGTCGGCTGGGTCGGTACAATCGACGGCCCTGCGGTCAGCGATGGCAAACCTCATCGAGTCGTCCTGCGCTCCAGCAAGGGAACGGTCCACCTCTCGGTGGATGGCAAGTCGGTTGGACAACAGGAAGACCTGAGCTCCAAGGACGTTTCCTCCCACCTCTTCAAAATCGGACTCGGCGCAAGCGACTTCACTGGCCCGCTGAACAAGGGCACGGTCAGCAACCTTCGCTATTGGGCTCGCTCCATCGAAGGCGCCGAACTCGCCTCCCTCCTCAAAGGAGAACTCGACGCCGTCAACACTCCCGATCTCAATCAGTCGTCCCGCAAGCATGGCGAAACCTTCGATGGACTCGGACAAGCCGGCGCCCCGGTCCGACTCACCCTCAAGGTCGACAAAAGTTTCACCGGCAAGAAAGCATGGGTCCAACCACTGGAGCTCGCCGATCACGCCAAGCTGATCCAAGGCTGGAACAAGAAGACCCTCGCCAAGGGAAAAGTCATCTACAACACACTCTGCATCACCTGCCATGGCGATCAGAACAAGGAAGGCAGCCTGCCCACCGCCCTAAAATTCCACGAGGCGCCCTTCAAGAACGGCAGCGATCCCTACCGCATGTATCAAACCCTCGAGAAGGGATACGGGATGATGATCCCCCAGATGCAGTTCGATGCGGAACAAAAGTATGCCGCCATCCACTACATCCGCGAAACCTTCTTGAAGCCACTCAACAAGAGCCAGTATTTCGAACCCTCCGAGGCCTACCTCGCCAGCCTCCCCAAAGCCCTCGACCTGCCCAAGGTGCCAAACAGCCCGAACGTGGTTAAGAAAGGGAAGCCCTACGAGCTGATGGACTTCGGTCAGACGCTCATGTGGACCTTCCAAATAAGCCACAAGGACAAGAATATCGCCCAAAAGGGAATCGTCGTCCGCCTCGATCAAGGAGAAGGTGGCGTTTCCAAAGGCAACGCCTGGATGCTCTATGACGAGGACACGATGCGTGTCGCCACCGCTTACTCGGGCAATTTCCTCGATTGGCGAGGCATCGCCTTCGACGGCTCCCACAACAGCCACACCAGCATCGCCGGCGAGCCCTTGTTCATCAATCCCGACGCACCCGCATGGGAGCACCCCACCAAACGATCTTGGGAAGATGAACGTGTCGTCGGCCGTGACGGTCGCCGCTACGGCCCCCTCCCCCAAGACTGGGTTCGCTACCTCGGCCGCTACCGTCACGGACAACAAACGATCATTCACTACCGAGTCGGCACGACACAGATCCTGGAGCTTCCCGGCCTGCTCCCCGGCGCCAATCAAGGCATCTTCACCCGCACCTTGAATGTCGCAAAATCCAAGCACGACCTCGTGAGCCGCGTTGCCCCTGCCGATGAAAGTCTGGCCGTCGCACTGAAGGGAACCCCGGGAGCCAGCATCGAACGCAAGGACGACGGAGTTTACCTCCGCATCCCGGCCGCCGCCACCCCCGCCCGTCTCATGATCGGCTTCGCCAAAATGGATGCCGCCGATCTCACCAAGGCACTCACCGAACCAGCCGCGCTCACCGCCTTGACCAAAGGTGGCCCAGCCCAATACCCCGAGCCAGTCATCACGGCGGGAACACTCGGCAATGACGAGGATCCCTTCGCCTACGATACTCTCACCATCCCGAACAAAGGCGATAATCCCTGGAATTCCTGGATGCGTCTCGGCGGATTCGACTTCTTCCAAAACAATCCGGACCGCGCCGCCGTCTGCACCTGGCTGGGCGATGTTTGGCTGGTCGATGGAGTCGCCGGCGACCTCAAGGAACTCAAATGGCGCCGCATCTGCACCGGACTCTTCCAACCTCTCGGCCTCAAGATCGTCGACAACACCATCTACGTCACCTGCCGCGACCAAATCGCCCGCCTCCACGACCTGAATGGCGACGAGGAAATCGACTACGTGGAAGCCTTCAACAACGATCACCAGGTCACCGAGCACTTCCACGAATTTGCGATGGGCCTGCAAACCGACGAAAAAGGCAACTTCTACTACGCCAAGTCGGCCCGTCATGCCCTCAAAGCAGTGGTTCCCCACCACGGCACCCTCCTTAGGGTCAGCCCCGATGGTTCAACCACCGAAATCGTGGCGACCGGATTCCGCGCCGCCAACGGAGTTTGTATCAACCCGGACGGCACCTGGATCGTGACCGATCAGGAAGGACACTGGAACCCCAAGAACCGAATCAACTACGTCACGGAAGGTGGCTTCTACGGCAACATGTATGGCTACCATGATGTCACCGACAACTCTGATGAGGCGATGGAGCAACCGCTGGCTTGGATTACCAATTCCTTCGACCGCTCCCCCGCCGAACTCCTGTGGGTGCCAAAGGATGCCGCGTGGGGCTCCCTCAACGGCACGCTGCTCAACCTCAGCTACGGCTATGGAAAAGTCTACACCGTCCCGCACGAGGTATTGGATGGCCAAGCCCAAGGCGGCATGTGTGCCTTGCCCATCGAGGCATCGCCCTCCGGTCTCCACCGCGGTCGCTTCCATCCCGGCAACAAGCAACTCTACGCCGCCGGCATGTTCGCCTGGGCGGGCAGCCGAAATGCGGACGGCTCATTCTGCCGGATCCGGGCCACCGGAAAGCCGAGCTACATGCCGATCAAGACGGCCGCTTCGAAAGGGAAATACACCATCACCTTCAGTGACCCGCTCCCTGCAGAAGGCACCTTCAAGGTCAAGGTCTGGAACCTGAAACGCACCGCCAACTACGGGTCCCAACACTTCGACGAACACGAACTCAAGATCACCAAGGCCGAGATCAAAGGCCAACAAGTGACCCTCAGCATCCCCGACCTCGAGCCGACCTGGGGCATGGAGATCTCCTGCGATTTCGGCAACAACATCAAACGCGTCATCCACGCCTCGATCCATCAGTTGCCGTAATACAGATCCGCACCGCTGACGGCGACTTGGTTGTTCCTAGCAACCCTCCTCCCGGTATCTCCCGAATCATCACAACCAATCACAACCATCGTTCAGCCGCTTCCAAACCCCGAATTGGACAACACCTCCATCCGGCGTTGCAAAAAGGGAGTATTGGTTTGAACGCATTACATTTCGGTAAAAATAAAAGAATGAAAATATCAATATTTAGTCTCTCTACGATGAACTCCTGGATCGGCGGCGGCGTGGCCTTGGTTCTGATGTCAACCGCCCCGATGCTTCAGGCTCAAGGAACCAAGGCGGATTACGAACGTTTCGACAAGATCAGCGATATCACCGGCGGCAAGGTGTTTCGGACGAAGGTGGAAGCGCATTGGCTGGCCGGCACCAAGTGCTTCTGGTATCGCAACGATCTGGGCCACGGCCGGAAGAATTTCGTTTTCGTCGATGCGGCCGTGGGCAAGCGAAAAGCGGCTTTCGACCACGCGCGGCTGGCAAAGGATCTCGCGAAAGCAACCGGCAAGACCTTCGAGGCTCACAAACTGCCCTTCGACGCGATCGAATATAAGAAAGCGGACGGAGATGAGAAGGGATTGCTGGGAGAGGCCATCTACTTCAAGGCGGCGGGCAAATCGTGGAAAATCAATCTTAAAGATCAGTCCCTCACCGAAGACAAGCCCGGGGCAGGGAAGAAGGTGTCGGCCTTGAGAGGAATCCCCGCTCCGCGACAGGAGGCCTCAAAGCGGCTCTACTCGCAATCCCCGCAAGCTGCGGCCGAAGCGACTTTGCCGCACGAGAAACCGGCCGAGCCCGAACTGCAGTTCCCTAAATCGCCCGAGGAAAAGAAGAGTGCCGCAAAGAAGGAAGAAGAGCAGAAGATCGAGGCCTTCATCAAGGACCACAATGTCTGGCTTCGTCTCGGCAAGGACGGCGAGGAAGTCGCCCTGACGACGGACGGTGAGGAGGGCGACGCTTATCAAGGCAATTTTCAATGGTCCCCCGACCGGAGGAAACTGATTGGTTTCCGTCATAAGAAGGCTCAAGAGCACATTGTCTATTTCGTCGAGTCCTCGCCCAAGGATCAGTTACAGCCGAAGTTGCATTCGAACAGCTATCTCAAACCGGGCGACCAGATCGCCCAGACCAAGCCGCATCTGTTCGACATCGTCGGGAAGAAAGAGGTCCCGCTCGACGAGACACTTTTCGGCAACCCATGGAGCATCAGTTCGCATCGCTGGGAGAAGGACTCCAGCAGATTCACGTTCTACTACAACCAACGAGGACACGGCGCGGTGAGGATCGTGGCCATCGACGCCGAGAGCGGCGAGGTCACCGCACTGATCGACGACACGAGCAAGACCTTCGTCAATTATTCCAACTACAATCATCGCAAGTTGGTGGAGTCCACCAACGAGATGATCTGGATGTCGGAACGCGACGGGTGGAACCATTTGTATCTGTACGATTTCGGCAGCGGACAGCTGAAGAACCAGATCACCAAGGGCCCGTGGATCGTGCGGAGGGTCGACCGCGTGGACACGGTCAAACGTCAGATCTGGTTCCAGGCCGGGGGAATTCATCCCGAGCAGGATCCCTATTACATCCACTACTGCCGCATCAACTTCGACGGAACGGGCCTGGTGAAATTGACCGCCGGCGACGGCATGCACTCGATCGAATACTCGCCGGATCGTGAGTTCATCGTCGACACGTATTCCCGCGTGGACATGCCGCCGGTGAACGAGTTGCGTCGGGTCAGCGACGGCTCGCTGGTTTGCACCTTGGAAAACTCCGACGCCAGCGAACTCGAGGCCACCGTCTGGCAAAGGCCTGAGCGTTTCGTGGCCAAGGGTCGCGACGGCAAGACCGACATCTACGGGGTGATTTACCGCCCCTCAAATTTCGACCCGAACAAGAAGTATCCGGTCATTGAGAAGATCTACGCCGGTCCCCACGGTTCCTTCGTGCCGAAGAGTTTTTCGCCCTGTCACGATTCCCAGCGGTGGGCCGAGTTAGGATTCATCCTGGTGCAGATCGACGGCATGGGCACGTCGCACCGCAGCAAGGCCTTCCACGACGTGTGCTGGAAGAACGTGGCCGACGGCGGTTTCCCCGACCGCATTCCCTGGATCAAAGAGGCCGCGAAGAAATACCCCTACATGGACATCAGCCGTGTCGGAATTTTCGGCGGTTCGGCCGGCGGACAAAGTTCGACCGGAGCCCTGCTCCTGCACGGAGATTTCTACAAGGTGGCCGTTTCAGATTGCGGTTGCCACGACAATCGCATGGATAAAATTTGGTGGAACGAAGCCTGGATGGGTTGGCCCGTGGGACCGGAATACGCCGAAAGTTCCAACGTAACCCATGCCCATAAGCTTCAGGGAAAGCTGCTGCTGATCGTGGGCGAGTTGGATCGCAACGTCGATCCGGCCTCGACCATGCAGGTCGTCAACGCCTTGGTCAAAGCCGACCGCGATTTCGACATGCTGATCATCCCCGGCGCCGACCACGGCGCAGCGGGTTCGCCTTACGGAAAACGCCGTCAGAAGGATTACTTCGTCCGCAACCTGCTGGGTGTCGAGCCGCGATGGGAGCCGTAACGGCCACGGCGCCCGTCCCGAAGGAGAACTGAAAGGAGGCGCATTACTTCTTCTTTTCCGGCGCAGGCGGGTCGCTTGGGGGGGCTGGCAAAAACGCCAGGCCCAACGATCCCCACCAATCTTTCTCGAACATCACGGCCACCCGTTCATCGGGAAGCACGGCGAGGTCGCTGTAGGCACTAGTGAACGGATAGATGATGCAGAATCCCTGAATTGTCCCATCAGGATTCGGGGATGGAAGTCGGGTGCCTGCGTAGCGTATAGCTGGTGAATGAATATGAGACGGATAATGATACTGGCGGCATGCCTCTGCAGTGGCTTGGCAGCGGCGGAGCCCCCCCGGGTCCTGCCGGAGGGAGCCGTCGTGGAGGAGTGGCCACACTTTCTCGGGCCGAATCTCGATGCCACCACGGGCGAAGGACCTCTGCTCAAGAAATGGCCTGAGGATGGCCTCAAAGTGGTGTGGGAAGTCGCGCGGGGCGAAGGCTATGCCTGCCCGGTGATCGCGGGCGGACGTCTTTTTTACTTCCACCGCTCTGAGGGAAAGGAGCAGATCGATTGCCGTGATCCGGAGACGGGCAAGCTTACTTGGAGCCATTCCTATGAGATTGAGTATCAGGATCGCTATGGCTTCAGTGCAGGACCGCGCTCCAGCGTGGTGGTGAGTGATGGCCGCGTCTATGCAGCGGGCGTGACCGCGCAGCTGCATTGCCTGAGTGCGGATAAGGGCGAGGTGATCTGGAATCGTGACTTACAGAAGGAGTATGAGATTCCGCAGTATTTCTTCGGCTACGGCCCGACTCCCATCGTGCATGGTGACAAACTGATCGTGAATGTCGGTGGCAAGGCGGACCGAGATGAGGGCGGCGTATGTGTCGCTGCCTTTGACACGGAAACGGGGAAAACCCTCTGGGAAGTGAAGGACAAGTGGGGTGCAAGCTATGCCTCCCCGGTGGTGGCGAAGATTCAGGGAAAGATGTGTGCCCTGGTTATGGCGGCAGGTGAGAGCAAGCCATCTCACGGCGGCCTGCTGACCATCGATGTGGAAACGGGCAAGGTCTACGACCGATTCCCATGGCGTGCGCGCAAACGTGAGTCGGTGCTGGCATCATCCCCACTGGCGCTCGATGAGCAAACGGTCTTCATCTCCGAGTGCTATGAAATCGGCGGTGTGCTGCTGAAATACGATACCGAGCGAAAGTCGACTCCCTTGTGGAAGCAGCGCGAATTCGGCATGCACTTCATGATGCCGGTCGTTAAAGATGGTTTCATCTATGGCTTTGCCGGGCGCAACCCACCGGACACCGAACTCAAGTGTGTGAACCTAGCAACAGGCGAGGTGGTTTGGACGAAAGATTATTTCTGGAAAAAGGATGGCCAAATCGAAGGGCTGTTTCGTGGCAGTATCCTGCAAGCTGGAGATCGCTACATCGCGCTAGGCGAGGACGGGATTCTGGTTGAGTTGGAACTCACACCGAAGGGAACCAATGTACTGCAGCGCACCCGCCTATTCACCGCACGCGAGGCATGGACCATGCCCAGCTTGCACAAGGGCCTGCTCTACGTCGTGCAGAATACCGTGGATTCGAATGACCGAAAACCGCGCAGGATCATCTGCTACGACCTGAGAGGGGAAAAGGAGTGAGCTAATTCGCCCGTAGCTTTAGGAGCTTTCCTGAAGAAGCTTTCCCGCCCCAAGTGGACAGACATTTGTCACAGTGAAATCAGCGTCAATGAGTCGCGTGTAACGATCTCATTTCATTGAGATTTTTCCTCACCGTTTCATGTACCGGGAAGCCTGCAATCATTTCGTTGTCGAGTGTAGCAAGGCATCAAAAGTCAAATCCGCCGCCGGAGAGACAGGGATGCGCGGTAGCGGACGGCAGCCCGACCTTGCGGACAAACGGTCACGGCATGGTCCGGTGGCAATCCAATCTCGCGCCGATGCGCAAATAGAGACTGTCGTGTGCCACGGCGGGTGTTGAGTCACACCACATCACTTCGTCGCCGGGCTTCAGGTCGAGCGTGGAGAGCAGCTTGAATTCCTTGCCGACTTCCGCCACGAACACCTCTCCCTCGCGCGACAGACAATAAAGCCTGCCACCGATCAGCAACGGCGAAGCGTAGAAGTTGGCCCGCAACCGCTGCTGCCAGCGAAGCGCGCCGCTCGCGGGATCGACCGCCAGTAGCTTGCCGCCGTCCGTGAGAACATAAAGGGTATTCCCGTCCGATACCGGAGTCGGCACGTAAGGTGTTTTCTTGTCGAAATGCCACGCCACCCGCGCCTCTCCCCCCTCGGCCGCGTCCGGTGGCCGAACCGCGAAAAAGACACCGTTCTTGCACCCCGCCGTCAGCAGGGAATCCTGGCTGCCACTTCCTGCCATGATGTCCACGGGCGACACGATGGTGCGCTCCTTGAACACTCCGGAAAGCGCCCAGGTTTCCTCACCGGTTGCGAGATCCAATCCGCGCACACCGATGCTGACACTGGCCACCACGACTTCCTTTCCGCCGCCATGACGCTCACGCACCAAGGGCGTGATATAAGTCGTCTTGTTGCTCAGTTGCGGGTATTCCCTCCGCCACACTGGCTTGCCGTTCCCCGCATCCAGCGCGGCGACGTATCCTCCGGCCTGATGCAGGTGGGCGAATAGAACCCGCCCGTCCTGAACCACCGGCTGCAGATTGATGCCATGCATGACCTTGATCGCTCCGACCTCGTGCTGCCACAACTCCCGCCCTTTGTGTGAGAAGGCTGAAAGCATCGCCACCTCGCGCACCGAATCATACCAGCTAAACACCACCAAATTCTCCGCAAGACAGGGGGTCGAGGCGGCGGTGTTGTTCATGTTGTGAGTTTGGTAATCCCCCGTCCGAACCGTCTTTGACCACCGAGTCCCGCCGGTCTCCACATCGAGGCAAACCAGCGTGACCTCCCCTTTCTTGCGATCCTCCCCCGTCACGAAAAGCGCGGCGCCCCACACCACCGGCGAACTGCTCCCCGGCCCGGGCAGCGGAACCGACCACGCCAGGGTGTTCTTTCCTAGCTCCACGGGAACGTGCTGACTCGCGGCGACGCCCCGCCCGTCGGGTCCGCGGAAGCGCGGCCAGTTTCCTCCCGTTGGATCTTCCGCGTTCGACTGCGTTGTGGCGAGGAGCGCGCCTAACATTCCAAGAATGATGGTTCTCATGATTTCGTGCGACTCGTTCACAAAGTTGCGTTTCATCCTGACCACGGCGCATCCCCCGCGTCAATCCGCCCGTCATTTGATGGTGTGATTTTTATCGGTGTTTCACCCGGTAGGGCTGATCCGGCTCGGTCAACCCACTTCAAAAATCTGGCAGCTCGCCTCACCCACACGGAAGTGAGATCTCGGGGGAAATGCGGTGTCTTGCCATGGGTTCACTCCCTTTCAGGGGATACGGCGCTTCCGTTTTTGATCAGGGCTGACCGAGCCGGATCATCCCTACCAATATTGAATGGCTTGGGTTGCGTCAGGCAAATACACCGATAAAAATTACACCCGTCATTTGATGCTCGACGGAAAAGGGATGCTTCGACCATTCGACTGGTTGCCAAAAATCTAGACCGCAATGGGGAAGTTGTTCAAACCGCTCGCAGTATCCCCGCCCGCGCCCGGCTTACAGTAAAGCTGTGGCAGTTTCGCCTTGTAGCTGCGCGGCCGGGATCAGACATTACGACCATGCTGATGCGTTGGATCATTTTCGGAATCGGAATGGCGGGCACCTTGCACGCCCTAGCCGATTGGCCCCAGTTCCGCGGACCCGGTGGCGACGGGATCTACCCGCCCGCAAAGGACGGAAAACCCCACGGATTTTCGGTTGAATGGAGCGAAACGGAGAACGTCGTGTGGAAGACTCCGATACCCGGACGGGCATGGTCCACTCCCGTCGTGATGGGTGACCAGGTCTGGGTGACGAACGCGAACGAGGACGGAACGAAAATGTCGGCGGTCTGCCTTGCCAAGGCCAGCGGCCGCAAGATTCACGATCTGCTACTCTTCGAAAACGCGGAACCAGAGCCGCTTGGCAACCGGGTGAACGGCTATGGCTCCTGCTCGCCGGCAATCGATGCGGAACGCGTTTACATCCATTTCGGCAGTTACGGTACAGCCGCGCTCGACCGCGCCACGGGGGCGGTCGTCTGGCAACGCCGCGACCTTCCGTGCCGCCATTTCCGCGGCCCGGGCTCGTCGGTGGCGCTCTACAAGAACACCCTAATTCTCACGATGGACGGGGTGGACGTCCAATACCTTGCCGCGCTCGACCGGAAGACGGGCAAAACGGTGTGGAAGACGGATCGAACCACCGACTTCGGCGATGTCGAGGCCGGAGGAAAGATCCGGGGCGACGGGGATTTTCGCAAGGCCTATTCCACGCCCGCGTTCGTAACCGTCGGGGGGCGTGTCCAATTGATCAGCCCCGGCGCAAAGGCCTGCTACGGCTACGACGCGGACTCCGGCAAGGAACTCTGGAAGGTCACTTATAAAGGATACTCCAACGCCGCGAGTCCGGTATTCATCGATGACAAGATGGCCATCATCAACACCGGCCTGGGCAAGGCTCATCTCCTCGGTGTCCGCCTCGATGACCAACTGACCGGCAACGTCACCCGCTCTCACGTCGAGTGGGACGTCATCAAGCGCATCCCCACGCTCTCGTCGCCGGTGGTGGTGGACGGTAAAATCTACGTAACTTCCGAACTGGGAGTCCTGAGCCGGATCGACCCGGCCAGCGGCAAAATCGAGGAATCCATTCCACTCAAAGGGAACTTCACCGCATCCGCTGTCCATGCCGACGGCCATCTCTACTGTCTCAGTGAGGACGGCGAAGCCATGGTCGTCCGCCTGGGTGTGCCGATGAAAATCGTGGCGACGAACAAGCTTGATGACGGCTTCATGGCGTCACCGGCCCTCGACGGAGACTCGCTTTACCTGCGAACCAAGTCCCACGTCTACCGGATCGGCGGGATGCCGTGAGAATTGCTAGCACCCTGAAAACCTTAATCTGACGGATGGGGATTTTTAAGGTCTTGAGAAAATGGCTTCCGGTGGGCGCGTAGGTTTAGAAAGCTCGACGCTTTCCCCCAATAGCTGCGTTGCGCGTCGAGTCGTGAATCTCGATTGCCTGCGCTCCTCTCCGGCCAAGCGGCGTGTGCCCTCCTCCTCAGTAGGGCATGGCATGGTGGCTTTCACTCCCTCCTTGCGCCTTGCTCTTGGAAAATATCGCCTTCGCCCAGCCGTCAGATTAAGGTTTTCAGACCACTAGCTCTTGATCGCAGCAAGGACATTGTGAGCCTTCCTGCTCACGACCCCTTTCACATTCTCGATCCAATCGGTGGGTTTTTCACCGGCGTCCCCGACATTCTCTTTTGCTAGGTTCCGGATTTTTTCAAAATCCCGGATCAACCCGTCTCTCGCAACCTCCAGTTTTTCTTCACTCTTTTCTTCCGCTAGCTCGAGGCGGATCCGAGCGATGGTACCGGCTACCTTCAGATGAATCCAACTGCAGTGAATCTTGTCACGGAGGGCTCTGATCTCAGCCTCGCCCAGCCTCTCGATACGTCCCACGGCATGCTTAATCCGACCGTAGCCGTGTTCGATTGCCTCTTCAATTTCCACTACCTTATCGGCTGTATCCATTTTCCCAAGGGCAAGCTGAACTTGCAACTCGTCGATAGCGGCTCGCAGGATACGTACATCACGCTGACCTTCACTGTCCAGATGTGGTTCCACCTCTTCAAGCCTGGAAGACGCGTGGTCTGTTTCTTCGCAGAGCTTTTTGATGCTGTCTGCATCGCTCATCAGGATTCCTTTCTCTACCGTGTCGAGGTAATAGCTGATCGTTACTATTTCAGTCATGATTTGATTTTTCATACCTGTAGAAATACGACTTACACCGAATTCCTGCTTCGCATAGATTGCCCAGATTTGCGCCCTGATTAGCTCGATGACTTAGGTGCTTCATTCATCTTTGCGGCGATCTTTCTCCTGGCTACTGTTTCCCTCGTTCTTCCTCACTTGCTCGTGGCGGAGTTGTCTCAGCTTGCGAAAGCTGATCAGCTTCTTGTTGCTCTCATCCCAGAGACGGAACGTGATTGATTTCAGACTACCGAAGAGTGTGAGCGGCTTAACCTCCGCAAACATCGGGTCAGAGCGGTGGCAGCGTTCCAGGTTGTAGTTCGGGATGCGGATGGGGATTTGACGCTTGATTCACGGATCAAGTATGAACCGCCATGGCTCCGGGTCATGGCATGGTTTGACGGATTCTGTGCGCTTATTGCAACCTCCAGGAAATAGCAATCGGCGCGATTGATTTTCGGTTCCCCGTGAAGATCCGTCACCGCTCAGTAGTGGGGATAGAATTCATCGTCATAGACAGGAACATGCAATTTGTAATGGGCATGGAGGAAGGCCACCAGATCGGCCATTTGCCTCACAGTCATTGTCTCATTGTATTCCGGCATCGGTGATACTGATTCCTCGCGTTCCGCCTCCTCGATCGTGGCGAGGTAATCAGGTGAGATCGCGTGTTGGGGTTGTATGATCGCGGTGACCAGCTCGCCGTATGATTTCACTTTCCTGACTTCGCCGCCGAGGGAGAACCGAACGCCGGACTTATCCGCGACCTCCGGGAGATTGACGCCCTCCACGCTATGGCACTGGTGGCAATTTAATTGGACGAAGGCTTCTTCCCCCCTCTCGGCATTTCCCTCTGGCAGTCGGAAGCCCCGGTTCTTTTTCGCTTCGAGTCTTTCTTCCTTTCCCCCGCAGGAAGTCAGAATCAGCGACATTCCCGCAAGGGACGTGAGTATGGTATATAGGATCGTTTTCATTGGTATTTTCCTTTCGGTTTCGAAATTCGTAGTTCCCGATCCGAGACGAATCCCGGTTGGGAACTGATTGGGATGGATCATCACCGATGATGTTGCCGCTTGCTCCGCATGCCTTGGCATTCTCTGGTCGGCGGTTGATCGATGGGAATTGTGCGGTCAAATGCTGCGTAGGTGAGATCAAGGGGAACGCAGACCCCGTTACGGAGGGAGTTAGGCTGTGGAGGTGAATTTCATGCGTCTTTCGTTGTTCGGGGGGATGATGGTTTTTCTGGGTTGCACGGCGGGGAGCGACTTACCACTAGGAACCCGTTTGGAAAATTCACGACCCTGCGTTGAGCGCTGGTGGCAAGGATCAGTCAGTGCTCGGCAAGAACTGCGGGGCGGAAGATGGGAATATCGGTTCCAATCAGGACAGAAACAAACCGGATAATCCAATGAGAGTAGAAATGAATGAATCCTTCAAGGAGACCATCGCGCGCCCTGACATGATTGCGGGGTGGCCGGGCATGGGAAACGTTGGCCTGAGAGCGGTAAGCTACATGCGGTCGGGCATGGGGGCGAAGGAGTTTGCCCGGATCGACATGAGCGATGAACTCATGCCCGAAGCGGTAAGTGTGAAAGATGGTCTCGTCCTGCGCCCGGATCTTCCCGAGACACGCCTGTTTTACGCTGCGGAGCCGTCGGTGATTTTCGTTGAGGGCGATGAGCAGCTTCGCGGACATGCAGCGCTTGCGCTTATGCGCGGCGTGCTTGATCTCGCCCGCGAATACGGAGTGCGGACGATCTACACAGCGGCAGCCTTCGCCATGCCGGTCAGTTGCACCCACGATCCCGTGATCTATGGGGTGGCGAATGAAATCCTGCTGAGGGATCGGCTCGGCCCCATGGGCGTGACCTTGTTGCAGGAGGGTCAGGTATCAGGAATGAACGGTGTCCTTCTAGGCTTAGCAAATGACTACCAGATCCCGGCGGCCTGCCTGATGGCGAGCATGCCCCAATACGCCCTCCGGCTCCCCAATCCCAAATCGTCCCGCGAAATTATCCGTTTTTTTGAGCGGGAGCTGGGTTGTGCGGTGAACATGACCGGCCTGAACAAGGCGGTGAGTGAGATGGAGGCCATCATGGGGGACATCGAAAGGCGCATTCTTGAGGCCATGTCAAAATTGGGCGAGGAGCAGATGCCGGGCATCCCGCAGGACACAACGGTTCTGGAGAGGAAAAGGAACAAGAACCCCGAGGGTGCGATGCTCAGGATTGAGCAACTCTTCGGGGAACTAGCCAAGCACAAGTCGAAGGAAAAGGCAGCCAAGCTCAAGGGGGAACTCGACCGCTGGAACCTCTATGACCTTTACGAGGATCGCTTCTTGGATCTCTTCAAGGACGGAGGGAACGAAGAGGAATGACTTTCTCCGGGCAGATGAAACGCAAGATGAACCCTTTCCGGTTTTTCGCTTTTCTCACGATAATACTGAGTTCATGCAGCGGCGTGATCTCTGTGAAAATGAATGGCGTTGCGGGCGTGGTTCAGGGGATCACGTTCGCTGCGGACGATGGGAAGATCTACGTCCCGCTGGATGAAGCCGAGCAACGTCTCAACTTCCGAATCGCGTCCCCGCACAAACGCAAGACCTCGCGAAAGCTGACCGATGGAACCCCGCTCATTTCATTGGAGGAACTTGTGGACGGCGGAATAAAGGTGGCACGAGCGGAAGACGGCAAGAGCGCCAGCGTGAGTCATTTCATCCACGGTTTTGATATGGTTGTCGGGGCGAAACGCTCGGAGGTCGATCTGGCCGAGCAGCGCCTGCGTGCATGGCAGGGTGAGCGCCTCGTTATGGAAACCCATGTCAGTTCCGGGAGAAACGGAAGGACTCCAAGTGGCAACTTTCGTGCAGGCCCCTACAAGTCCCGTATGCACTATTCAAAGCTCTACGACAACGCCCCGATGCCATGGAGCGTGCAGGTGAACGGGAATGTGTTCATCCATGGTTTTTCCTCGGTGCCGGACTATCCGGCCTCGCACGGATGCATCCGGGTTCCTCTCAATGAAGGCAATCCGGCGCGATTTTTCTATGAGTGGATCGATGTGGGAACTCCGGTGAGGATCCGTGATTGAGCACCAATCCAGCGGATTCAAAATCCCTTTCACCCATTGGCATCCACCGTTCGTCTCCGCGCGGTGTTTACCGGCTTCTTATGTCGGAAATCCGGAAATCACAGTCCCGTGGGATAAGTCTCGGGCAACTCATCTTTGTCCCACTCGCTGACGCGCTCAAGGGGCTCCAATGCACGCGTTTCATCCAGATGGATCATCGCGTCGAACTGCTGCGGCAGCGAAGCGCTGAAATAGTGGCTTCCGCGCTCGGTCTCAGGACGGTAGATCACGCCGATCGCCCGCTGGAGCCGCTCCTGTGCGAGGGATTTCGCCGCCTCGCCGCCGTTCCGGAGATCGAGCCAGAAATCGCCACGGCCGGTATCGTGGAAAAGCGCCTCGTAGCTACCCGGCAACGCCGGCCTCACCTGTCGGCACTCGGCCGGATCGCCCCAGTTTCGGGCCGCGGTTACCGTCCCCGAGTAGGTGCTGAAACCGATGTTGAAAACCCGCGACCCGAACCTCTCACGCATCAGCTGTCCGACGTTCCACTCGCCGCGGCGAGACATTTCCGTCGCCCGCGCGTCGCCGAGATGGGAGTTGTGCGCCCATACGACCATTTTTCCCCCGTCGCTTCCAAAATGTTGTTTCAGCGCGGCGAGCGTCTCGGTCATGTGCTCGTCGCGGAGATTCCATGAACCGCGCCGCCCTATGAACATGGACCGATAGTATTGCTCCGCGTTGACCACCAGCCTGGCATTCTGCTCGGCATAGAAAAATTCGTCCTCTGCGGCCTCCCCGTCCCTCAGCACCAGCTCCATGTATCGTTCGCGGAGTTCCATGAGCTGGGTTACGACCTCCCCTTCGCAAGGCTCGGCTCGTCCGCTAGAGGTCATGTAGCCGTAATGCTGCGGATCGCCACCGAAGTGATCAAAGCAGCTGTAGCGTGCGCGCGCCCGCACGTATGCCGACGGATCGACATCGCGGAGATAGTCGAGCACCGCATCCATCGAGGTGTGCATGCTGTACAAATCCATGCCGAATATGCCTGCGGTTTCCCGTCTGCCGATTCCCGAGTTCCAGCCCTTCATCCAATCGACGAATTCCTCCATCACCGTGTTCCGCCACATCCAGATCGGGAAGCGCCGGAATCCGCCGAGCGCCTCGTTCGCGCTGCGATCGGCACCGCGCCCGCTCACATACCGGTTCACCCGCAGGGCGTCCGGCCAGTCGGCCTCCAAGGCGACGATGCGGAAGCCTTTCTCGGCAACCAGCCGCCGGGTCAGCGCCTCACGCACGGAGTAGAAATCGTGGGTGCCGTGCGAGGCCTCGCCGATCATTACGATTTCCGAGTCACCGATACCCTCGAGCAATTCATCATAGCCGTCAGCGAGCGGTTTCGCCGCTGCGGCGACGACCGAAGGTGCGGAAGGTATGTAGCCGGCAAACATGATGGTTCAGGGATTCAATATGTCAGAATCCGCGACTGCGAAATATCTTCCAAGGCATCGCCTACCATTTCGTTGTCTCCGCCCTTCACGCAAATGTCACCTAGCGAGACGATGCCGGTAAGCTTCTTGTCGCGGTTCAGGACGATCAGGCGGCGAACCTGTTTTTCGGCCATCAGATCCGCAGCTTTGCGAACATCCTGGTCATCAAAGCAATAGATGACGGTAGGGGTCATCACGTCTTCCACGGGGCTGGTGGCGGTGTCCAGTCCTCCGGCAACAGCGCGGATGACGATGTCGCGGTCGGTGAGTATTCCTTGGAGGCGCTGTCCGTCCCCGATGGGAATGAAGCCCGCAGCCAGCTCGCGCATCGTGCAGGCGGCGTCTTCCACGGAGGTTTCAGGGCGGATCCACTCAGGATCATGCGTCATGATTTCAGCTATTTTCATATTTTTCGTGTGTTTGTTGTTATGGTTCGGTTCAAAAAAAGGGGGGTATGTTCGGGATTCTATGCACCGAGCAGGGATCTGACCTGCTCGTCGCTTGTTTCTGAAAAGTCATCGTACCATCGGCCTACCGATCTGAAATATTCCGGTTCAAGCACAATGAATACCTCATCGGCTTTTTCGCGAAGACGCTCGGCCGTAACAGAAGCTGCAACAGGTGCGGCTACCACGATCCGTCCCACGCGTTGGCTGCGAAGGAGACTGATCGCCGCCATCATGGTCGAACCGGTAGCGATACCGTCGTCCACAAGGATCACCCTGCGGCCTGAAAGATCATGGGCGGGACGATCCCCGCGATAGAGCTCCTCCCTACGGCGCAGTTCTGAAATCTCGCGCCCGACCACGGCTTCCACCTGATCCTCGCCCAGGCCAATCCTGGTGATCAGATCCCGGTCAAGAACCTTGATTCCGCCGCCGGCGATCGCCCCCATCGCCACTTCCTCGGCGCCAGGCACGCCGATCTTTCTGACGACGAGAACATCAAAGGGAAGTCCCCACGCTCTGGCGATTTCAGCGGCCACGGGCACGCCTCCGCGAGGCAATGCCAGTATGACAGGATCGCTGTCTTTCATGGACTCAGGCATGATACTCGCCAGTTTCCGCCCGGCGTCCGCGCGGTCATGGAATGTATGGGTTTTCATCATAGCAGTGGATCGAGGTGAAGTTTGAACCAGGACGCCGCGAGTTCGGCCACCTCCTCCAGTTTTCCCGGTTCCTCGAACAGATGTGATGCGCCTTCGACGATTGAAATCCGCTTTTCGCAGCGAAGGCGGTCGTATGTCTCTTTGTTCCAGCGGATGACCATATAATCCAGACCGCCGCCGATGAGCAGAGTGGCGGCCCGCACATTCTCCACCTCGGTTCCGGCGAGATCGGTTCTCCCGCCGCGTGAGACGATCGCCCCGATGGAGGGATCGTCGGTGGCGGCAGCGAGGGCTGCGGCGGCACCGGTGCTCGACCCGAAGTAGCCGATGCCCAAGCCGTCAAGCGAGGGTTCCTCCCGGACCCAACGGGTCGCGTCACGCAGCCGGCCTGCCAAAAACGGGATGTTGAAGCGCAGCTCGCCGGTGGATGCTTCCGCCTCCGCCTCCCAGGGTGTCAGCAGGTCGAACAGCAAAGTCGCCAGTCCGAGGACATTGATCTGCTCCGCGACGAAACGGTTCCGGCTGCTGCGTCGGCTGCTCCCGCTGCCATGCGCGAACACGACGATGCCCCGCGCTCCGTATGGCACGGTGAGATCACCTTCGAGCCGGGTCTCCCCGCAAGGAATCAGGACTTCGCGGAATCGGGAAGACGTGGCTGCCTGGTTGATGTATGGGTTCATTGCCTGGGTGATTGCCCCTCGGAGTTGCGCACAGGTCAGTGATCAAGCAGTGGCTTCAATTCCTCGGGGAGTGTCCGGCGGAGATCTTCGATCTCGCCTTCGGAAACAAATTCCTTGATGACGCGGAAGACAGCATGAATCGCGAGATAGCATCCTTCCTGGCTGGTGAAGTCATCGTGACCGGCGGCGCGGCATTGCTTATGCACCTCTTCGACAAAGTCATCCAAGTGGCGCACTTTGGCTTTCTTGCCGGAGACTTTCCAGCCATCGATGTAGATCGCCTTGATGAACATCGGCAGTTGGCTGATGAACTGCACGGACTCCTCGGCGGTGGATTGATCACGCAGGACATGGAGGGTGGCGCGCAGGATGCCCCCTGCGGCGGAGATGTCTTTTTCGCCTCCAAGCTCTGCGGCGACTTTCTTGACAAAGGCCTGCCCACTGCGGGCGTATTTTTCAAAATTCATGCTCATAGCTGTAGGAACCCTAAATTACACGGGCACCGGATGCTGCGCGGATTTTGCGGAAGACTACCCTGCAGTTGCGAGCGGTTCATGCGCGGGAATCCGGGCTACTCTCCGGCATGGGATGCGCAGTCATTCCAAGCAACTTCCCCCCTGTTCCTTCGGTTCAAAATGAAGAGCGTGCCATTGAGAAGCGCTATCATTGCCAATAGCGCGAGCAGGAGCAGTTCGGGCGTGTGTGATTCACCCGTGCTACGTAGATGAATCCCGCCACTGTTGCGGAGCGTGTGACAAGCCGTGCGTAGTTTTTTTGCGGGTGGGAGGATATGAACGGTGCGTATGACACCGCTTTTTCCAGAACTTGAAGATGAGTCACACAGGATGAGCGTTTGTCTTGGGCGGATACCCGAGATGTGGAACAGAAACGTCCACTATTTTGGCAATGTTCGTGAAATGTTTTTTGGAAACGAACAGCAGGTGGGGGAACTGGAGCGCCGGGTCGGAGGGGTTGAGTCACACGGAGGACGCCTTCTTCCCATTTTGAATCTCATGTATCGGGGCAGAGGTGAGAATACCCTCTATCTCGAGAAGATGCCTGATCTCATCTTGAATGAATATTTTCAAGATCTCAGGCTCTCGCTACCCAAGGTCGATATTCTTCCACAAAATCTTTACCATGATCCTCTGACCTTGATTAGAAAAGTAGAGAGGGATTTGCCAGAATGGATTGATGGCTATGTCACTGATGCAGTTCTTGATGAGTTATCCGTGAAGGCGGGCGTACCCACGGTCACTACCTATCATGCAAGTCGGCTCGGGAATCACAAGGGTGCGCTACATCGGCATCTGGAATTACGGGGAATTCCGGTGTTCCCTACCTACTATGCCAGCCATCCCGGAGAGGTGGACGGCTGTCTTGATCGTCTTCAGGCACAAGCTTTCCAGTCAGCTGCAGTCAAGTCTGTGATCGGAGCTTCGGGGGTAGGCTTGCAAAGGATCTCGACGACTCCGGGCGAGCGAGTATCTATTGATGAGAGTTATTTCTTCGAGGGGTCATGTATGGTGCAGGGTTGGCTGGATACAAGTCGCCCAGAGGTGGAGGAAGTTCTCTCTCCCAGTGTGCAGGTTTTTCTCAAAGAGAATGTGGTTTCACTCTTCGATATCACCGAGCAATTTCTCAGTGCGGCGAGTCTTTTTAAAGGGAACGAATGTCCGCCTTCCTATCTTGAATGGCCGGATCATGCGGGCATTCGACAAGAGTTGATTCGACAAGCGGAAATCGTCGCAGCATGGCTCCATGAGGTGGGGGTTCGAGGGGCGGCCAGTATCGACTTCCTCGTTGCCCGCGGAGAGAAGGGTTTCACCGTCTATGTCTGTGAGGCCAATGCTCGGGTCACGGGGGCGACCTACCCATCTCTACTCGCGAGACATTTTCATGAAGGTGGTGCCTGGGTGATGCGGAATTTGAAGTTCCAGCATCCTGTGCCGACAGCGCAGCTCCTCAGTATCCTCAATACTCATCGCTACCTTTATGAACTGGGGATGGAGCGCGGGTTGATGCCCTATAATCTCTACACCTGTGATCAGGGCAGGGTGGAGCAGGGGCAGTTCCTGGTGATAGCTCCAGAGATCATGACTTGTAAAGGGCTCCTCCTTGAAGCTGAGCGAGATATTCCCATCGACTGGGAATATGAGCGGGCTTGAACGGTGCTGTAATTATTTCTGCAATTTCGTTCCAGCAACGGTCGCGACTTTTGCAAAATAGTTCGCTCCGATAGTGAGCGCTTCTTCATCGAAGTCGAATTCACTTGAGTGAAGTGGGTGAACCTCTTTGTTCGGTGAGTGAGAGCCGATGCGGATGTAGCTGCTGGGGACCTTTTGGGCGTAGTAGGCGAAGTCTTCTGCGCCGAGGCTGGCATAGTCCATGGCCCAGACTTTCGCTTCGCCTACGATGTATATGGCGGCCTCGCGAGAGAGAGCGACGGCTTCAGGCTTGTTGACGAGAGCTGGGGTGCCGGGTTCGATATCAGTATCGACCTGTGCGCCATGGAGTTGGCCGATGTTACTGGCGATCCGTTCGATCGCGTTCTTTAGATATTCTCGCAGTTCTCGGTCATGGCAACGGATAGTCCCTTCCATGATGCAGGTTCTGGCAATGATGTTATGAGCACTCCCGGCGTGAAATTTTCCCACGGTGATGACGGAGGGATGAGAGGGATTAACCTCACGTGATATGATGGTCTGAATGGTCATCACCAAAAGGGATCCGACCACAACGGCATCGGTGGCTTCGTGCGGACGGGCGGCGTGACCTCCGCCGTTGGTATGGATACGGATGGTGAAGCGGTCGCTGGAGGCATTGACCGCTCCGTCAGTAGCGACAATAGAGCCGACGGGGTAGTGAGGATCGAGATGAGCACCGAAGGCCATGGCGACCTTATGGAGAGCGCCCGCCTCGATCATTGCTTTCGCCCCTTGGCCGAGTTCCTCGGCAGGCTGGAACAAGAGGCGGACGGGAAGCGGCGGCTGGCTAGTTTCACTGAGTAGGGCCGCTGCTCCCAGAAGAATGGTGGTGTGTCCATCGTGTCCACAGGCGTGCATTTTCCCCGGATACCGGGAGGCAAATGAAAGACCTGTTTCCTCTTGAATGGGAAGGGCATCCATATCGGCACGAAGTGCAATGACCGGACCGTCCACCTCGCCTGGAAGATCTGCAATCACTCCAGTCCCAGCCACACGTCGGTGTGAGATTTTAAATTTGTCGAGGAAAGCTTCGACTGTTTCGGCAGTGTGCTTTTCCTGCCACCCGAGTTCAGGATATTGGTGAATGAGCCTCCGGGCCGTGATGAGTTTCCCTTTCAATCTACGGTTCATGATGGGTGGATGATTCAGGAGATCTGGAAAAACAGCTCATCGAGTCTTGTGAAGAGATGGGCATATATTGCGCAGAGGTCGAGGAGACTTCCGTTCATTTTCAAATTCCCGAAAAACCGGATTAGAGAATCCCACCGGTGTAACCCCTGCATTTATTATGCTCTTCTTAATCCGCCGATTTAGACAGAAGAGCGTTAAAGCAAGAAAGCCGAGGATTCCCACTAGCGCGAGCAGGAGCAGTTCAGGTCGTGTTTGATCCACCCAGGCACCGTAAAGGAGTCCAGCCAGCGTGCTGAACAGTGCGATCAAGCCGACATAAGTCATGGCCTTGCGCCGCCCGATGATGGAAACGGTGATGATTTCCTTCGGAATCAATGCGGTCATGGCACCGGCGATGAGAAAGGCCGGGAGCAGACACAGAAGGACATGCGCCGCGAGGTAAGAAGCGAGATTCCGGAATCCGCTTCCCAGCAGGTTCATCACAAGGTCGATCATCGCATTCATGTGACTCACCTGTCAGCAAGGTGTGCCCGGACCATCCGGGTCAGATCCTTCATGGAGGGAATGCTTCCGCTGCAGACACACTCTTCATTGATGATCAGGGCGGGCGTGGACATGACCCCGTATTCGAGATAGCGAGTCGGATCGGTGACTTTTGTCACCTCCGCCTCCACGCCCAGCTCATCAATCACCTTGCGGGTTAGCTGCTCCAGCTGTTTACAATTCGCACATCCCGAACCAAGAATCTTGATTGTCTGCATTGGGTAACGATGACATTTGGAATTGAATATTGCCCTGCATCGATTGCAGAGCACTGTGTGTCCTCTGCGCCAGCCCAGGGATCCGGTGCGCAGCCTTCAGCTTGATCGATCTGGCCTCAAGCAGGAAGAATTCGACTCTCTGCATCCGCCACATTCTGCCTAGCGCGGATTGCGCTATCCGGGGTGAGGGAGATCGAATCGATCCCCTGCTCCACGAGAAATTCGACGTAGTCGGGGTAGTCACTGGGGGCTTGGCCGCAGATCCCGACGGGAGTGTTGGTTTGGTGGGCGGTTTTGATGAGCTGGGCAATCATCGATTTCACGGCTGGGTTGCGTTCGTCAAAGAGATGAGACAAACGGTCGGAGTCCCGGTCGCAGCCAAGGACGAGCTGGGTGAGGTCGTTCGAACCGATGGAAAATCCATCGAAGCGTTTTGCAAAATCCGCGGCGACGATGATGTTGCTGGGGATCTCCGCCATCACATAAATTTTGAGGCCTTTTGATGCCCGGGCGAGACCATTTTCCGCCATGACCTTGAGGACATTGTCGGCTTCTTCCAGTGTGCGGCAGAACGGAATCATGACGACGATGTTGGTGAGTCCCATGTCCTCACGAGCCTTCCTGATGGCGGCACATTCGAGGTCGAAACCCGGGCGGTAGGCTTCGCTGTAATATCGCGAGGCTCCCCGGAATCCAATCATGGGATTTTCCTCTTCAGGTTCGAACTGCGCCCCACCCAGCAAATGGGCGTATTCATTGGTTTTGAAATCGCTCATGCGGACGACGACAGGATTCGGGTAATGGGGCGCGGCGATGGTGGCGATCCCGGAAGCGAGGGTTTCGATGAAATAGTCGGCATGGCTCGCGTGGTTTTTCGTGAGCCGGGTGACCTCCTCTTTGACTGATTGATCCGTCAGCTCGTCAAAGCGGGCGAGGGCCATGGGATGGACTTTGATGGCGGTGTTGATGATGAATTCCATGCGGGCGAGGCCGATGCCATCGGAGGGCAGACACCACCAGTGCATCGCGGCTTCCGGGCTGGCGATGTTAAGCATGATCTTGGTGCGAGTCGGTGGGACATCGGAGAGTAACGTTTCGGTTTCATCGAAAGGAAGCAGCCCCGGATATACCTTACCCTCCTGGCCCACCGAGCAATCCACCGTAACAGGATTCCCGGTCGCGAGCTTCCGGGTGGCATCGCCAGTGCCGATGACCGCCGGGACATCAAGCTCACGGCTGACGATGGCGGCGTGGCTGGTACGTCCGCCATGATCGGTGATGATGGCCGCCGCTTTGCGCATGAGCGGAACCCAATCGGGATCGGTTTGTTCGGCGACGAGAATTTGCCCTTCCTGGAAATCTCCGGCATCTGCGAGGCTTTTCAGAACGACCGCAGAACCGCTGGCGATCCGGCTGCCGATCGCCAAACCCTCAACCACGGCGGCGGGAGTTTCTCCCTGGATTTGGTAGCTCCGGATGCTCATGGCGTCCTTCTGGGATTGCACGGTTTCAGGGCGCGCCTGAACAATGAAAATGCCCTGAGTTTCGCCATCGAGCGCCCATTCGATGTCCATGGCGCGTCCGTAATGTTGCTCGATCTCTACCGCCCAGCGGGCGAGCTGCAGAACCTGCGCATCCGTGATGCAGTAGCGGGAACGGTCTTCCTCCGGGGTCTTGACCGTGCTTACCCGGTCGCTTCCTTCCGCACCGTAGATCATCTGGATTTCCTTGGTGCCGAGCTTGCGCTGGATGATGGGGGTGAATTCGGATTGCTTGAGGCAGGGCTTGAAGATCCGGAACTCGTCGGGAGTAACAGCTCCCTGCACGATGGTCTCACCCAGTCCGTAGGCGGCATTGATCACGATGATATTGGGAAATCCCGTCTCAGTATCGATCGTGAACATCACGCCGGAGCAGCCTTTGTCCGAGCGGATCATTTTTTGCACACCTACAGAAAGCGCGACGGAGGTGTGGCCGAAGCCCTTTTGCTCGCGGTAGCTGATCGCCCGTTCCGTGAAAAGTGATGAGAAACAGGTGATGATGGTGCCAAGCAAATCCGCCTCGCCGGAGACATTGAGGAAACTTTCCTGCTGCCCGGCGAAGCTGGCATCCGGGAGGTCTTCCGCGGTGGCGCTACTTCTGACCGCGACATCCGTGGCTACCTTACCGTATTGGTTGGAAAGCGCGGCGTAGCCTACCTTGATCTCTTGCGCGAGAGCTTCGGGAAATTGGGTATCCTTGAAGAGCGCGCGAATCCCGCGTGAAGTGTCCGAAAGCGAGATGCGGCCACCTCCATTGTCGTCGAGAAACCTCGCGATGGGAGCATCGAGTTCATTGTAAGTGAGAAATGAGCGGTAGGCTTCCGCAGTCACGGCGAAACCATCCGGGACACCGATACCCTTCGGACGGAGCGCGCTGACAAGCTCACCGAGCGAGGCGTTTTTCCCTCCCGCTATAGCCACGTCTGCATTGGTGAGATCCTCAAACCAGCGGACGAATTGGGTTTCCGAACGGGTCTCAGTGAGTGTTGGATTTTTCATGATTGATGAGGGAGCTAGGTACCCGGAGTGATGAGCACTTTCAGCACACCATCCTCACGATTTCCGAAAATCTCGTAACCTTGATTAATATCCTCCAGTGAGAATTTGTGAGTCATCAGCATGGTTGGATCGAAGCGGCCGGACTGCACCACGTTGATGAGTCGCCGCATGCGTTCTTTTCCGCCGGGGCAGAGTGTGGTGACGATGCGATGATCTCCCAGACCGGCCGCTATTGATTCATACGGGAGTTCGAGCTTTCCGGAATACACGCCAAGGCTTGAGAGGGTTCCTCCGGGACGCAGGCAGCGCAGGCAGGACTCGAAGGTCTGCTGCGTGCCGAGCGCTTCGATCGCCACATCAACCCCTCCACCGGTAAGCTTCAGGACTTCCTCGACGACGTCGCATTCGTGGTAGTTGAGGGTGATGTCCGCCCCCATTCTTTTCGACATGGCGAGGCGGTTCTCATCGCCATCCACCCCGATGATCAACGAGGCGCCAATCAGCTTCGCACCCACAGTGGAGCACAATCCGATCGGGCCTTGCGCGAAGACCACCACCGTATCGCCGATGCGGATGCCGCCACTTTCCGCTCCGCCGAATCCGGTTGAGGCGATGTCTGCGAGCAGCACGACCTGCTCGTCGGTGACTTCATCGGGGATCTTGGCGAGGTTTGCCTGGGCGTATGGCACGAGCAGATATTCCGCCTGCGCACCGTTGATGGTATTCCCAAAGCGCCATCCTCCTATCGCCTGACAGCCGGAGCCATGGCCACACTGGGAATGCTGGCCGGAAAGACAGGCGCGGCATTGGCCGCAGGGCGTGATGGCTCCGACAAGGACGCGGTCGCCGATGTTGTAACCGGTGACGCCGGCACCAAGTTCCTCGATCACTCCCACCGGTTCATGGCCGATGATCAGGCCGGGCTCCACGGGATACTCTCCACGGACGATATGTAGATCGGTTCCGCATATCGTGGTGGCGGTGATTTTCAAGACAGCCTCTCCGGGACCGGCGGAGGGTTTCGGAACGGAGTCAACGCGGATGTCGTTCACTCCATGGAAGACGGTGGCGAGCATGGTTTGCATGATGATTGATTGAGTGGGTTGGTGGTTTTTCTAAAAGTCCATCCTCCGCCGCGCGGGAAAAAGTGGCTACCTGTTCCGTGTTCTGGGCTGTGCGGCTATTGCGAAGATGATCACATCAACCGTTGCACCGCCGATTCCACCACCACTTATGCAGCTCCATGGTCGGCACGATCAGCAGCGCGAGTGCCGCAAGAACCGCCCAGGAAGAAAGCGAGACCGGTGCGGTGCCAAGCATGCCCTGCATAAAGGGAACATGCATCGCCATGACGTGGATGAGAAATGCGGATGCCGCTGCGGCCAGCAGCAAAGGACTGCGGAAAGGTGAAATAAGGAATGCGGAGCGGGTCTCGGAGCGGCAGTTTCCAATATGGAAATTCTCGAAAAGCACCATCATCAGGAGCAGGGCGTTTCGCGCATCAGCAGTGGCCCAGTCCTCGCGGATCATCCAGTGGAATGCCCCGAATCCGATCCCGCCGAACACCAGCGCGGAGACCACGGTGCGCTCGATCATCAGGCGGTTGAAGACGGGTTCACCGGGGGTGCGAGGTTTTCTTTTCAGGACATCCCCTTCACCTGGCTCGAAGGCGAGGGCGACGTCCTGGATACCGTTGGTCACAAGGTTGAGCCAGAGGATCTGAACAGGGAGAAGCGGGAGCGGAAGTCCCGTAGTGATGGCCAGCCCCATCAGGACGAGCTCCGCAGCACCGGTGGAAATCAGCAGAAAAATGACCTTCCGGATGTTGTCGTAGGCGATCCTGCCCTCCTCGATGCCCGCGACAATGGTTGTGAAATCATCATCGCTGATGACCATGTCCGCCGCTTCCCGGGCGACGTCGGTTCCGCTTTTTCCCATCGCCACGCCGATGTTCGCATTCCGCAATGCCGGCGCATCGTTGACACCATCTCCCGTGACGGCGACGAACTGCCCGGCACGGCGAGCCGCTTCCACGATCTCAAGTTTCTGCCGTGGCGCGACCCTTGCAAAGACCCGCACTTCCGCGATCAGGGCTTCGAGTTCGGCATCGGTTTTCCCGATCATCTCAGGGCCGGCGAGCACCTGTTCCTCCGTTTCCGCGAGATCGAGTTCACGGGCGATCGCCAATGCCGTGGCGCGGTGGTCGCCGGTGATCATTGTTACGGAAACACCGGCACCACGGGCGGTGCAGATCGCCTCTCGCGCACCCGCTCGCAATGGATCGAGCATTCCCACGAAACCCAGGAAAGTAAGATTTTCCGGCTCGGCGGGTGTGGTCGAGGAATCCATTCCTCCGTTCACATTTCCCGAGGCGATGGCGATGACCCGCAATCCGCGGCTCGCCATTTCGATTGCCTGGTTCTCCAACTCCCGGCTACGACCGGTATCTTCACACATCGCGAGCACTCGCTCCGGCGCCCCCTTGACGAATGATTTCACGCCGCCATCAACGGAATTGAACGTCGCCGCATA
Source organism: uncultured Verrucomicrobiales bacterium (assembly GCA_905478925.1). GTDB lineage: Bacteria > Verrucomicrobiota > Verrucomicrobiia > Verrucomicrobiales > Akkermansiaceae > Luteolibacter. Next base: position 54,313 of record CAJQKQ010000022.1, read on the forward strand.
CTGCCGCTCGGGTTCGAAAGGGATGTCATTGATCTGCGGGTTGGCATCCAGCGAGGACTCCTTTCGCAAGCCGATCTTGTGGCCGAGACAAAGCAGGGCGATGTCCACCGTGTCGCCACGCCATTCCCATGTGCCATCGCGATGGTGAAGGATGGCTTCGTTGCACAGTATACCGGACATCGCCAGATCATCGAGACCTGCGAGCTTGCCGTGAACCACTGGCTCTCCGCCAAATAGGATTTCACCCTCGGGGATGAACCCCTCCCCTGTCGTTCCCAAAGTCTCACCGCTTACCAATCTGATCTCACGCACCGTCAGCTCGTTCACGGTCAGCGTGCCGGTCTTGTCCGTCGCGATCAGGGTGCAGCTTCCCAATCCCTCGACAGCAGTGAGCTTGCGGACGATGACCCCGCGTTTCGACATCCGCGTGACGGCGATGGCGAGAGCCACGGTCATCGCCACAGGGAGTCCCTCGGGAATTACGGAAACGGCCAGTGCCACCGCGAAGAGAAACATCTCGGCCGGAGGGAGACCGCCAAGCAGAACTCCCAGCCCGCCTGTGAAAACCGCGAGAACCAAAGTCACGACCGCAATCGCCTTGGTGAAGCGCTCCATCCTCCCGATCAGGGGCGGCTTCCCGCCATCGGATGCGACGACATCCAACGCGATCTGACCCACGTGGGTGGCGATGCCGGTGGCCACAACAATTCCCTTGGCCCGGCCAAGGGTTACGGTTGATCCGGCGAAAGCCATGCACAGGCGGTCGCCGACTGGATCGTTCCCGGCACCGATCGCTGCGGGATCCTTGGTGGAAGGTAGGGACTCACCGGTTAGGAGGGATTCGTCAATTTCCAGTCCGTGTGCGGACAGCAAGCGCAGGTCTGCCGGGACGCGATTTCCGGATTCCAGCCAGACCACATCACCCGGCACTAGGTCTTCAGCCGAAAGATCCCTGACATCATTACCCCGGGAAACCGCCGCTTGGATTTTCAATAGCTTCTTGAGCGCATCGCTGCTCCTTTCCGCCTTCCATTCCTGATAGCTTCCGATCGCGGCATTGATGACAAGGACGGCGAGGATGAAGCCCGCGTCCTTCACATCGCCGATGAATACGGACACGACCGCAGCGACCCCGAGGATGTAGATGAGGGGACTGGCGAACTGGCGCAGGACAAATTTCCAAGGAGCCGTGGGTAGCTTTTCGGGAAGACGGTTCGGGCCATATTCATTGAGCCGCGAGGCGGCCTCGTCTTCGGTGAGCCCGCCATCGGTAGAATTCAAGGCGGCTAGCACATCGGGTAAATGCAGAGCGTGCCACGGTTTGTTTTCCTGTTTGTGAAAGTCCATCCGACTCAAGTTATTGTATGGCGGCGCGAGGTTTATCGGACTTGCTTGCCAAACCCTTCGAGCTGCTTGTCGAACTCCGAGGGATCGCTTTTAACGGCGAGTATATATTTCAGCACAGCCGCCTGTTCCTTGTCGGTGATATTGGAATTCCACGCCATCCTCGGTGTCGCCACGTGCCAAGTTTCGCTTGAAACATCATCCGGAAAAACATGTTCGTGGCACTTTCCACATTCGCGCACCCAGACGCCGAAGCCGATGTGGAGTTCCTTCAGAGACGTGCCGGATTTTTTCGCGAGTACATCGGATGGCACGATGAGGATGCGTTGTTCAACTGGCTCATCTTTCGGAGTGGTGAAGCAAGCGACAAGCGCCGTTACATAGGTGAGCATTCCAAAATAAATGTATTTCATGGCAGCCATCCATGATGGTGAAATTCCCGACTGGAAGCCAACTGCCCATTGTCAGCAACTATGCAAGGATTGCGATTTACTCAATGATTCCGCTTCGGATGTCCGGCGGAGATGAGAGTGCCTCGAATCCGGAGATGAGATCAAAAAGTTCCTCGTCGATAACTTTTTGACGCTGACGGTTGAAATCAAGCCGGAGTGCCTGCTGCCGTTCCTCGATATTTTTCTCGGCGAGCTGCATGGCGCTCAGGCGGGCGGCATGTTCTGCCGCACAGGATTCGGCGCATGCTTGGGAGATCGAGGTGAAGAGATGCTCATGAATCAGGGAGGTGGTGTCCTGCGGACATGGCTTTCATGGTTCGGATCACAGTGCGAAGATCGCCGGTATTCTTGATCCTGCGGCGCAGGTTGATGAGAGTATCTCCCATGGCGCTAGAAGTTACTGAGGGCTTTTTGCTTTCCCGGAGAACGCTCTCCAGATCCTCATTGGTGATGAAATCCGAAGCGAGAAGAATGGTATGGATAGCCGGAACGGAATTGTCGAACTGGCAGTCCACAACGCTTCCCCGAACCGATGCGACCCTTCCGTGAGCCTGGGGTTTATCCGGACAGATCATGACCGGTTCAGCATATGATTACGAAGGAAAATGGCTTCGCGCGGCTTGCCGGATTCTATGTAACGATTGTGTGTCAGTACATTCCTGCTCAAAGGAAATTTCGGATACAGAACGAAGTATACGTATAGGGAATTACTTTAGAAGCCGGCAAGAATGCCTCCCAATATACGAGGAGGAATTATTCCCTACGATAGTCATCGCTATTGAAAAATCTCGAAACAACTAAAACGATGAACGCTGCCATAGAAAACCGTCCCTCCGCCCCCCAAAGGATGACGTCCGAAGAGTCCCCGCAATCGATGATCGCGAGACTCCGGAACTCGGAGATCTTCCGGAGTTATCGGAAGATATTTCAAAATTCGACCGGGCTTCCTTTGGATCTTCGCCCTGTCAATTCCCGTTTGCAAAATGGGGATCAAGACGAGGCGGGAGGGAACCGGTTTTGCCAGATACTGAATGGTGGAACGGAGAAATGCAGCCAATGCGTTGAGGCGCAAGGCTGTCTCTCCTCCAACGGGAAACAGGGCATACAATCGGTCCGCTGCTTCGCGAATATGGTGGAGACCGTGGTTCCGATAACGTTTGGTGCCCAGGTGATTGCGCAGCTAGCTACGGGTCAGATTTCCCATCAGAAGCTGACGAGGGAAAACTTCGACAAATTCATAGGAACCCTTGGAGAGGATACGTTGGAGGATGTGAACTTGGAACGGGCATACTTGGAGACTTCGGTGGTCAGCGAGGAAAAATACCGCGCGATGGTGACATTGCTGGCGGCATTTTCACTACAGCTCAGCCAGCTAGCCGGTCAGATCGTTCTTGAATTGCGCCACGAGAAGAACGATCCCATTGCCTGCGCAAAGGACTACATAGATGAAAATCTCTGTGAAACCATCATTCTGGACGAAGTGGCTTCCGAGATCCATATGAGCCGCTTTTATCTTTGCCGTAGATTTAAGGAGTCCACTGGCATGACCCTGACCGAGTATGTGTCCAACCGCAGGGTGGAAATGGCGAAGGAAATGCTGGAGAACACATCGCTGCGTGTGGCGGACATCGCCTTCGAGGTCGGCTTCCAATCCCTTTCCCAGTTCAATCGAACGTTCCATAGGGTTGCCCAGAATACTCCAACCCAATTCAGAAGAGTGGTCAACGCAGCCTAGGCGCCCCCTTTTGGCTGAGAGGTTGCTGCAGCAATCGCCACACAGTTTCGGACAATATCAGATAAGATTTTTTCAGCCATCCAATCCAATCTGAGAGCGCTATGAGACCACTGAACAAAATTCTCGTAGGCGTCGATTTTTCCGAAGCCTCCAAAGCAGCACTGGTCGAAGCCGACTACATAGCCCTGTGGGAAGGAGGCGAACTGCACGTCGTGCACGTGATCGCCATCGATGAAGCTGACTCCATATTGAAGATGGCGGCACCCGGTGAAGAGGTATTCGAGGGTATGCTTGAAAAGTTAAAAACCTTCACGGAAGAGGCGACCAATCTCTGCGAGAAAAGGGTTTATCACGTATGTGTCGGGAATCCATTCGAGCAGATGATGGCGCTGCTTGAAACCACAAGTTCCGATCTTCTGGTGGTGGGATCCCACGGCGGCGGTGACAAATCCAACCATGTGGGCGCGATCGCGAGCAAGTGTGTGCGCCGCTCGGAGGTGCCCGTGCTGCTGGTGAGGAGGCAGCACGATGTCGGCTACAAGAAGCTGGTGGTTTGTGTGGATTTTTCCGGTGCGTCAAAGGAAGCGGTGGAATACGCGGCCGAAATCGCATGCAATGAAAACGCCAAGCTCCATATCCTCCACGTTTGGTGCGATCCATGGGGGGCTTACGCGTTCCCTGTCGAGGGACTGAATCACTTCATGATCGAGAGGCAACTGGAGGAGGCAAAAACCGCTGCCCAGAAAAAAATTGAAAAAATGAGAGCCGCTCTCATGCACGAATACTTCGCGGCGAATATCTCGACCTCCGTGGTGGAGGCTCCTTCGGTGATCAAAGGAATCATAGATTTTATCAACGAGAATAAGGACATGGATCTGGTCGTGGTTGGCAACCGCGGACAATCGAAGCTCTCGGAATTTTTCATTGGAACAACGACCGAGAGACTCATCCAGAAAAGTCCGTGTTCCGTGCTCACGGTCGGAGCTCCTGACGAGAAATAGCTAGCGGATGGAAAGCTGGTTCCGGAGTTCGCGAAGCTCGCGCTCTGTTCTTGCCAGTTGATCGGTGAGTGAGCAGACGAGCCGGATGTTCCTCAGGACCGGACGGCCTTGCTTTCTCATGTGTTGGATCTGACAGAGGCGATCGATGCCGTCCGGATCGATGCGGGGAACACCGTTGCTATCAGGCTTCGAGCTTACGATCCTGGCGCGTAGAAAGATCTCGATCATCTCAGGGTGCATCCCACTGAGCCGGGCGGCCTCGTCCAGTTCCGCGAGATCTGTATTTCGGTTACTACAAATGATTTGATAGCGAGTTTTCATGTCAGTTGTTGTCGGAGGAGGTAGATGACTTGGTCTTGGCCGCGAGCATGTATTTCAAGAGAGCCTTTTCTTCGTATGGTTCGAGGCCGGCGTTCCATGCCATGCCGGGGACGATGACGTGCCAGTCATCAGAGGTGATTTCATCCGGCAGGAGATGGGTATGGCATTCCCCGCATTTCCGCATGTACACACCGTGACCTGTCTGGAGTGTGTCGAGCGATGTCTTGCTGCGGACAACCATCTGATCGTCCGGAATCGGGGCGCTTTCGCTGACTCCGGGTTTGCGATTTTGGATAACAGAACACGCGCTCGTCAATGCAAGGACGAGAATGACGCAACGAATATTGTATTTCATGAATGTTGTTTTTGATTGGTTCGAGAGGCTGTGAATTTATCCAAATTGAGCTTCCGGTAGATTGCGGCGTATTGCTCGCACATGGTGTGGTTTCTGAAATGAGTGGACGCGTCGCGCATGATCCGGCTGATGGTCGATTCCCGGACTTCCTCGGGAAGGCGGTGAAATTCCATTGCCTGATCGATCGCCCAGCGCAGGCCGCCGCTATCGAAGTGGTCGAAAAGGAAGCCGTTTCCGGAAGCCTGATCGTGGGAGAGTTGGTGGACGGTGTCGTGCAGCCCACCGGTATTGTGGGCGATGGGAAGCGAGCCATAGCGGGCGCCGATCATCTGTGGAAGTCCACAGGGTTCGTAGGACGAGGGCATGAAAACAAAATCTGAACCGGCGTAGGCGAGCCTGGCGAGATCTTCATCGAAGTCCATGACCGCAACGTGATCACGGAGACCGTGCCGGGCGACAATATCGTGGAAGTGACATTGAAAAGGACCATCCCCTACCATGACGAGTTGGAGGCCGTCTGCGCTATAGTCCTCCGTGAGGCGATAGAGGATTTCGGTGAGTAGCTGGCAGCCTTTCTGAACCGGATCCAGTCTGGATGGCCAGAAGAAGACCGGCGCATTTTCGTTCACGGACAACCCCAGCCGTTCCTGCAGCTTGCGCTTGTTCCCGCCCTTTCCATGCCGGTGGTTCGCATGATCATATTTCGTGGCAAGAGAATCATCCTCTGCCGGATTATAAGATCCATCGGGAGCATTGAGAATACCCGAGGCATACCCGGAATCGATCTTCACGCGGAGATCCCATTGGATGGATGGTGGCAGCCTCCCGTGCCTGTTGTGGATGATTTCCTCCAGAAAAGTCGGGCTCACCGTGCTGACGAAGTCCGCGTTCTGTATCGCGGAAGAAAGCAGATCGATGGGATTATTATGATAGCAGTCTCCAAATGAGCTGGGATAATTTTCGTAATAAAGAAGATCCCAGAATTCGCTGGCGTCGATTCCCTTGCTTTCGATCTCGGCCAGGGTGGTGCGTTCCCGGTGGATGTTGTGGATGGTGAACAGGGTTTTGATGCCGAGCTTTTTGCAAGCGGCGGGGATCAGTCCGGTCATCCAGTCATTGCAATGGACGATGTCGGGGCGGACTTGCGGAATGATGTGATTGATGACTTCGCGCTGGAAGGCGATCGCTGCTCCGCGCAGTTCATCAGGACTTCCATGGTAGGCTCCGGTACGCCGGTAGAAGGCACAGTCCTCGGCGAGATGAATCCTGGATCTTGGGGCGGCGCAATTCACGGAAGCATTGTCATCCCCTTCCCCGTTCCGGAAAATGTTCCGGTAATTTGGGATAGCAAGATGTACATCGAAACGATCCTGAACGAATTTCTCAAGCAAAGTGGCGGAGATGTCCGCGAGGCCTCCGGACTTCACGCGGAGGCGTTCGGCGCCCGGGCACATGAGCGGGGAAACCCGCGAGATTTCCGGTGTGATGTGGAGTATCCTGGGTTTCGGAGGCAGGTCTTCTGCGTTTTGCAGGAAAGGAATTGCCGGGACTACCAGTGATAGATCTTCCAAATCCCGAAGCCTAGTGCGAGCGATCATTGTTTTCCTGCTCCGGTTTGGTTTGTGGAGATCCGTTCTTCGATTTTTGAATCCGGAATCTGCGGATCCGGTTTTCCGAACTTTGCCGCCGCCATGGCAAGCAGGAGAAATAGCAGGATGGTCAGAAGCACAATCCAGATGATTACGCGGTGACGCGACAGGAGAGAATTTGGATCCATGGGATTCATAACGGTTGCTTTATAGCGCAGTGGAGGGACGAGTTCTCAGCATTCCTTGTCAGTGAGTGAGCATCATTTGCCCAAAGGTTGTGATCGAGTATGTTGTTCTCGTTTTCCGCAAGTATTCAGGCGATGAAATTTGCGAAACCTGCTTTTCAAACTATGAGCAAGCCGACAAGAATTGCCTATTTTTCCATGGAGATCGCCTTGGAACCGGAGATCCCGACGTATGCGGGTGGACTGGGGATTCTGGCCGGGGATACGCTGCGTTCGGCAGCGGATATGAGACTGCCGATGTGTGCGGTGACACTGATACATCGCAAGGGATATTTCCGGCAGCGCCTTGATGAGAGCGGGTGGCAATTCGAGGAGGAAGACCCTTGGGACATCGCAAAGTCAGTGAAGGAGCTTTCGCCAAGGGTCACCGTACGGATTGATGGAAGAGATGTGCACATCCGCTGCTGGCTCTACGAAATAAAAGGAGTCTCCGGCGAGGTCATTCCGGTTCACCTGTTGGACACGGATCTGGAGGAGAACAGCGAATGGGACAGGCGGCTGACAGACCGGCTCTACCTGGGAGATCACTACATGCGACTGTGCCAGGAGGTCGTTCTTGGTCAAGGGGGAGTGCGGATGCTCAAGGCGCTCGGGCACAGGAACCTGGCCCGTTTCCATATGAACGAGGGACATGCGGCGTGTCTCGGAATCGAGCTGCTTTATGAGGAGATGGAGGCCTTGGGCCGTGAGGAAATCGATGAGGAGATCCTCCACAACGTGCGCGCAAAATGCGTTTTCACAACACACACGCCGGTCCCAGCTGGGCACGACCAGTTCGGTATGGAGTTGGTGCGCCAGGTATTGGGTCATTACTCCGCGTTTCTGAAACGGAAGGATCTTTTTCAATCCCAGCACTGCGAATCGGAGTGCCTGAATATGACCTCCCTCGCCCTTCATCTCAGCCACTATGTGAATGGCGTGGCCAAGCGGCATGCCGAGGTGTCGAGGCTGATGTTCGCCCACTATTCGATTGATGCGATCACGAATGGTGTTCATCCAGGGACGTGGGTCTCACCTCCATTCAAGGTACTCTTTGAGCGCTTCGTGCCCGATTGGCGGAAAGACAGCTTCAACCTGCGCTCCATTCTGAGAATTCCCGATGACCAGATCTGGCTCGCCCATCAATCGGCAAAGGACACCCTACTGAATTTCATAACTGAACAGACTGGAGTCCAGCTCTCCCATGACAAGATCACCCTTGGCTTTGCGAGGCGCGCGGCGGCCTACAAGCGCCCCGGACTGCTGTTCGCGAACCGGGAACGGCTTGCCGTAATCGCCAAACAGGCGGGAGGGCTGCAACTGGTTTACGCGGGCAAGGCGCATCCTGGGGATGACCAGGGGAAATTCCTGATTCAGGACATCATACGCCTTAAAGATGATCTGGCGGCGCAGGGAATCACGCTGGTGTATCTTCCCGACTATGACATGAGGATCGCACAGCTGATGACCAGTGGTGTCGATGTGTGGCTCAATACGCCAGAGGCTCCCATGGAAGCATCAGGCACGAGCGGGATGAAGGCGGCGCTCAACGGAGTGCCAAGCCTGAGCGTGCTCGACGGATGGTGGATAGAGGGATGCATAGAAGGTTTGACCGGATGGGCGGTCGAGGACAGCACGGGAGCGGGCGACGAGAGGGCGCTTTACGACAAACTGCAAAAAGAAATTGTCCCGATGTATCGCGATGACAGGAGCAAATTCATCGGGATCATGCGGCATTCGATCGCCCTGAACGGGTCGTTTTTTAACACCCAAAGAATGCTTCTGCAATATCTAGCACGGGCATATTTCCCTTAACGCGGTAGTGAGGATAAAGAAATCTCTTAGGCCACTAAGGAGTCGGTGTAGTGGTTCCTGAAGCTGCGGAGTATGGACGTTTCAGCCCCTATTCACCAGCATTTAGGTGAACGGTAACCCTCGGCAAATGAAGAAGGAATCACCCCAAACGATATTTCTCGAAAAGCTAAAAAACTCCAGCCTGTTCCTGACCTATCAGGATGCTTTCGAGGTGGCCACCGGCTACCGGTTGTCGCTATGCAAAAAGCTGCCTAAGCCGGAACCGGGGGATCTGTCTGTTTCCGTGCCGGTGGGGAGGACATTCCCGTTGGATTTGCTGGCCAGACCCTTGGATGGTTCCGGGTGCATCGGCGAGCATCTCAAGGTTTGCACGCGGGGTCTCTTGGAAGCTTTTGCACGGCAACTGGGTGAGGAGTCGAACCGGGCAATGCTGGAGTCGGGATCTGCAGCAACAGGTGCCGTGGTCAGGGCGAAGGATTTCATCCATGGGAATATCGGAACGAAAATCCAACTCGATGACGTGGCTTCCGCCGCAGGAACCGGCTCTTTTCAGCTGTGTAGGATCTTCAAAAGGGACACCGGCATCACGATGACGGAGTATATCAGCAGGAAAAGGGTGCAACGTGCGAAAAGTCTCCTCCGTGACCCTTACCGGCAGATCGCTGAAATTGCGGATCACGTCGGCTTCACTTCACTCTCCCAATTCAGTAGGAATTTTTCAAGGTACGCTGGGGAGTCGCCAACGGAGTTCCGCCAGCGCCTGAAAGAATTAGAGCATTGTGATCTGGCGGCGTCCTGAAAATGATGAAGGTCACGGGAATTGAAGGCTTGGTGCGTATTCTCATTCAAGCTCCCGATTGCGGGTATAATTCAGGATGTCGGGGCTTGAGGTTTTCATGCTTTGAATATTCACGACGATCAGTAAGGTAGTCTATTAATTTACTTGAGGGTATAATGATCGATCACACTGTAATTCCACTGGCTGAGGGCGACGGAGGTCATACGCTTCCGACTTTGAAAAGGCTTTGGGAAATAGATCAGGGTAGCCCGACTCGCAAGCTGGAAGGAGCTTTTCACCCCAGACAATGATGGATTCAAATCGGAAGGTTCTCATTGTCGATAATGACGAGGATATAGGTAACCTTATCAAAAAGAGGCTAGAAATTCAGTGGATTGACGCGGCTATCGTGAAGACAGGCGGCGAGGCTCTGAACTGGCTGGCAGCGAACGATACCGCTTTGATTTTGTTGGATCTGAACTTACCAGATATCACGGGTAAGGAGCTCCTATCACTGCTTGAGAAGCGGGAACAATCAATTCCATTCATTGTGGTGAGCGGGATAAGCGATGTGAGGCTGACGGTGGAAATGATGAAGCTCGGGGCATTGGATGTCCTTCTCAAGGATTCGGTTCTCCCGGAGTTGATCGGCCCAATCGTAATGCACGGACTTGAAACCCTGGACGTGCGCCGTAAATACGGGGAAAGCCAGACCCGGATCAGGTATATCACTGAGACAATCGATGATGTTTTCTGGATGATGAACGAGACTGGGAAGCGGGTAATTTTCGTTAGTCCTGCCTTTGAATCCATTTGGGGAATCTCAGCCAAGGAACTCTACGAACACTCCTACGGCTGGCACGAAGCGATTATTGAGGAAGACCGTTCGAAGATTATACGGAGCTTCGAAAAGCTCCGGAAAGGAGCCGAGCGGGAATTTGACGAAGTCTATCGCATACGCGACAAATTTGGTAGGATACGATGGATTCGGGATCGGGGGTATGCGAACTATGGGAAAGGAAAGACGATTCTCAATTTCACCGGTGTTGCCACCGAAATCACTGAACAAAAGGAACTGGAGCGGCAGATTCTTGAGATCGCGGAAGAGGAACGCATGCGTATCGGTCAGGATCTCCACGACGACCTCTGCCAGAGGCTGGCCGCCATCGGATTGAAATGCGGAATGATCCACGGGGTTTTGGAAAACGAAAATCACATACAGGCGGAGTCGATGAAGTCCGTCATTCGGGAACTGCGGGAGGCCTCATCCCTGACACGGTCGATTGCCAAGGGGCTGGCACCGGTGAGTCTGGAAGCAGAAGGGTTGATGGCGGAGCTTATGTATTTCACCGAGATAACTGCGGAACGCTTCCAGCTAACCTGCCAGTTCGATTGCCCCGAACTGATCGAAGTTAGCAACGCGACGATCGCCTCGAACATTTTCCGGATTGCCCAGGAACTGGTGAACAACGCGGCAAAGCACGCACGTCCGAGTCGTATTCTCGTGGGGCTGTATTACGAGATAGGAGGCTTGCGCTTGGAAGTGACGAACGACGGGAAACCATTCTACCACCCGAAGCGGCGACGTGATGGGATGGGACTGCATCTCATCCAATTCCGTGCGGACGCAATCGGAGCCGCTTTGGAGTATTTCCCGGGTGATTCTCCAGATGGCGGGACACGAGTGGCCTGCATCGTGCCACTTAGAAAGAGGAAAGAAGAAGTTGAACAATCAGCGGCAAGATGACAGGCGAGAATGAAATTATAAAGGTCGCGGTTGTCGATGATCATACGATGATGAGAGAGGGACTGGCGCAGTTGGTGAGATCTCAACCCGGCTATGACTGCTGCTGGCTCGCGGGTGATGTCGCCCAAGCCATGGAGTGCTTGGAAGCGGAAAGGCCAGATCTCCTACTGACTGATATGACACTGCCGGGGCGCAACGGGTTGGAACTGATCAAGGATGCGCTGAGCATCGCTCCGGGGCTGCCAATCCTGATAGTATCGATGCATGACGAGACCCTCTATGCCCAGCGTGTGCTGAGGGCCGGTGGCAAGGGCTACATCATGAAAGACGCGCCAACCAAGACACTGATAGAGGCCATAAAGGTGGTCGCGGACGGAGGTATCTGGGTTAGCCCGGAGATGTCGACCAAGATCATCCAGGCATTTTCCGGGAAGCCAGCGAATGATGCGGTTGACGGCTTGCATTGCCTAACAGATCGTGAGTTCGAGGTATTTCAGCTCATCGGCGAAGGTAGATCAAAATCGGAAATCGCGGATTCGCTGCACATCAGCCCGAAGACCGTGGACGTGCACAAAGCACACATCCGGGAGAAGCTTGAATTGAAGGATGCTGCGGCCGTCCTCCGCTACGCGATACGGTGGGTGGAGATGCGAACCGGCTCACCGGGGCTATGACGGCTTGCGGTGATTATGCAGATCAGATTCGAGACGTTCCTGGCACTGAAGGCAGAGCGTCGCCAAGTCTAACAACCTTAGTCGGGAGGCGGCGATTTCAATACCACAATCAGCGCAGCGGATTATCGCCGCGGCATCCTGATCCATTTTACCAGACGAGGAGAAGTCCATCACGATCAGGATCCTACCGCAAAGGGGCAGCGGTTTCTCCGCATATGTTGCTCCGGTTGGCGCAAGTCTGGGAATTTGAAGTGGGGCAATCCCTGCACTGGACACAACAACAGACAGGGAGATACGAGCCCAGTGACCAGACATGATGGTGATCCATCATGTCTGGATACTACGGCAACGAAAACGTAAGGGATCGGCTCGTCGAGTATGCGGGAGGCTTCGGTGGCTCCGGCATCACTTGCGCGTATTTCTCCCAATGTGATGCCGACCTTAACACAGAGGAAGCGATCCGCCATTCTTCCGATCTGGACTGGTTTCTCGAACAGGGAAAGGAAATCGCGCGGTCTCTCTGCGATTCCGGATCGTTGTTGGTTCATCTCGATGTGGAGTATGTAAATTTCGATTCGCCGGCCCAGGCTTTCGAGAACCCCTCGAAAGCCTTCAAGATCCAACAACCTGTCATTGATGTGATCGAGGAAATGCTTTTGAAGTGGGGTATCACGCCCCTTCATCTTGTCACTGGCCAAGGACATCATTTCGTCTGGCGCGTGCCACGCAATTCAGCTACCGAACAAGCGCTCGAAAAACTGGCACCCGACCGGAAATGGATGAGGAAAGCCTACAAGCGCACCACCTGCCGGAGTGAGACTGCGGACTGCGGGGAGCGCATGAGAGCATTCACCGGCCTGGGCATGGTCATGGAATATTTCGCCAATGAGGTGAAGCGGCGGACCTCGGAGCGGACGCACATACCTGTCGATACCACTGCGGTGATTTCAGGCCCATGGGCACCGGGGCAGCCAAGGGAAATCGTGTCGCTTGATATTTCCGAATACGGCGATCCCATCCACACCCGGATGATCCGCATGCCGTTCACCAAATACATGAAATCCCAGCGCACCTGGATTTACGGGCTATTCGACCATTCCTATCAGCATCCCGTCATGTTCGTGTTGCCCCTACATGAAATGGACATCCAACAGGCGATCAAAATCCGTGAGGACGAAGATGCGGTTATGGATTTGGCGAAGCGCGCATCTGCCAGAATCCCCGATGAAAGTGCCGGGACGGATCGGCTGCTTTCCGATTACCTTGCGTCGCCCTTGAGAAAATTCCACGAGGAATATTACGCGGAAGAACAACACACCCGGAAGCGATGGAGAAAAACATACGCCCGCGTGGATCTCGCCCCCCTCCCCCCGTGCGTTCACAGAATCATCGAGAACCCGAACGACCTGCTGCTCAAACCTGCGGGAATGCAGATGATTGTGCGCTCGCTGTTGGCCGAGGGCTGGAAACCGCGACACATCGCGGGCTTCATCAGGTTCAGGTTCTGTGATCCGGATGCCGGGTGGGGAGATGCATGGAAGCACTACGATCCAGGTGTGCGGGCGGAGTTCTACACGAGAATGTTCGCCGGTCAGGTCGCGACCGGAATCGACAGACTCATTGATTACAACTGCACCTCCTCAAAGGAAAAAGACCTTTGCCACAATTCCGGAGAAGGCTGCTCTCTCGCAATTTTATGTGAAAAACTGAACACCAAAAACACTGACCTATGACTGACTGGCCCATTGGAATCTCAACCGGGTGCTTTTACAAAACACCTATCACGGAAGTCCTGCAGGATATACGGGACGGCGGATTCACGCTTCTGGAAATCTGCTCATTTCCAGATCACCTGCCCTACCACGACAAGGACGCGGTGAACAAAGCGCGGGATGCCATCGATAAACTCGGGCTGGAACCATTCTCCTTTCACGCCCCTTTCGCGAGCCACATAGACATCACCGCACTGGACGAAAAGCCCCGTCAACAGGCTCTCGAAGAACTACTTGCCGCATGCGATGCGGCCGCGATCCTCGGCGCACGCCACATCGTCATCCATCCCGGCCCGGAACGTGAGGGCAAACCCCGTGATGAGGAACTCTATCAGCGGATGAGGAACGCTGCGGAGGTTTTGTCCACCGTCGCCACGCATTGCCGAAAGCTAGGACTTCAGCTCCTGATGGAAAACATGCTTCCCCACCTGCTCTTCGGCCACACCAGCGACATCCTTTACATGCTCGGCGCGATCAAGGAAACCAACGTCGGCACCTGTCTCGATACCGGCCACGCGAACTTGTCCGGCGAGCTTTTCAATGTCGTCCACAAAATGTCAGGGCACTTGCGGATGATCCACGCAAACGACAACAAAGGCGACTGGGACGCGCATCTCGTCCCCGGCAAGGGAACCATCGACTGGACGCGAATCGTCCATGATCTGACAAATGCGAACTTCCGGGGAACCGTGATTCTCGAACTCGCCGGAGGCGAAGGGCTTTCCCCTGCCGGAATGCTGGAACGCGCCCGCCATGGCAGGCAATTCCTCCAAGACATCTGCCGCAGGGAAGCCGTTCCGGTTTCACCGCAAGAAACTTGACCCGAACGAGGCTCTTGGAAGTCGGCTTTTCTGGCTCAGCGCAATAAGTGAACAATGAAGCGCATGATCCGGTGAGCAATCGGGCGCGTTCTGCCGTATGGTGGTGGGGAAAGGAAGAACGGAGACACAAGTAGCAACCGGACTTCGACTTTCCTGCGGGGAGTGGCAGATCCGGCGACTTCCCCTCCAGCAGTGAAACATATCCCGCCGAAACAAGAAAGAATCATGAACACACTAGCAAAATGGAATCCCCTGAATGAGATCAATGAAATGCAAAGCAGGCTTTCGGGCTTCTTTGGAAAACCCCTCGGCAACAACGATGAAGGCAGATTCGCCCTTGCCGATTGGTCTCCGCTCGTTGACGTGTTCGAGGACGAAAAGGAATACGTCATCAAGGCGGAACTGCCGGAAATCAAAAAAGAAGACGTCCAGGTGCGCATCGAAAACGGCATGCTGACCATCAGCGGCGACCGCCATTTCGAAAAGGAAGAGAAAGGCAAAAAGTATCACCGGGTGGAGCGCGCCTACGGATCGTTCGAGCGGTCTTTCATGCTCCCGGATGCATGCAAAGCCGATGAAATGTCCGCCAAATACAAGGACGGCATGCTGACACTGCACATACCCAAGAGCAAGGAATCCACACCGCAGGCCATTGATGTAAAAATCGATTGACCGCCCCCCAGGTAGGGATGAGCCAGCGGTTGGTGATTGCTGGTCGTTGGCTCATTTCTTTCCAACCCAACTGCTCGCGGTGTCCGAAGAGATACGGAGGCGGGAGCAAGACAACGCGCTTCAACTTCACTCCGTGGAATACACACATTTAAGAAACTACCAATTCTCTCAGAATATCACAGGGCATCAAGTCCGCCACGGCAGCAACGGGCGGCGAGGCACTGGATTGGCTGGCGACGAACAAGCTCGATGACGGCTTCATGGCGTCACCGGCCCTCGACGGAGACTCGCTTTACCTGCGAACCAAGTCCCACGTCTACCGGATCGGCGGGATGCCGTGAGAATTGTTAGGAATCCACTTTTGGCGGGAGCCTCATCAAGATGCCCACCGGTGACCCGACGATCCGCGTCGTCGTCCTAAGAAGAAGGAGTGAGGAGCCAACAGCGGGTCACTCACCCGCAGTGAGCAGGTCGCCGTCGAGCCATCGGTCTCGTAATTGGGAAACACCTCGGGGGCCAGTGGCTCTCCAGCAGCCCTACGTCAAAACCAACCAATAAATCATTCTCCTTTCCGATTATTATTTGTACCTTGGGTGGCAACTTGGGAATGCTTGTGACGGATTAATTCCCTTACTCACCAGTCTTTTCCAAGAAGCCTCTGGCAATTTGTGGACACAAGATCTGCAACTGCTTGCCCAGCCAGGAAATCCTGAGCTAGCGCAGCGTTAAATTGCTGGATCTTCGATGTGAGGCTTAGCAGGCGTTTTATCGCCGGCGTGCGACCCAACCCCGCTTCTTCGAAAAACTCACACCAGTGTTTGGCGGTAAGCGTGGCTGGCTCACGTTCTCCACCAATTTTCATTGCCATTGTATTGGCGATATCCGGATAGGCGCTCGTGCATACCAGATCATAAAGTGGAGCAAGTCTGATTCCGTCCGGTTCGCGTAGGAACGAGAAGTTCTTACCGTGCGCATCGTTGTTTCCGATCAGGACGTTGAAAACCACGGCATCGAACAAACTCAGCACGTCCACACCAGGGACGGATGAAACTTCGCGAACCAAATCAAAGCATTTTCGAAGGTTCGTCCCGCCCTCCTGCTGGTATTTGAGTTCCGGGGGAACTCCAAGTGCTTGGCTAAAATCTTCCTGATGAATTCGGACAAGCTTTTTGTCCGGAAGACGTTGGCGATCATACCGTTCCACTTGCAGAAAGCGGGTTGAATCAGCGGTTCCAATCTCGACTCTTGCAACATCAAGTCCGACGACCGAAGCGAGCTTCATGCAGAAATATTCATTCTCAACCAGCCCCTCAAAATGCGGACTTTGAGGCTTGATGATATGAGTGCTTGGAGAGCCGTTCAGTGGCAAGGACATGCGGCCATTCCGTATTGCCACAGCAATTTTCCCCTGCGCCCCCGCCAGAGAAAGGCGGATACCCTCTTCGCCGATCAACAAAGGCCTTTTCGGCAAAGTAGCTATCAAAGATTCAAGCTCCTCTGAGTTGATCTCCCGGTAATCGGATCGCGCTACACCTGGAAGCTCACCATGGGGCAAAATACTCACTGCACCGGCGCATTCGGCTCCGATGTTTTCCAGAATCGCGAAGTCATTTTTATCGCTGACTCCGAAGCTTTTCGCAATCAGTTTCCGGCTGTCCTCTTCCGGAAGCAAGCCGGCAAAAAACGGTCTGCAGTCGTTGCGTTTGTAGCGCGTGTCCGACAAAGGCAAGGAATGAGAAAGAGGCAGCGCATTTTCACCGGAAAGCCACTCAGGAGCGTAGGTGAACCAAAGCGCACCCGAATCGTCCTGTTCAAGCTGACCAACCAGGTTATCGCTTAGAAAAATATTCAGAAACCTTGCCATAACCACCTAGCCTTTCCCTTTAAGCTTCAGATCCAGCTCGAAGCCTAGATTGGCAGCTACCTTGAGAGTCTTGCCGAGCTGGCAGGTTTCCTTTCCGTTCTCAAGATCGCTGACAAAACGCACACCCGTTCCCGAAGCCAGCGCCACCTCAGCCTGATTCAGACCAATTTCCTTCCGACGCTTTCTTATGCGTCGCCCAAATTCTTCACTGCTCATCATCACTCCTTTTTATTACTGTTCGGGAATAATAGCAGTATATCGATCAAGACGCAACTCGTTTGTTACCGCTCGGGAATAAACTAATAATTTGACTCTAAAATCGCTATTCCGTTACCGATCGGTAACGGAATTCACCCATTTAAAACTTAGACAGATAATCCAAGGAATAAGGTGATACTTCCCAATCCTTGAGAAATCGAATTTTTCGGAGTCATGTCATTATAAAAATCGACAATCTCTAACTGCTCCGAAAAACTACCTCCTCTAACTGGAGGGCGCGTATAGGGTCGGCTTGAGGGCACCGGCCATGAAGCGGTGGTGGAGGCTCAGGGGCGGCGGAGGGTGAAGCTGCCGCTGTCGTGCTTGGAGCTGTAGGTGGCGTCGAAGGTGGTGGCGGTGAGCTTGCCCTTGACCTTGTAGGTGCCTAGGCCGGCGGGAAGGGCCATTGCGCCGTTCAGGATGAGGGAGCCGTCCCGATTTCGGGTGGTGGGAGTGGTATGGGTGTAGTTGCCGAAGCGGAGAACGCCCCAGCCGGCGCGGTAGCTGAAGTCATGGGTGCCGGGCTTTCCGGGGCTGGGCAGGACGATGCACCAGAGCGGGCCGAGGTGGCCGTTGGTGTCGCTTTTCCATGACCCCTTCCAAGCTCCCTCCGTGGAAACCGGGGGATCGGGGAGGAGCGCGGCTTCCTTTTTGAAAGCAGCGTGATAACCCGGAGCACAGGATCCGAGCAGGGCGGTGAGGAGGATGAGGAGGCGCATGGCTATTTCCCGTTGAGAAGGCCGCCCGCGGGTGGGCGAAAACGATCTACCGGCCTCAGCATCCTCCCGATCAAAACAGGAAGCAAGGTCTGTGAAATTTTCAATTCATTCATTGGGCAAGCAGCTCACTCTTCACCGAAACAGAACAGGTGTTTTTCGCTCCGCACGTAAAGGCGGCCGTCCACGCAGACCGGTGAGGCGATCACGCCCTCCTCCAGCGGATGCGTCTTCACGTCTGTCAATCCCGCGTCCTTGATCTGTCCGCTGATCACCATGCCGTCTTCACGCACGCAAAAAAACCGGTCGCCCACAACAATCGGCGATGCATAGTAAACCTGAGCCGCCTTCGGAAGCTTTGTTTCCCAGAGATGCTTTCCGGATTTCGCGTCCAGACAGGTTAGCCGGCCGCGTTTCGGCCCACCATCCTTGAGGACATAGACCTTGCCGTCGCTGAAGACCGGGCTCACCGCATCCGATCCGACCTCGTCGTCCCTCCAAACCCAATGACTCTCCGACACGTCGCCGCGGCCATCCAGACGGATTACAGCCAAGGAGTCGCCGCGGTTGAAAGGCACGACCGCGAGTTTGCCCTCCACCACCGCCGACGCAATCACCCTCTGCTTGCCGGCACGCTTCGGATTGAAGCCGCCGCACTCCCACAACAGTTTCCCGTTTGCCGCGTCATGCGCTGTTAGATGATCCGCCCCCCAGTTGACAATCATCTCCAGTCCGTCCGCCTTGACGACGCTCGGTGTGCTGTAGGCATCCCCAGACTCCTCCCCTGTCTGATACTTCCTCGGAGTCTTCCAGACCTCTTTGCCCGTCTTCGGGTCGAGCGATACCAGATAGGATTCGCCATCGGTCTGCATCACCGCGATCACCACCCGTCCCGCGGCGAAGACCGGAGATGTCCCCTGATCCCACCAGAGACCGTCCTTGCCGTAGCGCTTCTGAAGATTGATTTGCCACAACGGATTACCTTCGAGATCCACGCAGGCGACCGTTCCGGATTTAAAATAGCCGACGACGATCTCACCGTTGGTAACTGGAGAGGAATTCGCCGAGCTTCCGACCCGCTGGCCCCGCCCCGGAGTCAGCGAACCGAAAGTTTTCCGCCACAGCTCCTTGCCCGCAGAGTCGAACCCCAGAATGCCGTCCTGGTCGCCAACCGGACTGGTGACGTACACCCGATTTTCCCAAACGATCGGTGTCGAGCATCCACGACCTGGAAGCTCGGCCTTCCATAAAAGTTTCTCCGCAAGGTCAAGCGGCGGCAACTTCCCCGGGGCTGCGCCGTTGCCGCTTGGGCCGCGCCATGCCGGCCAATTCTCCGCCGTCAAGGCTCCCGTTAGAACGGCGACGGCCAACAAACCCCATCCCAGAACATTCAATTTCATCACGTCAACATACGTTACGGAGAACCCGATGTAACAAGAAAAAGCCAGTAATTCTTAGTGATCCGAGGTGGCAGATTGGCGGCTCGAATCATCCAACTCCTCATTTGACATCCAGGCAAACCGCCTCGCCCTTGTTGCTGCGGGCGAAGATTTTTCCGTTTGCGAAGGCCACGGGCGCCCAACTGACGGATGAAAGCGCCTTCACGCGGCCATGCTCCACCCAACCGGTTTTGCCAGGCACACCGCAAATGATCTCTCCAGTTTCAGCGAGGATCACCAACTCATCGCCCACCATCAGCGTACTGCCGCGGGTTCCAGGCATGCTCTCGCGCCAACGCACTTTACCGCTTCTCATGTCCATCCGGATCAATTCGGCATCGATATTTTTGTCACCGAACACACCCAGGATATCTCCGTCCAGCAGGATGCTATTCTGGAAAATCATTCGCTGATCCTCTTCCTTGTGGAGAATTTTCGGCTTGGGACCCGACACGTCCAGCACCACGTAGCCCATACCATAGCCGGAGGCCAGGAACATCATGCCGTCATGATACTGCGGGTTGCTCGCATTGATGTCGTAAGACGTCCGCCACCCGAAATCAAAGACCGGCTTGCCTTTCTCCTCCACACTGTAAACCACCAAGTTGCGACCATGAAACGCGGCCACCACCTCGCGTCCCTTGTAATTGAAAAAAACCGGAGCCGCGTAGCCCGCCTTGGTACGATCACCCGACTTCCAGCCTACTTCGCCCGTACGTTTGTCGAGGGCGAACAATCCGCCGTCTTTCGAACAAGGCAAACAATAGAGTTCGTTGCCCTTCACGATCGGAGACGCCGAATAGCCCCAACTCGGTGCCTTGCCCCCGAAATCCGACTGGAAATGCTTGTGCCATTTCGGCTTCCCGTCGGCCATTGACAGGCAGAAAAGATTCCCCGTCCGGCTTAATGTGTAGACCACATCGCCGTCGATCGTCGGCGTGGCGTTCGGGCCACCGTCATAGAGTTTCGGATTGAGCTTCTCCGGATATTTGTGTGTCCACAACTCCTTGCCGGTCTCCGCATCAAGGCACCACACAATGTCCGAGCCATTCTTGTTACCCATCACCACGGCCTTGTCGCCGGCGATCGCGAAGCTGGTACAGCCTTTGCCGAGATCCTTGCGCCAGAGTTCCTTGGGCTTGTTCGCCTTCCAGTCGGTGCGGATTCCCCCTTCCACCTTCCCCGATCCATCGGGGCCGAGGTAACGCGGCCAATCCTGGGCGAGGGCGAATCCGGGAAGCAATGCGAGTAGTAGCAGAGGAAATTTCATAATTGCGAAATTATTAGGTCAAATCTGTCGGTGCGCAAGGAGCCATGATCATTTTTCGCGGATCGAACGTCGGCCG
Source organism: uncultured Verrucomicrobiales bacterium (assembly GCA_905478925.1). Classification (GTDB taxonomy): domain Bacteria; phylum Verrucomicrobiota; class Verrucomicrobiia; order Verrucomicrobiales; family Akkermansiaceae; genus Luteolibacter. Next base: position 75,236 of record CAJQKQ010000022.1, read on the forward strand.
CCCAGACATCGGCGAATTGCGTGCCGGTGATCATTCCAATTTCAAGGGGAAATATCGAGGTTTTCATGGATTTTGTTGTAAGAAAGGCGGTTGAATTGCATTACTCCAATGACGATGAACTGCTGAAAACGAGAGGAATTTCCCGGAACTTACTTTCCGGTGCGGATGCTTCTCAGTTTCGCTCGATACACAAATACCAAAAATTATCCTAATTTGCCAATGACCTTACCCGTGCGTACCGCTTCCTTCGCCCTTGCCATGAGCGCCACCCTTCATGCCCAAGACCCATTTTTACTCGCTCCGACCATCGTGGAGGCGGAACGAATCGATGACGAACCATCGGCCGTCAGCGTGATCTCCCGTCAATCGCTCGACCTTTTCCAAGTCCGGTCATTTTCCGATCTCTCGGGAATTGTTCCCGGCTTCAATGTGGTATCCGCCGATTCACGAGGCTTCGGCCAGGTCGTCGCGATGCGGGGATCGACCAACACGCTTTTCTTCGGCCCGCCCGCGCTCGGACTCACCATCGATGATGTGCCGCTCGGCGATGCCTACAGCTATCCGTCCGAGTTGTTGCACCTTTCCGAAGCCCGGGTGTATCGCGGCCCGCAAGGCCCAAATTTCGGCCGCAACGGTCCCGCCGGAATGGTTGAAATGTTCACTCCAAGGCCGGGCGACAAAATTTCGACCAGCATCACCGCCGAATACGGTTCCTACGATCATGTCGGTCTCGGCCTGAACACCTCCGGCCCGCTGGGCGGCAATCTTTCCTACACGCTACAGCTTTTTCACGACCAGCGAGATGGCTACATCCGCAACACGTTCCTGAATGACGAAACCGACGACCGTGAGGCCACCGGCGGACTGCTCAAACTCTACTGGAACCCCAGCGACGATTTCGAACTGAGCCTCCGTTTCTACGCCGAGCACGTAGACGACGGCTCCCAGCGTCTGACCCGCCTCGACTCCGCCGACCGCTTCACTGTTCTTTCCGATAATCCCGGCGTGACCAATCTCGAACGCTACCAAATCTCACTTCACTCACGAAAGAATCTCGATTGGGGTAAGATCGAAACCATTTCCAGCTTCCAGACTTGGGATCTGAGTCCCTCGACCGTGGATCTCGACCTCGCAAATCGCTTCACGCCTTCGCCCGCTTTCGCTGGAGGCTTCCCGATCCCCGTGGACGCACGCTCGTCGATCGATCAAAATCAGGATCTCATTTCTAACGAGATACGATTCACCTCCAATGGCGATCGCCCCTTCACTTGGCAGGCCGGACTTTTCCAATTATGGACCGATAACTCAGGCAACACCACACGTTCAACTCTGGGGCCATTCGATCCCAGATTTCCAGGCGTTTTCATCCCTGTTCTTGATGAAACGACCACCTTCTCTGTCGAGCAACTCAACCTCGCCGCCTTCGCCAATGCCACCTTCACCCTCAGCGACTGCCTCGACTTCGATGCAGGTCTACGGCTCGACTACTACAGATCAGAAATCAACCGCCTCAAAGCGGACAATCTCGCGAACACCACAAACGTGGTCCGCGGTTCACAGGACGAGGTTTTCGTCTCTCCTACGCTCGGACTCACCTATCAAGCCACTGAATCAGTCAACCTCTTCGCCCGATCATCGCTTGGCATCAAACCCGGCGGCTACTCCGCATTTGTGGATGCTGCCAACAACCCCACTTACGACCGCGAGGAAAACTGGTCGAACGAGATCGGTGCCGACTTCTTCTCTGAAGACCACAACGTCCGGGTCGGCCTACGCGCCTACTGGGACCAGATCAGCGACTACCAGGTCAACCAGGGAGCCTTGGCCACCACCGATTTCTTCATCCTGAATGCCGACGAAGTCACTTCTCGTGGCATCGAGGCCGACCTCGCCTGGGCACCCATCGACCGTCTCACCATCCGCGGTGCCTTCGGCTACACCAATACCGAGTTTGACAGCTTCCGCGACCCCAACCGTCCCAGCACCACCTACAATGGCAACGAGGTTCCTTTCGTTCCAGAATACAGCGGCAGCCTTGGCGTCAGGTATGAATTCGAGTCCGGCTTCTACGTCAGCGCCGCTGGACGGGTCGTCGGCCCGACCCGCTTCGATTCCGCCAATACCTCGGCCTTCACCCAAGACGCCTACATCACCGCCGACGCCGAAATCGGATACATGGCCGAGAATTTCAGCGTAACCTTCTACGGAACCAATCTGTTCGACAAAGGCTACTATACCTTCATCAACCCACAAATCGCCGCCGGATCCCCCGGCGACCCCCAGCAGTTCGGAATCCGAGTCCGTACCACCTTCTAAATATCGAGATGGGGTTTGAACCCCCTTCATCCCGGCCCCATCGTAAACTTTGCGCCTTCTTCAATTAGCGGTACAAATACCTCCTACTCATTCGAGATCTATGAAACCTCTTCTCACCCTCACCGCGATTGCCACCCTCGCCCTCACACCCCATCTCACTGGCGAAACCACCGGCTGGCTCAACTGGCGTGGACCGCTCCAAACCGGTGCCTCGCTTGAAAAAGAGCTCCCCTCCGACCTGAAAATCGGCAACGAACTCTGGACTTTCGACGTCCAGGGTGCCGGCACCCCGACCATCGCCGACGGCCGCCTCTACGCCTTTGGGTTCTACGGTGAAAAAGGCGAAGACACCCAGGAAGCCCTCATCTGCCTCGACGCCGACACCGGCAAACTCATCTGGGAAAAGCGCTTTTCCGACTACATCTCCGACGTCGTCTACAACCGCTACGCCGTCGGAGCTCCGACCATCGACCCCGAAACCGGCAACGTTTACCTCCAACTCTCCAACGGCCGCTGCGTCGCCTTCACCCGCGATGGTGAGCAGATTTGGGAAATCTCCCTGATGGAAGAACTCAGCCGCCTCACTTTCCCCAACGGTCGCTCCGGCGCACCCGCCGTCTTCAATCACCTCGTCATCTTTCACTGCGTCACCGCCAACTGGGGACTCACCGGCCCGGCAAGAGACCGCTTCTACGCCTTCGACAAAGTCACCGGCGAACTCGTCTGGTACTCCTCCCCCGGCATCCGCCCGGTCGATTCCTCCTTCTCCATGCCGGTCTTCGGCAAGCTCGACGGCCACGACGTCTTCTACGCCGGCGTCGGCTGCGGCAACGTCGTCTGCGTCGATGCCAATACCGGCAAGCCACTCTGGCGCTACCAGCTTTCCAACGGCGGCGTGAACTCCCAGATCCTCCTCAATGGCGACCAACTCATCGCCATTCACGGCAAGGAAAACCCCGGCCAGTCATCCAAAGGCCGCCTCATCTGCCTCAATCTTCCCAAGCAATACCCCGCCGAACAACTCGTCCTCGATGAGTCTTCCGTCGCTTGGAAGAACGACGACCACGTCGCCTTCACCTCCTCGCCCGTCCTCGCTGAAGGCAAGCTCTTCACCACCATCTCCACCGGCGAACTCGTCTGCGTCGATGCCGAAAGCGGCAAGACCCAATGGAAGGAAAAACTCGCCCCCGACCAGATCCACGCCTCCCCGACCTACGGCGACGGCAAACTCTACGTCCCCATGTTCGACGGCGAATTCTACGTCCTCGACCCGGAAGAAACCGGAGCCAAACAACTCGCTAAAATAAAAACCGGCGAAGCCTGCCTCGGTGCCCCCGCCATCTGGGGAGGAAAAATCTACCTCTTCACCAAAACCAAACTCCACTGCTGGGGAACAGAGGGGAGCGCGGAAATTCTTGTCCGCCAAGTGGAAAAAACCCAGGCCGTATCGAAGCTGATCTCGTCGCTCCAAATCGTCCCCGCCGAGTTCGCCCTGCGCGCCGGAGGCAGCCAGTCGTTCAAAGTCTTCGGCCTCGATGCCAAAGGTCAAAGGATCAAGGAAGTCAGCCCTGAATCCTGGGAGGCTTTCATCCCCCCCACCGCCAGAGTGAAAGCCAAGGTCGACGCCACCTTCGAGGGCTCCACCCTCACCGCCGGACCTGACGCCAAACTCTCCGCCGGCGCCTTCAAAGCCACCGTCGGCGATCTCTCCGCCACCACACGCGGCCGCGTCGTCGCCGGTTCTGGCTACCGCGCCGACTTCGAAGACGTCGAGCTCAAGATGGACTCCGCCGACGGCGAAAAAGTCAACTTCCCGCCGCTCCCATGGCTCGGAGCCCGCATCAAATGGCACGTGCTCGAAAAGGACGGCTCCAAGGTCATCGCCAACCGCCTCGACAATGTGCTATTCCAGCGGACCATGAACTTCTTCGGCCACGTCGACGAAAAGGACTACACCCTATCCGCCGATGTCATGACCGACGGCAACCGCCGCATCATGTCCAGCATCGGCCTCGTCAACCAACGCTACCTCATCACCCTGGTCGGCAACTCCCAGATTCTCGAAGTCTCTTCGAACTACGAGCGCGTCAACCAGTCGGTCAAATTCAAGATCAAGCCGAACACCTGGTACTCCCTAACAACCCAAGTGAAGCGTAACGCCGACGGCACTGGCACAGTCTTCGCCAAAGCCTGGCCTCGCGGTGAAGACCAACCCGCCGACTGGTCCATCACCGTACCCGTAAAATACTGCCACCCTCACGGAGCCCCCGGCGTCTTCGCCTTCTCGCCCCAATCTCAGAAACGCGTTTACATCGACAACATCAAGCTCGAAGCCACGAAGTGAGCAAAATGGAGCGCGCGACTCCAGTCGCGCCCAATTCACCCCAGCACTGGATCGCCGCCTTCAAACAACCCAAAGCCCTCCTCACAACCCCTTTCAGACCAAACGCCCAGCCAACAAGCGCTGAACACCGAAAACTGAAAACCAGCAACCCGGCCCATCACCCATGAAACTTCCCAGCTACCTTCTCGCCCTATCCGCCACTCTCGCCCTCAGCCCCGCTCTGCTCGCCGAAGATTGGCCAATGTGGGGCAAAGATCCTTCCCGTAACATGGTCGGCAACGCCAAGAACCTGCCTGCTGAAATCACCGCCGGTGAGATCGATTCAGAGACGGAACAAGTCGACCTGAAGACAGCAAAAAACATTCTTTGGGCTTCAAAACTCGGCTCGCAAACCTACGGCAATACCACCGTCGCGGATGGTCGCGTTTATGTAGGCACCAACAACGAATCACCACGTGCCAAAAAGCAGGAAGGCGACCGTGGTGTGTTGATGGTATTCGACGAAAAGACCGGTGACTTCCTCTGGCAGCTCATCATTCCAAAGCTGGGGGCAGGCAAGGTCAGCGACTGGGAATACGTGGGACTATGCTCCTCAGCCTGCATCGTCGGGGACAAGGCATGGGTCATCACGAACCGTGGCGAAATCCTCTGTCTCGATACCGCAGGCCAAGCCAACGGAAATGACGGCCCATTCAAGGACGAGGGCAAATACATGACGCCCAAGGGCGGCGAGCCTGTCGAGGTAACCAAGCAACACGCTGACATCCTCTGGATCTATGACATGCGCGAAAAACTCGGCGTGTTCCCACACAACGTTTCCTCCTGCTCGCCCATGGTCGTCGATGGCATCCTCTACACCGCCACTTCTAACGGAGTGGACTGGTCGCATAAGAACATCCCTGCTCCTCTAGCACCTTCCCTCGTCGCGATCGATGCCAACAAGGGCACGCTCATTGGCGAAGAAATCTCGGGTGTTTCCGAGCGTGTGCTGCACGCATCATGGTCCTCCCCTGCCTATGGCAAGCTGGACGAAAAAGACCGCATCATCTGGGGCGGCGGCGATGGCTTCGCATACACCTTTGAGCCAAAGCCAGTAATGGATAAGGACGAAGGCTTTGAAATCCTCAAGGAAGCATGGCGTTACGATGCAAACCCAGCCGAGTATCGCAATAAGGGTGACCAGCCCATCAAGTATGCGACCTACAAGGGGCCAAGCGAAATCATCGGCACTACGATTGTCTCGGACAACCACGTTTACACGATCATCGGCCAGGATCCAGAGCACGGCGACGGCCTCGGCATGCTCAGCTGCCTCGATTCCAAAGGCAAGATCGTCTGGACTTACAAAGACATCGGTCGCTCGATCTCCACTCCGAGCATTCACGACGGATTGATCTACATGGCCGAGTATGATGGCGACCTTCACTGCCTCGACGCCAAGACCGGAAAACACCACTGGAAGCATGAGACCTTCTCCCGTATTTGGGGTTCCACTCTCGTCGCCGACGGCAAGGTCTTCCTGCCAACGGAAGACGGCGAAGTCCACGTGCTCGCTACCGGCACGACCAAAAAAGAGCTCGGTATCTACGAATTCGACGCACCGATCTACAGCAGCCCAGTTGTCGCGAACGATGTCCTCTACATCGCCACGATGACTCACCTGTATGCGATCGGGAACAAGTGATTCCCACAAATTCGTATCGCCGCCCCTAAGGGGCACTGCCACCGCACTCCAAACATTATGAAACCCGCTGTCCTGATTGCTATTGTCGTCTTCATTGTCCTCGCCATCTTGCATCAGGATGTCTGGAACTGGGATAATGCTGACCTCGTATTTGGCTTCATGCCGATCGGGCTCGCCTATCACGCGGGTTATTCCATCGTCGCTGCCACATTCTGGGCCATCGTGATGAAATTCGCATGGCCGACACCGCTGGAGGAATGGGCCGACGAGACGGATGATGCCGCCACCAACAATAATTGATTTCAAAGCCCATCCGATATGACTCCGATCATCGTTATTGCCATCTACCTAGGCGCATTGCTCGCCTTCGCACTCTTCTCCAGCAGGTTCTCTCGCGGAACGAGCGCAGACTACTTTGTCGCCAGTCGCTCCATCGGCCCCTTCATGCTGCTCATGTCGGTCTTCGGCACCACCATGACTGCCTTTGCTTTGGTCGGTTCTACCGGAAAGGCTTTCCAACTAGGCATTGGCACCTACGGCCTGATGGCCTCTTCCTCGGGACTTATCCACGCCGCCTGTTTCCTGGTGATCGGCATCCGCCTATGGGCCATCGGCAAGCGCCACGGCTACGTGACCCAGATCCAGTTTTTCAGAGGTCGCTTTGATTCCAACGCGTTCGGCTACCTGCTCTTCCCCATTCTTGTCCTCCTCGTCATTCCCTATCTCCTGATCGGGGTGATTGGTGCAAGCAAGACCATGATGGGACTGACCGGACCCAAAGGCCCGAATCCCGGAATGTTCCCGGAATTCTTCGAGTCTACCGGAGGCGCGATTCCTCCAGAGCTAACCGGTGCCGTTATCTGCCTGGTGGTTCTTTGCTACGTTTTCGCAGGAGGTTCGCGGGCAGCAGCGTGGGCAAACACCTTCCAGACAATCGTTTTCATGGCGATGGGGATTCTCGCCTTCACTCTGATTTCCAACAAACTCGGCGGAGTCGGTGCTGCCATTGAGCAAGCGAAAGCCAGCCACCTCGTCCGCACGGAGAGCGACCACGCAGGTGTCTCTCCCATCACCTTTCTGACCTATATGTTCATCCCTTTGAGTGTCGGGATGTTCCCGCACCTCTTCCAGCACTGGCTCACTGCACGCAGCGCAAAGGCCTTCAAACTCACCGTCATCGCACACCCCATCTGTATCATGATCGTGTGGGTTCCCTGTGTGCTAATCGGAATATGGGCAACAGGAATTCTCCCACCAGATGCTACCCCAGGCGCAGTGCTCGCCATGATGGTCGGCAAGCTGATTGGCAGTCCCATCATCGTCGGCATGGTTACCGCAGGCATCTTGGCAGCCATCATGTCCTCGCTGGATTCCCAGTTCCTCTGCCTCGGCACCATGTTCACCAATGACATCGTCCTCCACGGCGGGAAGAAGAACCGATTCACCGACAAGCAGGTCATCCTGATGGCCCGGCTCTTTATCGTCGGCATCGTGACGCTCACCTACATCCTTTCCCTCGTCCTCTTTAAGCAAAACGTCTTCGACCTCGCGATCTGGTGTTTCTCAGGTTTCGCCGCACTCACTCCTCTCGTCATTGCCGCGCTTTACTGGAAACGGGCAACATTGCCGGGAGCTTACGCCAGCGTGATCGCCACCACGGTGACTTGGTTCTACTTCTTCAAACAGTCCGGCTATGGCGGTGAATACACGGTCAATGGCGTCATGCCCGTCGCCTACTGCTGGCTCGCTGGTGCCGTGGCTATGATCGTCGTCTCACTCGTTACCAAGCCCCCAAGCAAGCAGACCATCGCAAAATTTTTCCCGAGCTAGGTCAGAAACAACAAGAAATCGACAAATCCCCAAAAACCTCTTAGTCTTTGAATATGAGCGACGACCTACGAGAACCTCTCCGCAAGAAAGTTGGCGGGAGTCTCAGCGCAGTTCCACCGCTTGAGAGGCTGGAGTCACTGCGAAGAAACGCGCTATGGCTCAAAGGAGGAAAATGGAACCCACCAACAGACGATGGAACCTACGTTCGAAAAACTGTTGGCAAGGCTCGCTGACCATTCGGTCGAGTTTCTCCTCGTCGGTGGGGTTGCCGTCACTCTTCACGGTTATGCACGCCTGACTGAAGACGTCGACATCCTGATCCAAAACTCATCGGAGAACATCAATCGCCTTCTTGGTTCCCTAGCCAACTACGGCGAAGGCTTCGCCAAAGAACTCTCTCCCGAAGATTTCACTGACGAAGAGGGAGCCATTCGAATCGTCGAGGTTGCCGAAAACAGCCAACTCGACATCTTCACCCGCATGAGCGGTCTTCTATTCGAAGACCTTGCTGTTGATTCTGAGCAATTTCACTTCTCCGGCCGCACGATTCACTACGCCTCAAAAGCCACACTTAAGCGCCTCGATGCCGATCCAAGTGCCTTCGACTAATCGTTCTTTCATTCTCACCCGCCTTTCAAAAATTCCATCCATCCTAGTCCCAAAAACAACGATGTCCTCAACCCTCACCGTCCCCGAAGCCGCCGCCCAACTCGACGCCCACACCCGCGAGATGGTCCAGTGGCACTTTTCTCCTGAAACCGGATGCCCTTACTGGCTGGAAAAGGCGAAGTCGCTCGATTTTAACCCGCTGACCGATATCCACTGCTTCGCAGACATCCTGAAATTTGAGCATTTCGACGACGAAATCCTGCGCAAGGAAGACCCCGCACGATTCATCCCCAAAGCATTTGGTGACCGCCCCTACAATATCTTTGAAACCGGCGGCACCACCGGGATGCCGAAACAACGCATCGGCTGGGAAGACTACAAAACGGACTACACCGAATTCTCCGACCACTACGGACCGGACTTCTTCCCCGCTGGGGCGAACTGGCTGATGGTCGGCCCGACCGGCCCGCGACGTCTCCGCATGGCCATCGAGCACCTCGCCAATATCCGTGGCGGTGCCTGCTATTTCATCGATCTCGACCCACGCTGGGTAAAGCGCCTGATCGGCATGGGCGAAATGCGCATGGCCAAGCTCTACCAAGAGCACGTCATCGACCAGGCCGCCACGATCATTCGTCACCGCGACATCGGCTGCCTCTTCACCACGCCCAAGCTACTCGAAAGTCTCGCTGAGCGCATGTCGTTGGCAGATGCAGGCATCGGTGGCGTTTTCGCAGGAGGCACCACGATGACTCCGCAGTATGTCCGTTTCATCGAAGAGGAAGTGCTGGAGGGCAAAGTCAACTTCGCGCCGACCTACGGCAATACCCTCATGGGGCTGGCGATCAGCAAAAAACGCGGACCGGGCGAATACAGCCTAACTTACCACGCCCCGCAGCCGCGCGCCGTGCTACGCATCGTAAATCCGGACGACACCGACCAACTCATGGACTACGATGAGTATGGCCGCGTGGAATTATCCACCATGACCAAGGAATTTTTCATGCCCCGCTTCCTCGAACGTGACGAAGCCATCCGCCGCAAGCCCTGTGATGAATTCGCATGGGACGGCGTCGGTGACGTCCGCCCGTTCCAAAGCGGATCGACAACCGTGATCGAAGGGGTCTACTAAGGAGCGCGGATTTCCAACCCGCTTCACCTATCCGTTGAATGAACACTAAAGCTTTTCGAAGAATGATTCAGGTTACTTTGCTATTCGCGGCACTAGGAAGCTTGCTTGGAATCATCGGCATCAGCATCGAGAATCACAACGAGCAGATCCATGGTGCCAGTTATCCGAATTACGATTGGGAGCTTCTTACAATCTTCTCGCTTCCAGGAAGCACCATTGTAGAGCGCGAACTTGGATACGATCTGCAACTTGGTGAATTGCGGTACCACTTCTGGAAGGCCGTCGCTTGGAACAGCGCCTTCTACGCAGCGTCCGCCGCCATCTTGTTTCTACTAGGTCGCTTCCATTCGCCCTCTATAGATGATCAGATTCCAAAGCCTATTCATTCTTCCACTGATCACTGATCACTGATCACTCGGCACTTTCCCCATGAACATCCCCATCCTCCGCCTCGGCCGCGAATACGAGAGCTACGACCAGGTCGAACTCGATCTCGGCGGCGGCGAAACACTGGTCACTCACACCGCCAACCCCGGCCTGATCCGCCGAGACTTGCTGCGCATTGCCGAGTCCAAGGCTGCGCTCGACGCGATCCCCGCCGACACCCTGGCGTCCTACTGCGAGCAAGCCGCCGAGCTTTTTCTCCACGCTGACCTACCAATCGGAGACGCGATCCAATCCCCGCAGGACTACATCGAATCCCTCTCCGCACTCACCCGCCTGCCGCACACCCTCGTGCGCATGAACATGGCCAAAATCCACGCGGCAATGTCGCAGGTCCGCACTGTGATCAACGGTCTCACCCGCAACCTGCCACTCGAAATTTTCGACCGTGGACTGACGAATCTGACCGACCTCGCCGTCAACTACTACCCCGCCGCCAGCAGCCTCGGGGTCTCTCTCCCCAGCAACGCTCCAGCCGTCAACTCGCTGTGGATTCCCGCCCCGGTGATGAAAATCCCGGTCTTACTCAAGCCCGGCCGCGAGGATCCCTTCACCCCGCTGCGCATCGTCCAGGCGATGATCCAGGCCGGCTTCCCGAAAGAGGCTTTTGGTTTCTATCCGACCACCCACGAAGGCGGCGACACGATTCTAACCTGTTGTGGCCGTGGCATCGCCTTCGGCAATGACACCACCCTCAGGAAATACTCGGCCTTTCCCAGTATCTCCGTCCACGGCACCGGCCGCTCGAAGATCCTCATCGGCGATGACATGATCGCCCGCTGGCCCGAGTTCCTCGACGTCATCGTCCAATCCATCTCCGCCAACGGCGGCCGCTCCTGCATCAACACCTCCGCCATACTCGTCCCCTCCCACCGCGACGAACTCGCCGACGCCATTGCCATGAAGCTCGCCGAGATCAAGCCACTCGCCCGCGACGACGACCACGCCCTAATCTGCGGCTTCGCCAATCCGGCCATGGCCGACGGGATCGACGATCTCATCACCGCCCAGCTCAAGGAGCCCGGCGCCGAAGACCTCACCGCCAGACACCGCGACGGCGAACGCAAGATCGAAGCTTTCGAGCAAACCTACCTCAACCCCACCCTCGTCTCCTGCACCGACCCGAAGCATCCACTCGCCAACACCGAGTTCATGTTCCCCTACGCCAGCATCACCGAGATCCCGCAAAAAGACATGCTCGCCAATATCGGCCAGACCCTCGTCGTATCCGCGATCACCGAGGACCAGAACTTCATCAACCAGCTCCTCCTCAGCCCCGACATCGAACGACTCACCCTCGGACCCTTCCCCACCAACCGCGTCCAGTGGGAGCAACCCCACGAAGGCAACCTCTTCGAATTCCTTTACCACCGCCGCGCCATCCAAGGAAATATTCCCTCCCGCACGACCTGAAACTCAGAATCTTGCAAATCGGGTTTTCTCCGCGACCCTCTACCGCGACCCTCTACCACGCCCGCGCTTCAGCGCTGTAAACCAACTACCCATGACCCCTTTCGACGCCCGCCACAGCCCGCGTATCGTTTTCGGCCCCGGACGCCTGTCCGAACTTCCGGAGTGCGTCGCTACCCTCGGCGTCAGCAAGCTCCTGCTCGTCACTGACCCAGGCATCGTCGCCGCCGGCCATGTCGGCCGCGCCACCGACTCCCTCGAAGCCGCCGGATTTGACGTCACTGTCTTCCAAGGCACCCACGTCAACCCCACGGAATCGGACATTGAAGCCTGCCGCGCCTTTGCCGAGAACTTGAAACCCGAAGCAATCATCGGCCTCGGCGGAGGCAGCAGCATGGACACCGCCAAGGGCTGCAATTTCCTGCTCCACAACGGCGGCCACATGTCCGACTACCGCGGCTACGGTTTAGCGAAACACGCGATGCTGCCCTTCATCGCCGTACCCACCACTGCGGGAACGGGCAGCGAGTGCCAGTCCTACGCCGTCGTCTCACAAGACGACAGCCACGTAAAGATGGCCTGCGGCGACCCCAAGGCGCTTGCCCGAATCGCAATCCTGGATCCCGAACTCACCGTTTCCCAACCACCGGTCGTCGCAACTCTCACCGCCCTCGACGCCCTCTCGCATGCCCTCGAGTCCGCCGTCTGTACCAAACGCAATCCGATTTCATCCGCATACTCCCGCGAGGCATTCCACCTGATCGCCTCCGCGATTCGCCCTATCCTCGACAATACAGCCGATCTTGAAACTCGCGGCCGCATGCTACTCGGTGCCTCCATGGCCGGATCCGCGATCGAAAACAGCATGCTCGGTGCCGCTCACGCCACCGCCAATCCCCTCACCGCACGCTTTGATATCCCCCACGGCCACGCCGTCAGCCTGATGCTGTCCCACGTCATCCGGCTCAATTCCCGAAATCCCGAAGCCGCCGCGATCTACGAGACCTTTAGTAGCTACCTCGGAGAACCTCTCCTTGACTGGGTTGAGGAAACGATCGCACTCGCCGGGCTTCCCATCCATTCTCCCGATAGCGGAGCGATTCCCGAACTGACCGAAGCCGCCACGCAGCAATGGACCGGCCGCTTCAACCCGGTGCCGCTCGATTCCGAGTCCATCACCGCCCTCTATCAAAGCGCCCTCGGAGAAACTCAGACCATCCCGTCATGAACCGAATCCTCGCCTCGCTCCCTTTCCTGCTACTGGCGGCGTGCGAGAAGCAGCAACCAGAAGCCGTCCTCGCGCCGGTTGCGTCCGCCCCGGCGGACACAGATTGGCCGATTACCCGCGGCGGCCCCCACCTCCAGGGGCGGGTGCATGCCTCGGCCTCTCAACAGCCCGTCATTGAGTGGACCTACGACCTCGGCCATCCCGTCGTCGCCGAGGCCGCCATCGCGGAAGGAGTCATCGTGATCGGCGACGTGATGGGTAACATCCACTGCATCGATCTTGAGACTCGCGAGCGCCGCTGGCTGCTTGAAACCGGCGACACCATCGAAGCTGCGCCCGCCATTTCGGGGGGGCGCGTTTTCGTCGGCTCCGGCGACGAGCAATTTCACGCGCTCGACCTCAAGACCGGCGACAAGATCTGGACAATCAAAGGAGACGAGAAGTTTTCCTCCGCCCCCAACATCGTCGCCGCTACCGACGGATCCGGCGAGTGGCTGCTAGTGAACGGCTATGATGGCATCACCCGTTGCCTCCGCCCGGCGGACGGATCCGAAGTATGGACCTATCCGACCAACGACTTCATCAACGGCACCCCGGCCGTGATCGATGGCCGCTACGTCGCCTTCGGGGGCTGCGATATGGTCATTCACATCCTCGATCTCTCCAATGGCAAACTCGTCAACAAGATCGCCTGTGAATCCCAAATCACCAGTTCCGTCGCGACTTCCGGAACCACCATTTACTGCGGCAATTACGCCAATCAGGTGATCGCTGCGGATGCAAATGCCGAGAAACCGATCTGGATCTACGAAGACAAGAACTTCCAGTTCTCCTCCTCTCCTGCCATCGATGAAAATCACGTCTACATCGGTTCACGCGATAAGTCGTTGCACGCCATCGACCGGACCACCGGCAAGCGTGCGTGGATGTTCAAGACCGGCGGCCGCATCGACAGCTCGCCGCTCGCCTTCGACGACGCCATCGTCTTCGCCTCCTACGACGGGCGACTTTACGCCACCGACCCCGCCGACGGCCGCGAGCTCTGGCGGCTTGATTTGGGCGAAGACCTGACCGCTTCGCCCGTATATGCTTATGGCCGAATCGTCATCGGAGGTGGTGACGGCACGCTTTTCGTGCTTAAATAGCGACAAGTTCCCCGCAGCCACCCCGTAAACGAAAGCAACATCAAACCGCTGCACTCCAAAGATCATGCCAGAAATTATTCAAAAGTCCCACGCCACGCGCGCCGGCAACTATTTCATCTCGAATTACCCGCCGTTTTCCTTCTGGAATGAAGACCAGACTGCAGAGGTAGTGAAGGCATACGAAACCCCGCACGAAGGGACTCCGCCGCCGCTCGGACTCTATCACCACATCCCATTCTGCCGGAAACGCTGCCACTTCTGCTATTTCCGCGTCTACACCGACAAAAACGCCGAGGACATCAAGCACTACCTCGACTGCACCGTCCGCGAGCTCGAAATGATGGCGAAGAAACCGCTGATCGCCGGCCGCAAGCCGCACTTCGTCTACTTCGGCGGCGGCACCCCATCGTATCTTTCCGCCAAGCAGCTCGTTGAACTCACCGACAAGATGAAGGCGCTTCTGCCGTGGGACGCCGCCGAGGAGGTCGCCTTCGAATGCGAGCCCGGCACGCTCAATCCGGGCAAGCTCTCCACCATCAAGGACATCGGCGTGACTCGCCTTTCCCTCGGCATTGAGAACTTCGACGACCGCATCCTCGAAATCAATGGCCGCGCCCACCGCACCAAGGAAGTTTACCGCTCATACGAACGCGCCCGCGCCGAGAACTTCGACCAGATCAACATCGACCTCATCGCCGGCATGATGGAGGAGACCGAGGAGAACTGGCAGGTCAACATCGAGAAAACCCTCGAACTGATGCCCGACAGCGTCACCATTTACCAAATGGAGGTGCCGTATAACACCGGCATCTACAAGGACATGAAAGCCAGTGGCTCCCTCGTCGCCCCGATCGCCGACTGGGAAACCAAACGCCGCTGGGTCAAGGAGGCCTTCGCCGAACTCGAATCCGCCGGCTACACCATCAGCTCCGGCTACACCGCCGTCAAAGACCCCAAACGCTCCAAGTTCATCTACCGCGACTCCCTTTGGGGCGGAGCCGACCTACTCGGCCTCGGTGTCGCCTCCTTCTCGCACGCCAAAGGCGTCCACTACCAGAACCTCACCGAAATCGACGATTACGAAAAAGCCCTCGACGCCGGGAAAATGCCGACAAAACGCGCTCTGCGCACCACTGCGGAGGAGCGGATGATACGCGAATTCATCCTCCGTATGAAACTCGGCCGCGTCGAAGCCGGCCACTTCCAGGAGAAATTCGGTATCAACATCCTCGAGCGCTTCGCCGCACCCCTCGCCCAGATCCATGACGAAGGACTGCTCAATATCGAGGGATCGGCCATCGTCCTCACCCGCGACGGCCTCCTCTGTGTCGACAACCTCCTGCACGACTTCTTCCTCCCCGAACACGTCACCGATAAACTGGTCTAACGAAGCGCCGACCCGAGCCCGCATCATCTTCGCAGCCGAAGCCAAACGCATGGAAACCACGGAGCCCATCCTCGCCCCCGTTTTAGCACCGATCCTCGCCGGTTCGGAACTCGGCGACACCCCGCTCGCGTGGATTTCCTCGACACGGGTTCCCCCGCCTTTCCACCGACTTCTCGTCCACAAACACGACATGACCTCCGAGCTCTCCAGCTTCCATGGTGATGTCATCAGCCTCCACGTCCTGCATTCCCAGACCGTGGAAGACACTTACCTGCGGGAAGTCACGCTCCACGCAACGTCCTCCGGAAACTGCGTCGAATACGGTCTCATCGCCATCCTCCTGAATTCATTCCCCAAGGAACTCCGCCCCCGAATTCTCGCTGGGGACACCCCGCTCGGCGCGATTCTCAACGAATCCAAGCTCACCTACCACAGTGAACCACAGGGATTTTTCACCATCCCCGCCGGAACGCTTCGAAAAATTTTCCCCCAATCCCCCTCTGGCGAAATTCTCTATGGGAGATATAGTTACCTAGTTCAGAACGACGGCTCCTGCCTCGCCAAGATACTCGAAATCCTGCCTTT
Source organism: uncultured Verrucomicrobiales bacterium (assembly GCA_905478925.1). Classification (GTDB taxonomy): domain Bacteria; phylum Verrucomicrobiota; class Verrucomicrobiia; order Verrucomicrobiales; family Akkermansiaceae; genus Luteolibacter. The sequence continues at coordinate 91,350 of CAJQKQ010000022.1, forward strand.
ATCTTAACCACTTCTGCAATTCCATATGGGAAAAAAGCACTAGCCCGGTCTTCCTAGTTATATTCCAAACAAAAGTTCCTCTCCCGCCCCAAGCCGCAACGCCACACCTACCAACTACTTTTCCCATGCCAGACTACGACGCGATCATCATCGGCGGTGGCCCTGCCGGCACCACCTGCGCGACCCTCCTTGCCGAAAAGGGTCACCGCGTCCTGCTCCTCGAAAAGGACAAGTTCCCCCGCTA
>CAJQKQ010000023.1 GCA_905478925.1 uncultured Verrucomicrobiales bacterium
AAGTGTCTGTCTCCGCATTCTCACCATCGCAGTCAGTCAGCTTGCTCACAAAATGCGCCGCATATCGACGCTTCGCCCAGGCCTCTCTTAGGTTCATGGGTACCGAACGTGATGACCGCCTGCCCTGGCCGGTCAAAGCATATCGCTCTTCAGCAGGGAAACGCTTGCTGATCTCAAAGAATTTCATGGCCTGCTCATAGGACTTCTTATACACGATCAACTCTTTCACATTCAGCACACCCATATTTCCTCCTCCTGATTCCTGATTCCTGATTCCTGATCCCTGATCCCTGATCCCTGATCCCTGATCCCTGATCCCTGATCCCTGACTCCTGATCCCTGATTCCTATCTCCCCTCCCCCCTACTTGTACATCCAAGGTTTCATGCGTTTCAGAAAATGCTGCATGACCGGCTGGGCCATCACTTCGTTGTCGTCTTCGTAGGGTAAGCGTCCGTCCCAATCGACCGTGGTCGGCCAGGGCATCGCCTGCAGCGCCTTGGCGTAATTGAGTTGCCTGACATCCTCCGGAACATGGGGCGTATGCCCATCCAGCATCGTCTTTGTGAGATACGTAAGGTCTCTTGACCAGCCGCTCTTACGCAATAGATACGCTTCCAGCGGGTTGGTCTCGGCGGCGGCGGCTTCCTTGACATTGCGGATCCCACCGGAGGTCTTCCCGATCATCTGATCGATCTTATTCCGTTCTGCGATGAGTTTCGGATCCGCTTCGTAGCGCATCTGCACTTCCAGTTCACGCCGTTCCTTCTCCAGCTTCTGATGCGCATCCGTTTGGCGGGAGGCTTCTCGCAGTTGTTGCGAGAGCTTCTGTGCCTTTTTCCGCTGGCGTTCAATTTCAGGTGCTCCGGGAAGCTGATTCTGCCGCTTGCTGACCATTTTAGTCGCCCCCCTGCGCAACTTGTGGGTCAGATCTGACTCAAGTTTCCTGCGTTCACTGCTGCCCTGTGGGGTGGCTTTAATCTTCTCCCCCTGGTCTTTGATTCGTGCTTGCAGAGCGATGTACTCGGGATCCTGATTCATTTCCGTCTGTGCGGTTTTTCGCAGCGCATTGTACTGGAGATTCAATTCATGCTCGGCGGCGACTGCTTCCTTGTAGCCGGGATAGCTCTCCATTGTCTCATTCATCTTCTTACCGATTTCATCCCGCATCGGCCTAAGCTCTGCGACGAGCTTCTGATACGCTTCGTCGTTCTTCTGGGCTTCCCGCATCTCCCGGTTCATCTCGTTCACTTTGTCTCGGAGCACTTGGGTTTCGGCATTGATTTCCTTGATGCGTCCGGCGGCGGACGCGGCCAGGTCCTCTTTTCGCTGGTTGACCGCAGCATAGTACTTGTCGAAGTACGCCGTCAGCGGATGCGTCTTGACCTGGTTTTCCACAAACTCTCTCCTCTTCTCCGCGAAGCCGGTATCGATGTACTTCGCCACGAAGCGCTCGTACACTTTCGGAGAAATACGACGCGGGCAAAGAAGCGGCACCTCGACCTTGCTGAAGTCCTCGTACACCTCGGTTAGGATCCGGAAATGATCCACCGCACCGGTCATCGGTGCGCTTCCACCTAAACCGGCGGCCATCGTCGCCAGCCGCACCTTGCCCGGCGCGAAGGCATCGGAGGCCCGGAAGTCGGTCTTGATTTGGGCGATGTTCTTACCGTCCTGGAACAGCGTCATCGTCGTTCCGTCCAGCTCGGCGCGGACGACGGTCCACGCACCCGGTGTGACCTTGCCACCCCGACACGTCGCCTGCACGTCGCCTGCGTTGCCCGCCAGCACCCATTGCCCACCGGCCGCTGCCAGTGACAGACGGTTCTGCTTGTCGTTTCCGAACATCCACACCGTTTGCGGTTTGTCGGAATCAACCTTCAACCGCATGTCCAGCGTGATCACTTCCAGGTCGGCCATCTCGCCGGGCAGCTCCGCCCATTGGTTCTTACCGTTGAATGTGAAGGCGCCCTCATCCGCGCCGTCCTCCGTGAACCCGGGGTTGCCGATGAGGTGGCCGTCAAAGAAGATGCGGTCGTCCTGGTGGACTCCGTAGACGCCGCCCTCCGGGCGACCCGTCCGCTCGTTGTAGTGATCTTCCAGAAGCACGGATTCGGGTTGGAAACACTCATAGTTCGCCTGGAAGGCGGCACTCCCGGTGAGCGGTCCCAGCCTTCTTTGCGGTGCGTCGCTATCGTCCTCCGGGTTGACCCCCTGGGCGGACGATCTCTCCTCGTTACGGATATACATACGCGAGTTCCCGCTGTGGACGCCTTTCATGATGGCCAGCTTCCCGAAGGCACGAGCCTTGTCCTTGAACACCACATCGCCATAGGCAATCACGTAATCGTCAATCACTGCGTTATCCAACACCTTGGCGGTGTCCAGCACCATCGCGTGGGGGGCTACATAGGCGGTGGCTGCGACTTCGGCGCTGTCTGCAACCCAGCCGCCACCATTGGCGTGACGCTTGCCCTTGGAGTTCCTGAGATGCCATTGGGCGGCCTCATGGTCGTCCAGCCCAACCAACGCCGCTTCCAACAGTTTGCGTTGTTCGGGGTCGGTCACCGGAATCGATGCAGAGATCATTCCTGCCCCGTCATACTTTTGAACGCGACGACCGGCGAACATGCCCGCCTGGCCAGCAACACCATCTTCAAAGAGCGTGGTGTGCGGCGAGCCCGCGCGACAGTCCGCAAGCGTGACGTCATACGGATAGCGATACCCAAATCCGCCCTGGTACACCACGTGGGTATAGTGGTTGCGTGTGGGTAGGCCCTTCGCTGGGCTCAATGCCGTCGGCGTCGCGGTGACGGTCAGCCAGTATCGCAAATCACCCGGCTGAGTTTTCATGCTCATCTTGCCCTTGTTCCACAGCGGCGAGTAGCGACACCTGCCTTCGCTATCGACGGCGACAATGCATGCCCGCCAATCGCTGAACGTCTTGGGATCGTAATGGCCTTCAAAATCAACCGTCAGCTCCTTGGCGCCTTTGTCGGCGACCAGCCGGACGATGTTCACGCCGAACGCCTCGGGGGCGCACTTTGGATCGCTCCGGTAGTGACGCTTCTCGCGGTTGAGTTCGATCATTGGAACGCGATTCGGCATGCCGAAATAGCCGCGCAAGCCCGCTTGTAGCTCGTTATCCAATTCGGCGAATCGTGCACCGACCTCACCGAACAAGTCGCCCGTTTCGCGGATACCATCCTTGAAGAGGCCGCGCTTCTCTCCGACGCGAGCGATAGCGTGCATCGGCGTGGGTTCGTCCATCGACATCATGGTCGCCATGGCGTAGGGAAAGACATAGCCCCAGTTGGGATCGTCACCGATCACCGTCCATGCGTAGGCACCGGGATATTGTCCATAGAAGAGGTTCTTCCACGGTTTGACCATCTGGAACATCGCTTTAGACACCCGCCCCGGCTCACCAATCAGCTGTCCGGCGTCGCTCAAGGTCTCACCGCCACCGAGGCTTCCCGCTGCGCCGGAGGGAATCCCGTGTCCCCATTCGTGGTACAAGGCCAGCCAGGATCCGTCCGCGCAGCTGCTGCCACCGAAGCCGCCGATGCTGCCGCGACCCATTGTCACCCCATCCAGCTTCGTCCCTTTGACTTTTACGCGATATTTGTACTTCGGCTTCTCTGGCGAGTGATCCCAATAGTTCATCGCTGAGCCGCCGTGCTCCATGTAGGCCCACCAGTCTTCCCATCCGCGCATGATGAGTGTCCGTCGGCGGGCGGCGCCCTCCTTGTCGTGCCAGTCCAGCCAGAGTGAGCGTCCGCCATCGTCCGGCGGTTCACTGCCTAGCGATGCGGTGAAATGCTTGCTGCTGATGTTCGTCATCCCCTCAGTGTAGAGCGGGTTGTCGGAAAGGGGTCGATCCCTCCAAGAGGAAGAGGCAATCCAATCGATTCCTTCATCAAAGGTGTTGTCGCGAAGGACCTTCATCTGCTTCTCGTAGAGCTTGGTGATGTACAGTTCATCCGCGTCGCTGAAACTGCCGCGTGTGAAGCAGCGCTTGCGGCCATCGGGCAGGCGCAACACGACGGCCGGCGCGAAGGGCTTCTCGAGATCATCACCCCAAGGATCGTTGATCGCGCCAAGTCCGCGGAAGCCGAGCAGGTGCGCCTTGAACTGCGTCTTCCCGCGCAGGGAGAGCGGCCACCACTTGGCCACCGATTCAGAGTCCGAGGGACCCCGATCCTTAGCCGTCATGCTCTCGGGCCGAATTGTCCAAGTGCGAGGCTCCTCTTTGGGTTCCTCGATATAGTCGACGCCTTTCTTGGGCCACCATTGCACGACGCGGGGCTGATAGCCTTCGCCGGGCTTCTGTTCGATCACATCCCGTGAGACGTCGTCCCGCAGTGCACCGCGCAGCTTGATCCGCTCAAACAGCGGCGCCTCCTTGGCCAACTTCTTGTCGATCTCCGATTCGTCCGCGATCGCGCCCTGGGCAACCAAGCCAGCAAGGGTCGGCATCAATAATAATTTTCTATAGTTCATGTTCTTCTTTATGGAATGCGGATCGACTTTTATTTACTAACTTTCGGTGCCAGAACGACACGGAATCCGAGGATGCCGTAGATGCTGTCCGGTTCGAAATTATTTCGGCTGGCACTACGGATGTAACGATATTCTTGTTGCTCGGTCGGCCTTGTGAGCTCGTTGGACAGGAAGCACCCGCCCCGCGCGACGCGACGGGTTTCGGACTTGTCTGTCCCAGACTTACGCACCGGGTCGGTCGTATCTTTCAGATCATAAGGGCCATACGTATCGAGGCACCATTCGTACATACTCCCGTGCATGTCGTACAGCCCCCATTGATTGGGCCTCTTGTTCCCGGCGAGATCGGGCTTGTCGTTGACCTTCCGGAACGTGCTGAACAATTTTCGATCCACCTCGCCTTCGACGTTGAATTTTCCTTTCGTCCCTGCGCGGCAGGCGTATTCCCATTCGGCTTCGGTGGGCAGGCGATACGCGTATCCCTTGGGCAGTCGACCGGCGTTGGATTCGGCCGCGTTGAGTTTCTCGCAGAACGTGTTGGCTTTATCCCAGGTGACGGACTCCATGGGAAACACATCGGTATCGGGAATGACGCGTCCGGCGGTGAAGTAGGGCCCGCCCTGGTGTACTTCGGGCGTGGAGTATCCCCAAAACGCCTTCAGGTATCCGCCCTGATGATAATCGGGAACCATCAAGTCGAGGTATTGCTCCTGAGTGACTTCCACAATGCCCATGTAGAACGGTTTGGAGATGGTCACTTCCCGTTGGGCTTCGTCCTGGGAACGGCCGGTTTCTTTCTCGGGCGAGCCCATCAAGAACGTGCCGGCTGGAATCTTCAGCATCGAGAGTTTCGCCGTGGGGACGACCCACGTCTTGGCTTCCAGGGACAGCAGTTGCTCGTCGGGTTCGGATTTCACTGACGGCGGATCGTAGCTGCGTTCTCCCCTTTTCGGACGGACTGGAACCGAGCCCATCTCCATCGTCATTGCCGCCAGCACCTTCTTTTCCAACTCCTCCGGCGACGACTGCTTCGCATCGTCGGTGACGCGGGGATAATCGGGCAGCGACCCACTGTGCGAGATCACCGCGTTGGTGTTGACGATGGGCTTGCCTTTGTCCGGTCCATACTTATGGGGCAGCATGCGCTCCATCCACAACTTCGCGGGTCGGGGTGCGTCTTCGTATCCCCCGCTCATATTCCGAAGAGCTGACGGGTCGCTTTCCCATTCCTGTGTGGTGGTCCACTGGTCGGGTTTCTGGGCGGTATACGCCAGTGAGAGATTACGCATGTCGTCACTGACGACGTAGCTGCCCTGTCGCTGAATATCCTTACCCAGCGACGCGACCGTCCGGTCAGTGCTTAGGTAAGCGCGGACTGTCGTCCAGAGAAACTCGTCGGTGTTCCCTGCTGAGTAGGCCGTTTGCAGGATCTCATCGGCGAGTTTCTTATTGAGTGCGAACATCTGTTGTCGCGTTTCGTAGGTGCCGGGCTCAGCGTAGACTTTCGCTTGTTCCCCGAGTGTATTTCTCGGAAAAGACCTGGATTTCTTGTACGCCGGATGCGAGTGATAGCAATTCTCTCTTTTGCGTTGCGCCGCTTTTGCCTTGGCGTTGGCGTTGACATACTCTTCGGATGACTTCAATTGTTTTTCGACCATCGCACGGATACGTTTGTTTGCCTCGTCTCGCGCTTTCTTTAACGCATTGTAATTCGGGACACTGGCATCAATTTCGCGTTCGAGTTTGGAGCGTTCCCGATGTAGTCGCGTGCGTTCATCACCAGAGACCTTCCGCGTTTTACTGTGCAATCGTTCGTTGTTTTCTTTCATTCGAGGATCATTGCGTCTCCTCTCTTGTGCGACTTTATCCACCACAGCAAACGCATTGCTTACCTCTTCTTGCTGGTCAACCAGTTTCTTATTCGCGGGATCTTTCTTTGCGTCGGCTTCTATTATTCTCCGGACGTCTCCTTCCTTTTTTTTCAGTTCATCTTCGATCTTACGGAAGGCAATGTGTTCGGGAGTATGTTGTGCTTCGGCTTGTAACTCGTTTGCTTCTTTGCGGTAGGCATCGAATTTTGCTTTCTCTGCGATACTTTTCGGCTGAGCCAGGAACTCCTTGACGAGCGTTGCCGTCTCCGTTTCCAATTTCGCCTGCAATTCCTGCTGTTGTTTCTTCAATGCAGTCACTTTGTCGCCTTCGCGCATCTCTTGCCCGATCTTGTTCGATTGATCTTTCAAGGCGCCGTAGAACTTTGACATCTCGGCCAACTCCTTGTTCTCGTCACCATGCTGTGCCTTGAATTCCTTTTCGGCGTGCTGATTGAACTTCGCAATCCGCTTGATCATGCCCTCAGGAATCCGTCGCGGACTCACCAGCGGAGGTTCCTTTACGTCGGTGGCAAAGTCGGCGAACACCTTGCTGTAGATTCGCACATAATCCACAGATGCTGCCAGGGGGGTCTTCTTCTCGCGGTCGATGGCAAAGAAGTTGCGCCGGGTTTCTCCGGCAGGGATCACGTCGCAGGGGCGGAACCCGGCGGGCAATTTTGCCGACAGCGTGTTATCGACAAACACCCGTGCAGCCTTGTCGCTCAGTTCCAGGCGGATATCGCTCCATTGATCGGTTTTCAGCGGTTTGCTGCCCGTCGCAGAGGCGGTTTTTCCATCCACGGTCACGGCAAGGGTGGGCAGTCCAGCGTCGTTGACGGTCAATAGAATCCGGTTCTCTTTGTTGTGTCCGGCATCGAGGAGCGTCCCGCCTTTTCCTTTGAACTGCAGGGCGACATCCACTGTCGCTTCGCCCAGGTCCAACACGGTGGGTTCCAGCTCGGCGTATTGGGTCTTGCC
>CAJQKQ010000024.1 GCA_905478925.1 uncultured Verrucomicrobiales bacterium
AATCCGCCGACGGAGCATGGCGCTCGACTAGCTATGGGGCTTTCCGCGATGGTCGCGCACTGACTCCTCACGTCTTGCGCTGCCTCTCTCGCTTCGATGATCCCGATCTCGCATCCGCGAAAGAAAAAGCTGTTACCTGGCTCATTGCCCGGAAATCCGACCTCTTCGAAGCCTTTCCCGTTCACCTCGCATCCGCCGTGCTGGAATCCGCCACCCGCATTGATTCCCTTGAGCCGCTCTGCGTTCCCGCCGTGGAAAAACTGCTCTCTCTTCAGACGCCCTCGGGTGCCTGGAGCTACTCGCCCGTGCCTCTGCGCCGCACAGTCATTCCCTCCGCGATGCAGCAGCCCAACCTCTCCGCTACCGCCATTGCCATCGATGGCCTCCGCGCCGCGGGCGCTCATGAAGACACCATCACCCGGGCTATTCCTTTCCTTCGAACCTGCCAAAACCATAACTCCGGAGACCCGGACTTCGACGATGGTGGCTTCTTCCAGATGCCCCTCGACCCCACTCGTAACAAGGCCGGGCAGGCGGGTGTCGATCGCATAGGTCGGATGCGCTTTGTTTCCTATGCGGCCGCCACCGCCGACGGCCTGCGTTGCCTCCTTTCCATACCCACCGCCGAAGATTCAGAGCGGATCGCCGCCGCACGCGAATGGCTCAAGGCCTTCAAATGGAGCGCTGCGGGATCATCCAGTTCCCCGCGCGATCTCGTTTACTACGCCGCCCGTAGTATTTCCGCCACCGCCGCCCTCGAGCCGAAGTTGAGCTGCCTACTTCCATTCATCCGTTCACAGCTGAACGAGTCCCAGCTCACCGATGGTTCGTGGCAGAACCCATCCGCTGAGATGCGCGAAAACTGCCAGCTTGTCGCCACGACCTTCGCCCTGGAAGCCCTCATAGGAGTGGATTCTTCCATTGCGATAACTGCCCCGGATCCTGGATGATTTCCCGATAAGATAGCCGTTTCTTGCTACAGCTCACCTGGTAATGAATTTCCAAATGGAGATGCCCTGTAATGATCCCGAGGGTGTGATTTTTATCAGTTTTTCTCACCCGGTAGGGCTGATTCATTCGGCTCGGTCAGCCCACTTTGAAAATCTAGCATCCCGCCTCACCCACACGGAAGTGAGATCCCGGGGGGAATGCCGTGCCTTGCCGTGGGTTCACTCCCTTTCCTGAGATGCGGGCTGCCGTTTTTAATCAGAGCCGACCGAGCCGGATCAGCCCTACCATGATTGAATGGAATGGACTGAGTCAGGGGAAAACACCCACAAAAATCACACCCTGATCCCGACCTTTTGGCTTCCGCATCCGTGGGAGGCTGCTATTACTTGTATTCCATTTAGAAAATTCCATTCGAATGACATCAGCTCAAGCAACGCCGCCGGAGGCTCTCCGGAACGCAGTGATCCGGTTAGCCGGATATTCTCAGGACGGAATCCAGTCGATCGGCGCATTCCTTGCCCAGCTCGCAGGATCCACCGCACAGGACGTCATGACCCACATGACGATTCCTTCCACGATTTCCGGAGGGCCCAGTATTTACCAGGTTCATCTGGGTTCTGGTAAGGTGCTCCATCCCGGTGACGAGGCAGATACGCTGGTGGCGTTCTACCAAGATTCCTACGACAATCATCTGAAATCCCTGCGCGACGGAGGTATCTGTTTTTACGACAGCGACAAGGTTGAAGAGCTGAAAATGGAGCGCGATATCATCCATATCGGTGTGCCTTTCACCTCCGCTGCCATCGAAGCCATTGGCGGCTCGGCCAAAGACAGAGGCAAGAACATCTTCGTTCTCGGGGTGTTGTGCTCCGTGTATAAACTTGATCGCGAAAAACTTGCCGAGATCATCGGGCGCAAGTTCCGTGGTAAGCCCGAGGATATCCTCCGCAACGCGATGCTTGCCTTCGATGCCGGCTTTGCGTGGCCAGTGCATGACATCGACCACATGCCGTTTGCGCCCGGCGAGAACGAGGAAGCGAACCGGCTTTCCACCGATGGGAACACCATGCTCGGGCTCGGTTTGATCGCCGGGGGATGCCGCTTCGGTGCCGGTTATCCGATCACGCCGTGGACGAGTATCATGGAAATGCTCCGCTCTGAGCTTCCGAAATACGGAGGTATGTTCATCCAGGCGGAGGACGAGCTTGCGGCGGTCTCCATCGCCATCGGCGCAGCTTACTCAGGACACCTTGCGATCACTGGGTCATCGGGCCCGGGGCTTTCCTTGAAATCTGAGGCGATCGGCTATGCCTGCATGGCGGAGATTCCGCTCATCGTGGTGAACGTCCAGCGCGGGGGGCCGTCCACCGGCCTTCCTACTTCTGTCGAGCAATCCGACCTGATGCAGGCGATCTACGGCTCTCACGGCGACGCGCCGCGGGTTGTCCTTGCGCCGCGCGATGTCGAAGACTGTTTCCACACTGCCATCGAGGCCTGCCGAATCGCACGTGAGTATTCGACCCCGGTCATCATCCTTTCAGATCAGGCCATCGCCACCCGTATTGAAGCCTTTCCCGAGCCTGACCTCGAAAAGTATTGGAAGGAACCGACGCTCGACCTCAGCGAGCGGGGAGCCGATTTCAAACCCTATCCACTCGATAAGATCACCCGCCACGCACCACCCGGATCTCCGACTTCGGAAGCGAAATATCCTGTGGTCACCGGCCTCGAACACGACGAGTGGGGTCATCCCTCTTCGAACCCTCTCAACCACGAGGCGATGTCAGGCAAGCGGCGTGAGAAGCTCATCAAACTCGCAAACTCGCTGCCCTCGCCGGACTTCTTCGGAGATGAGCAGGGAGACCTGCTGTTTGTCGGCTGGGGTTCCACTTACGGGCCAATCAAGGAGGCGACCGAGCAGCTTCGCGCCGCCGGGCACAAGGTCGGCTCGCTCCACCTGCGGCACATTCATCCACTCCGCAACGGCCTTGGTGATATTTTTCACCGCTTCACGCACGTGCTCATTCCAGAAATGAACGATCCCGGCATTTACGGAAACGGGCAGCTTGCAACCTTGCTGCGTTCCGTGACCTGCAACCCGAACATCCAATCACTCAACAAGATCCAGTGCATCACCTTCCGCGTGAAGGAGATTGTCGATGGTGCATTGAAAACCCTTTCCCTCTGAACCCCGAAAACTCATTCCCATGTCAGCAAATCCAACTGCCGAAAAGCTCACGAAGAAAATACTCAAAGCGGACCACCCCACGTGGTGCCCCGCATGCGGGGACTTCGCCGTCCTAGCGTCGTTTTTCAATGTCATACAGAAGCTCCAGATCCCGCATGAAAAAATTGTCTGTGTCGCGGGTATCGGCTGCTCATCTCGCTTTCCTTATTTTGTGAACACCCACGGCATTCACTTCATTCATGGCAGGGCGCTGCCGCTTGCCACCGGGATTTCACTATCCCGGCCGGATCTCCACGTCTTCGTTTTCGGCGGCGATGGCGATGGCTATTCGATAGGCGGAAATCATCTGACCCATGCGGCACGGAAAAACGTGAACCTGTCCTATGTGATTATGGACAACTACGTCTACGGCCTCACCAAGAACCAGACCTCGCCGACGACCCCGATCGGCAGGAAATCGAAGACCGACCCGCGCGGCGCAATCGACCGCCCGATCAACCCCATGACCCAGCTTGTCGCCACCGGTGCGACTTTTGTCGCGCGCACCCATGCGGCGCAGGTCAAGCACATGAACGAGATGTTCGAGCGTGCCATTCTGCATCCGGGATTCGCCGTGGTGGAGACGCTGTCCGAATGCACGATGTTCTACCCCGGGGCGTTCGATTCCGGGAACCCTAGGAAGGGCGGAGCCTTTGATCTCGTTGATGAAACGACCCAGGATCTGACCTCCACTTCCGAGGCGCTGAAACTCGCTGAAGACACATCTCCCGGTAAATTCGGTGTGTATTACGAGACGAAGCTGCCGACCAAGAACGAACTCGAGTGGGCGTGGGTGAACGACGAGCAGGCAAAGTCTCCCGATCTTTCCGGTAAGGATCTGTTGCGCAAGCGCTTCGCGGCGATGCGTTGAATGCCCGAAAGAGGAAAACGGAATCGA
>CAJQKQ010000025.1 GCA_905478925.1 uncultured Verrucomicrobiales bacterium
CGCTCATCCGGGGTCAGCTTGATATGATGCTTTTTGTTTGGCATCACCTAACGAAACCGTAATTTGTAAAAGTACAAGTCAAAAAACCGAAAAAGAGCGACGATTTAGATCTGTCTATGCACTAGTGTTCTGAAACACCTTAATCTGACGGATAGAATTTACCGGTAAGCGTGAGAGCTTGATCCTGAGTCGGCCAATTTAAAAACGGAGGCAACGGAGAAGAAACGGAGGTCACGGAGTTGGAAATACAGAGATTCGTCTCCGCTTCCTCCGTCTTCTCTCCGCTTTCTCCGTTTCAAACAAAAGCCCGCAAGCACATCCGCCCCCATCCGCCATCTTAGGCTTTTCAGGACACTAGCTTGGGCGCCCTGCCCATGCCAGCCCTCGCTCCCCGGGGTGGTGGCGGCATATTTTTTCCATCCTCTATAAATAAACCTTGCAACCAATCCGCACGTCCGCTTTCTTGCCCCCCGCACCGCGACCAACGACCCGTTCGTCTATCGGTTAGGACTCCAGGTTTTCATCCTGGCAAGAAGGGTTCGACTCCCTTACGGGTCGCCATTGTTTCTTAGGAAACGCTGGCATTTCATGGTAAATTAGCCTCCGATCAGAGCTCCGCTCCCCGGAGGCTTTTCCATTTCTCCAAATAACCATCCTCCACAGTGACTCCACAGGAAAAAGTCGCCGCCATCGCTGGAAACAAAGGCGCAGGCTCCATCGCCGCCCTCACCTGCTACGACTACCCGATGGCGCGCCTGTTGGACGAAGCCGGCATCGACGTCCTGCTCGTCGGCGACTCCCTCGGCATGGTTGTCTTGGGCTTCCCCGACACCACACACGTCACCCTCGCCCACATCCTCCACCATCTGGAAGCCGTCGCACGCGCGAAGCCAAAGGCTCTTGTCATCGCAGATCTCCCCATCCGCACCTACGACACTCCCGAACAAGCCTTGGAAACCGCCCGCTCCCTTTTTGCAGCCGGTGCCGATGCCGTGAAACTCGAAGGCGGGATCCGCCAGGCGGAGAAAGTCCGCGCCATCACCGCCGCCGGCATCCCAGTCTGCGGCCATCTCGGCATGCTGCCACAACGCGTCCTTGAGGAAGGCGGCTACCACAAGAAAGGCAAGACCCCGGAGCAAACCCGCGAGATCCTCGCCGGAGCCCAAGCCCTCATCGATGCGGGCGTCTTCGCTATCGTCCTCGAATCTGTCACCCCGACCGCCGCCGCGGAAATTACCGCCGCCATCCCCATACCCACCATCGGCATCGGTTGTGGCGAATCCACCTGCGACGGTGAAATCGCCGTCGTCACCGACCTCCTCGGTTCCTTCCCATGGTTCGTCCCGCCCTTCGCGAAACCAGAAACCGACCTAGCAAGCAGCACTACGGAAGCCGCGAAAAAATACATCGCCCGCATCCGTTCACAAGGACGCCAATAGGGCTCTTCCTTCGCGTTTCGAATTTACCATTTAAAGTTTCGTGCTCCTCTACCTGCACATCCCCTTCTGCCATCGGATCTGCCCGTATTGCTCGTTTTACAAGCACACCCCGGGCGGCACCCCGATCGGGAAATTCATCCAAGCGCTCGCGAAGGAGGCAATATGGAGAAGGGGTTTCCAACCCCTTTCGCAGAACCCCGGCCAATGCAAAGGGGTTGGAAACCCCTTCTCCATATACCTTGGCGGCGGCACTCCATCGATGCTCTCGCCCAAGCACCTGACAGACCTCTTCGCGTCCCTGCGCGAAACCTTCGACCTTTCCGAGACCACCGAGGTCACCCTTGAGGCGAATCCCGCGACCTTCGATCTGGAAAAAGCACGCCTGTTCAAATCGCTCGGCGTCACCCGCGTTTCTCTCGGCATCCAATCCTTCGCTCCCCATGTCCTCGAAACATTGGGCCGCGAGCACTCCCCGGAAGAGGCATCAGAATCCGTCCGCATCCTCCGCGAAGCCGGAATCCCCTCGATCAACATCGACCTGATGTTTTCCATCCCCGGCCAGTCCCTCGCAGACTGGGAAAGCACACTCCGTCACGCCGTTTCCCTGAAACCCGATCACATCTCCGCCTACAACCTCACCTACGAGGAGGACACCGCCTTTTTCGAGTCCCTGAAAAACGGAACCTTCGAGGAAGACGAGGATCACGACGCGGATCACTACCACCTCGCCGACGAGATCCTCACCGCCGCTGGATTCGACCATTACGAAACCTCCAACTACGCCCGCCCCGGCCACCATTCGAAACACAACCAGGGCTACTGGGAAGGCAGCGCTTACCTCGGGCTCGGCCCGTCCGCCGTTTCCACCTTGGACGGAGTCCGCCACCGCAACATCCCCGACACCGAAGCCTACATCAAACAGGTCAACTCCATCGGCAACGCCATCCACGAAACCGAAACCCTCTCCCCCGCCCAGCGCAATATCGAACTCATCGCCCTCGGCCTGCGCACCACGAAAGGCATCCCGCTTTCATTGCTCGATGAAGCATCCTTGGCGAAAGCCAAAACCCTAGCGGCGGAAGACCTGCTCTGCATTGGCGAAACTCACCTCCACCTCACCCAACTCGGCCGCCCCCTCGTCGATCCAATCGCCGCTGAGCTGATCTAGCCGCACCTATTTGGCTCCGAGCACCCGCTCCAGCAGCCCCACCATCACGCCGCCCGCCGCTTTTCCTGTCTCCAGCACTTCCTCGTGGTTCAGGTTTTCCTGCATCCCTGCGGCCCAGTTTGTGAGGCATGAAAACCCGGCGACACGCATCCCCAGCGCCTTCGCCTGGATCGCCTCCAGCACGGTGCTCATGCCAACAGCATCCGCACCGAGCGTGCGCAGCATCCGCACTTCTGCGGGCGTCTCATACTGTGGCCCGCGTAGCCCCGCATAGACTCCTTCGTTTAATTCCACGCCGCTCTCCGAAGCCGCTTTCAGGAACTCCGCACGCCATGCCTTGTCGTAGACCTCGCTCATATCGATGAAGTTCGCACCCACCAGAGGTGTGGTGGCGGTGAGATTCAGGTGATCGCCAAGCATCATCCATTCACCGGGTTCGTAATCGCGGTTCACAGCTCCCGCGGCGTTGGTGAGGATCAGCGAATCCACACCCTGCTCCGCCATCCAGCGCACTCCCGCCGTCACCGCCTGGGACGGATGGCCTTCGTAGAGATGCACGCGGCCTTTCATCAGGACAACCTCGGTTCCGCCCAGTTTCCCGAATACAAACTTCCCGGCATGTCCCGGGACAGTTGATGCGGCAACTCCCGCCTGCTTGAAGCCAACCTCACGCAATACCTCGACGCGATCCGCCAAGACACCCAAACCCGAACCGAGAACGATACCAACCATACCTTCAGCTAATACGCCCCCCCTCTTCGCGGCAAGTGCCAAGCCGAGGGGAACGGCAGAGCTGCTCTCGAAGGAAAATTATGCCGATCCGCAACAATGTTTGCATATCCGAAGCAATCATTCATGATTGCCGCGATGCGTTTCGTCGCCCGCATACTTGTACCCCTCCTTTTCGCACCGCTTTTCACACAATGCGGTTCCAGAAGCGCGCCGCCGACCAATACGGTCACGGGGCCTTTCGACCGCCGCGGCAACTACATCGAGGATTGGACGGACAAGCCCGAAAAATGGTACCGGCCGTCGACCCCTAGCGAAAAGTCCAAGTCGAAACCCAAGCCGAAGGCCATCGCGAAAAAGGATACGCCACCGGAGATCGCGGTCGTCAAGCCGAAGCCCGTGGTGGTGAAGCCGAAGCCCAAGCCCAAGCCCAAGCCGAAGGCCGTCAGATACAAGGTCAGGAAGGGCGACAACCTGACAAAAATCGGCAGAAAGTATGGAGTTTCCGTCAGTTCGCTGCGGCGAGCGAACGGTATTTCCGGCGACCTGATCCGGATCGGCCAAGTGCTCAAGATCCCGCGTTGAGCCCGGAGACCCGGCGGATTTTCGTTTGCCACGGCCTGCCCGCAGACCTATATCCCCGTGAGTCCGGAAGAATCTCTGGGCGGCATAAAGCTTATCCATGAAACACGCACACCCATCGATCCACGCCGCATTTCTCATCGCACTCGCCCCCCTCTGCGCCAGTGCCGCGTTCGAATCCTTCGAGGGCGACGGCTTCGGGGATTGGCAGGCCGAAGGGACCGCCTTCGGCCTCTCTCCGGTGCACGGCAAGCTCGACGGGATGAAATCCGGCTTCACCGCTTATGCAAACGAAGCATTCGCGCTCTCCGCCCACGGCGGTAGCACAGCAACCGGCACACTGACCTCGCAGGAATTCACGATCAAAGACCCATACATCGCTTTCCTCATCGCGGGCGGGAACGAGGCGGGAAAAACGGCTGCTCAGCTCCTCGTGGATGGCAAGGTGGTGATGGAGGCCACCGGAAACCGCACTCAGAGGTTCGGCTCCAGACAGTTCAACGTCTCCGCCTTCAAGGGAAAGAAAGCCAGGTTCCGAATCGTCGATGACGCGAAAGGCGAATGGGGATTCATCGCCGTCGACCAGATCATTTTCACAGCCTCTCCAAACACGAAATTCCCAGTTTCCACCAAGAACGGGAAACTTTTCATCGAAGGCCTTGTCGCAGCCCCAGCAATCCCGGGCGCAACGATCCCCGGAGGCAGCACGCTGAAGATCGAGGCGACCTACAAGGATCAGAAAATCATGTCCCCCACCGCGCTCACCTTCGACGAGCAGGGCAACGTGTATATCGCCGAGACCCACCGCTTCCGCCACGGGGTCGAGGACAACAGGTACCATCTCTACTGGTATCTCGACGACCTGCAGTCACGGAAAACCGAAGATCGTCGCGCCCTTCACAAAAAATGGAACGGCAAGCTTTCTGAGGAACACTTGACCAAGAAAACAGAGGTCATCCGCCGCCTTTCCGACAGCAACGGCGATGGCACGCTCGACGAGTCGAAGGTATTCTCAGACAGCTACAACGACACCCTCGATGGCACCGCCGCCGGCGTATTCTTCTACGATGGCTCCCTCTACTTCGCCTGCATCCCGAAAATCTACAACCTGCGCGACACCGACGGTGACGGCACCGCCGATGAAAAAAAGGTAGTCCAGGATGGCTTCGGCGTGCGCATTTCCCTTTCCGGCCACGACCTCAACGGCTTCACACTTGGCCCAGACGGGCGCATCTACGGCACCATCGGCGACCGCGGATATTCGATCATCACGAAAGAGGGCAAGGAATACGATTATCCCAACGAGGGCGCCGTCTTCCGTTTCGAGCCCGACGGCACCGACTTTGAGATCGTTCACACCGGCCTGCGTAACCCGAAGGAGATCGCCTTCGATGAATATGGCAACGCGATCAGCGTCGACAACAACTCGGACCAGGGCGACCGGGCGCGGGTCGTCTACATTGTCGAGGGAGGAGACTCCGGATGGCAGATGGAGCACCAAGCGATGCACACCTTCCACCGCCAGATCGGTTTCGAAAAACGCCCGCCCAGCCGCTGGATGGATGAGAAGATGTGGGAGATGCGCAATGACACCCAGCCCGCATACATCCTGCCGCCTTCTGATCTGCTGACCGCCGGCCCCTCGGGCCTCACCTACCACCCGGGCGCCGGTTTCCTCGAGAGCGAGAAAGGCCGCTTCCTGATCTGCGACTACAAAGGCGGCGCCGCCAGCTCCGGCATCTGGTCTTTCGCAATGGAGCCGGACGGGGGCGGCATGAAAATGACCGACGCCCGGAAATTCAACTGGGGAGTCGCCGCAACCGATGTCGAATACTCCTTCGACGGCCGCTTGTTCATTGCGGATTTCGTCACCGGCTGGCGGAGCCATGAGGACGGCCGGCTACTTTCACTCAATGCAGGCGATAACATGTATCTCCCCGGGGAAACCAAGCATGCGGCGGAGCTTATTTCCGAAGGCTTCGATCAGCGCAGCTCGAATGAGCTCGCGAAACTCCTCGCCCACGCCGATTCCCGTGTGCGCCTCCGCGCCCAGATCTCCCTGACCCGCAAGCTCGACGCAATCAAGTTCTTCACGCTCGCCGCCTCCTCAGAAAACCGTATCGAGCGTATCCATGGCATCTGGGGACTCGGCATCATCGCACGCCGCGGTGCCGCCCCTTCCCCCGCCAACCATTTCACAACCCTTCCCAGGAAAGGCCTGCGCGAAGCGGCGGCGAAGGCAATCGTCCCGTTTCTCAGCGATCTGGATCCGGAAATCCGCGTCCAGGCGCTGCGCTCCATCGGCGACGCCGTCATTTCCGGGGATTCTCTGCCGCTTGGAGGCCTGCTTTCGGATGACTCGCTGCGCGTCCGGTTCGCTGCGGGCATCGCCATCGGTAAGATGAAGGCAATGGGACACTATTCCGCCGTCATCAGTTTCCTGCGGAGAAATAACAACCGCGATGTCTTCCTGCGCCATGCCGGGGTCTACGCCCTCGAACACATGGTGACGAACCCCCGCCAGATCAGTATTCTTGCGAAGGATCGCTCCCCCGCCGTCCGGCTCGCCGCCGCCGTTGCCCTCCGCAGGCTCGACAGCATCGAGGTCGCACGTTTCATCAACGATACGGATCCCAAGGTGCAGGACGAGGTGATCCGCGCAATCCAGGACAGAGACATGAAAAACATGCGTCCCCTTGCCGCCGCCCTGCTCGACTCCCTCGCTGCCAGAGAATGGACGCCGTTTATGCTGCGACGCCTCATCCACAACGCCTACCGGGTCGGCACTGCGGAGAACGCAACTCGGCTACTCAGGGTTGCCGCGGACGGCTCCCTGCCGGAAGAAGTCAGAAAAGAGGCGCTCCGCCTCATCGCAAACTGGCAGAAGCCGTTTCCGGTAGACCAGCTCAGCGGCCACTGGCGCCCACTTGATCCCCGCCCCCTCGAAGAACTCAAACTCGCCCTCACCAAAGCTCTTCCCGACCTCATCAAGAGCGATGCGTTCGTGCTTTCGGGCGCCCTCGAACTTGTCAAAAAATACAAGATCGACGTCGCTTCTCTGAACGAAGGATCGCTCAGCGACATCGCCACAAACGACGAACTCCCCGATGAGGCGCGCACCATGGCCATGACGCTCTACTCCGGGCGCAAACCCGAAGCCCTTGCCGGATTCCTTTCAAAACTCGCCATCGATAAATCCGACGCCATCGCCATCGCGGCGCTCGGTTCCCTGGCAAAGCTCGATCCCAAGTCTGCTGTCCCGGCACTCGAAGCGGCGGTCGGTTCCGGCAATGCGTGGCGCGCGCAACAGGCATGGTCCATCATCACCTTGATCCCCGGAGAGAAAACCGCCGGATTCATCGCAAAGCATCTCGATACGCTCACGCAGGCGAACGGGATTTCACCCAGCGGCATCGAACTCATCGCCGCAGCGGAAACACGCAACGAATCCACCGTTGTCGCCGCACTCGCAGCGTTTCGGAAAGCGATCGAGGAAAA
The DNA here is from genome assembly GCA_905478925.1 of uncultured Verrucomicrobiales bacterium. GTDB lineage: Bacteria > Verrucomicrobiota > Verrucomicrobiia > Verrucomicrobiales > Akkermansiaceae > Luteolibacter. The sequence continues at coordinate 7,417 of CAJQKQ010000025.1, forward strand.
CAAGGATCCCTTCGTGAAATACAACCTCTCCCTGGAAGGCGGCGATGTGGACAACGGGGCGACTCTTTTTGCCTCCCATCCCGTCGGCCAATGCATGCGCTGCCACAAGGCGGAGGAGAAAGGCCACAAGGCGGGCGGCGACGCGGGACCGAACCTCGCCGGAATTTCCAAACGCCATGATCGCCGGTATCTCCTGGAGTCCATGGTCAACCCCGGCGCAGTCGTCACACACGGCTACGGCCTCACCTCGATCACATTCAAAAACGGCGCGACACTGGCTGGAAACATCGCCGGGGAAGCTCCCGACCATCTCGACATCGCGACACCGGACAAGCTTCTGCGAGTGAAACGCAGCGACATTGAATCCTTCACCGCGCCGGTTTCCGCGATGCCCCAGATGGCGCTACTTCTCAAACCCAATGAGATGCGCGATCTCGTCGCATGGCTGGCCTCCCTGAAAAAGGAACAGAGAAAACCAAAAACGCAGAAGCCAGAACCGGTCGACCCATCGAAACTCCCCGGCGCAAAAAAATAACCGTCAATCCAGAGCGATAAGAAATCGCATTCTAGTCACCTTACGAGATCTTCCTCATACATCAGCTTGAAGCCGCTCCGATTCAGCACCGAGGTCGCGAAATCGTAGTCCTCAACGTGCATCGCGAGCAACGCCTGGCCATTCGGACCCGGAAGCAGCGCGTAGGCGAAATCCACGTTCGTCTCCGCGATCATCATGGTATCAAGGCACTGCAGCAATCCTGGCCCGGACTCCTTCAGCGCAATTACCACCAACTCACAGGTGGTGTGCGGGATCCCTTTTTCGCAGAAAATCGACTCCGCCGTATCCGTATCAGATAGCACCAGCCTGGCGACCGTGGCATCGCGTGAATCCTGGACGCTCAGCCCGATCACCTCGATCGAGGAGGAGCGCAAAAGCTTCACCAGCGAAGCGAGGGCTCCGACCCTGTTCGGCAGCATCACCGCGAATTGGCGAACAGGTGTCCCGTTCTCCGCCACCAGCCTGCTGTCACTTTCGAGTTCCTGATCCATATCATTCCGTGGAAAAAATGCTAACCCCGCGGCCCCCGCAAGCGAAGGGTTCGCACTTCGCCGCTGCTTACGTCCTCAATCACCAGTTGGCTGGGGCGAACGTCGTTGACGATAAACTCCCGGCCGTCCTCCGAGTGGAACTTCTGGCCGGGTTTCGCCACATACCTTTGGCCGGTCCTCGCATCCTCTACCAATGCCACAGGATCATGCCCTGAGGCCGGACGCCCTTCGAGCCACTCCCTCTTGAGTCCGCTGGCCTTGTCCTCTACCTCGACAACACCCACCTCGATCGGTGCGCCCGCATTGAGCTTTCCTTGTTCCATCCGGCTGAAAACCCTTACCACGAGAATATTCGATCCGGGGATCGTCTCGCCCTGGCTGACCTGAACCTGCTTCGGCTGCGGCCCCGGAAGATTCAGCGAAGCCACCCCCCCGGACACCTTTTTCACCTCCACCGGCAGCTCCCGCTGGCGGTAATGTCTCATAACAAGCGGAAGATTTTCCAGCGGAGCACTGACTTGCGTATCCGATTCAGCAACAGTTCCCGTCGCGCCCGCTGTATTTTGCGATACCTCATCAGGGAGTTTCGCTCTGACTGCCACACCTGTCACACTAACCGTCGCACCTCCAAGACTCTTCACGGACTCTTTCCGGCCGACAATCTCGCCAGCGGCACCTCCGACGATCGCTCCGTCCAGGTTGGCAGATGACTCTGTCCGGGTGCCTTGCGGCTGATGCCCGATGATCGCCCCTGCGGCAGCCCCGATAAGCGCACCGTCACCGGCCGTCCTTCCTCCAGCACCAAGGGAGGTTCCGGCACCTGGTTCCACCGATATAGATTCAATGTTGGCTATCTGCTGTCCTTCATCGCCCTGATTTGCGGCGAGCGCACCCTCCACTGCCAGCTCCTCCGGAACCAGCTGGTTTGCATCAATGTATTCGCCCATCTGCTCCGCGACTTCCTCGTCCGAATCAAGCGCCAGCACATCCCCGGAAAATCCTTTCTCAATCAATTTGGCGAGTTCCGCGTGCCCTGCGGCAACGGCCAGGCTCTGCGCTGTATCCCCGCCTTCCGTATTTGCGAAACGGCTCGCACCAATATCGATCAGCAACGCGGCGGCTTGCCTGTGACCGTTCTGGGCGGCCAGCATGAGCGGCGTCCTGCCATCCTCCATACGCGCATAGACAGACGCCCCGTAATTGGTCAACGCATCGATGACCTCGGCCTCTCCGACCAGCGAAGCCATGAGCAGCGCGGAATCGAGATCCTCCCGATGATACGGCGCAAGTTCCTCGACGGATTCCTTGCCACCGTTTGTCACCGCCAGCATAAGTGCGATGAAACCGTCGTCGTCTTTCGGCTTCGGATCCGCGCCCTGCCTGAGCAACCATTGCACCATTTTCGGGCGATCCGCCATCACCGCCGCCATCAGCGGGGTACGCCCCTTCGCGCCCTTGGTATCAATTGCAAAACCCTTGTTCAGGAAAAACTCAGCCGCCTCCTTGGCGCCCATTGCCGCCGCAACATGCATCGCCCCATCCCCTTCTGCATCCTTCGTCTTCACATCGAAGCCCCCCTGCGCCATTTTTCGCAACACCGCGACATCATTGTCTCGAATCGCACCGAACCACCCCTCCGGCGTCATCGCATAACCAGCCTCACGGACTTCCTTCCCCACCGTCTCCGATTTCTTCCGGCAGTTTGACAACCCGAAAACAAGGGCACAGACAAAAAGAATCCTGAGAAAAGCCATGCAGCTCAATACTTCAGATAAGTTAAGCATTCAATCTCCAAATACCGAAGGATTAGAAATTGAACAAAACCAAGCGAATGTGACGCTCCCATCATACCTCCTACAAGAATGTCAGCGAACGAAGCACCCGCAACGAATTCCCCCGCCGCCAGCGCCTGGCGCGATTGGCTGGCTGAGCACGCACCGAAACTTTTTCTTTTTGCCAGAAACCAGACCAGAACCCATGAGGATGCCCAGGACGTACTCCAAGACGCGATCGTCAAGCTCGTGGGGAAAATCCGTAGCGGGGAATTCGTCGGTGGCCAGGACTCATGGCAGCCCTACCTTTACACAACAATACGACGGCTCGCCATCGACCTCTCACGCAAGAACGACCGCCGCAAACGCCGCGAAGATCATGTTTCCGCAGACATCGAGGCGGAGCAACTCGAGGCATTCCACCCGTGGTTCGATTCAGAAGGCAGCGATGGTGAAGTCCGCTCCCAGCTCGAAAATGCGCTCAAGATCCTGCCAGAGAAATTCTCCGAAGTCATCATCATGAAAGTATGGGGCGAAAGAACGTTTGCTCAACTCGGGGAGGCGTTGGGAATTTCCCAAAACACCGCTGCCTCACGATATCGCTATGGCCTCGAAGCCCTGAAGCGCGAGCTCAGCTCCGCCCGCAGAAAAGGCGACCTCTCCATCTGACCCATCCAAATCCCCAACAAAGAATACACGAGAATTTATGCCAAGGATCCCATCCATCTTCGAGCAGGAGCTCCGCAACGCCTCACCCGCAGTGCCGGACGAAGCATTCCTCGCCCGCCTCACCGCCTGCGCGGAAGGCCGCCATACCGAACTCTCGGAGGAAGAGATGGAATTCGGCGAGCTACTGCGCGCCACCAAGCCCCGGGATATACCCGCCGCGATGAAGGATTCCCTGCTCGCTGCGATCGGCGACGCCCCTTTTGCCATCGATGAGAAAATCGTCCTCTTCAACAGGTCGACCGCACCAAGCCCCGGCCGTGCCAAGACGCGCTGGTTCAACCACCGCAACATCGCCGCCGCCGCTGCCGTAGCGCTCTTCGGCGGCGGCGCGGCTTTGCTCATTCCCGGCACAGACGGCGGGAACAAACAGACTGCCGCCGGATACCCGGGCTCTGGCGGTGGTGCGTTTGAATCCCATTTCGCACCCGCCAGCTACGGTCGTAATCTCAGCGAGACCAAGGACGAAGGGGTCATCTGGCGCGGAAAGAACCAACCTCACCGCGTTTTGCGCCTCAAATACGTCGATAAGGTGACCATGAAAAACGACAAGGGAGAAACCTTCGAGGTGGAGCGCCCGCGTTTCGAATACGTGATCATCCCCGAAAAGGTCGACTGAGAATCCGGAGACAAAACAGACAAGCTACCACGCTTATTGTTTTAGAAGAATATGAAGATCAGGCTCCAAATCATTACTATCAGCAGTCTTGCCGCCTGTCCGTTCACCCCGGTGGTAGCCATCGAACCGCCGCCCGCGACCGCAACACCGCCGGCGGCGCTGCTCCGCGAAAACAAGGCGAAGGATCCAGCGCCTGCGATCGTGGACAACACCCCATTCATAGGAATCTCCACCGCCGAAGTCCCCGACATTGTTGCCAGCCACCTTGACCTTAGCGACGGATCCGGCGTGATCATCCGCACCGTCTGCCCGGACAGCCCCGCCGAAAAGGCAGGCCTTTCCACCAACGACATCATCGTCAGCCTGGACGGAAAACCGATCGCAGATCCGCAGGCTTTCAGCGCAGCAATCAGCGACCGCAAGGTCGGCGACCGCCTTGAGGTTGATCTCATCCACAAGGGCAAGCCCGCGAAAGTCGAGGTGACACTTGGCGCGCGCCCTGCCGATCTCATCACTCAGCTTGACGCCGACCCTTTCCTAGAAGGCATCCCGAAAATCCATGCCGACCGCCTCCGCGGGCTGATCGAGCAAAACCTCGGCGGCTTTGGCGCAGGCCCTCCCGGCATTTTCCCCGACGAACAGTTCGAGGACACCTTCCGCCAAATGCGGAAGCGCATGAACCGGCAGTTCGAACGGAATCTGGAACCGAATCGCGGAGATGCTGGCGGAGGCATCAGCTTCCAGCAGAATTCAACGATACGCCTCATGGATGGCGAAGGTTCCGTGGAGATCAGTTCCTCCAACGACGACACACAGGTGAAAGTCCGAGGAAAGGACAACAAGCTCGTCTGGTCTGGCTCCTGGAACACCGATGCGGACAAGGACGCAGCACCGAAGGACATCCGGGAACGCATCGACAGGGTCAACTCGGGTGGCGGAACCGGTTTTTCCTTCCGCTTCGGAAAACTCCGCAGCGAACCGGACACAATCGATAACTGAACAATAATTTTTCCAGGGAGGCAAAGACGCACCCGCGAATGGCTCAGGCCGTCGCGGGTGTGTTGATTCTCAGGGGTGCCCGAACTGCGTCTAACGCTGCCCCAACTGGGTCTTGATCCCGTTGATGATGACCTCAAGGGCAGAAGTCTTGCTTATGAACGGCAGGCCACCCTTCATCTGAAGCTCACCGGGATCGTCGGGGCTCTCCTCGACCAAGGCCGTCAGCATCAGAACAGGCGTGTTCGAAAGTGAGATATCACCCTTCAAGGCCGTGACAACATCACCACCGTCCATCCTCGGCATCACCAGATCAATTACACAAATATCAGGAAGAAAGGAACGCGCCGCCGCGAGCGCCTTGGTGGGGTCATTGACCTGCCTGACCACGTAGCCCGAGTCCTCTAGGTTCTCCGCAAGCAACTCGGTGAAATCCACCTCGTCGTCGATGAGAAGAACTTTCGGTTTTTTCGTCATCTTCTCATCATCGTCATTTGTGGAGATGGAGCAAGGAAGAAGCTCAAAGCCTGTCCGCCCTCAGAGTCAGGCTGGCGATCGCCCCGCTGCGATCCTTGCGGTTCGCCAGCACAAGCTCACCGCCATGCAGTTCCGCGATCTTGCGGGCGACGGTCAACCCCAATCCAGTCCCTTTCCCCGTCGGTTTCGTGGTGAAAAACGGGTCGAAGAGCTTGCTCAGCACATCCTCGGGAACCCCCATACCGGTATCCGTCACAGTGATCATCACCATGCGATCCCCCTCGCGTGTCCGGTCACGCAGGCGCGAGCCCTCATTGTACGGGACGTTTTCCGCGTTTAGCAGTTCGGTGCGTATGACTAGAACTCCACCTGCCTCCATGGAGTGCATGGCATTGATGAAAAGGTTCACCAGCACCTGTTCAATCTTCGTTTGATCCGCCTGCACAGACGGCAACTCGGAATCCGGAACAAAGTCGGCACGTATGCCCGCTTGGTTGAGCTCATACTCGACCAATTCCAGCGCGTCGGTCACCAGCCTGTCCGGGCGGATTGATCGCAATTCCATCCTCCGATCCGAGGAATAATCCACCAGACCCCGCACGATCTTCTTGGCGCGGTCAATGCCGCGTTTCATCCGTGCGATCGTCTCCTTGCCCTTCTCATCATCGGCAGGCAGGCGCCGGGCGAGGAGCTCCAGCCCCATACCAATCATCGCCAGTGGATTCTTTACCTCATGGGCTACCCCGGCGGCGAGCCTGCCGACCGATTCCATTTTCTCCGCCTGGATCAGCTGCTCATGCGCCTGGGTGAGGTTTTCGTGTGTCTGCATAAGCTCTTGATTGAGATCCTGCAGCGCCTGCTCCGCCTCTTTCCGTGCCGTGATATCTGTTGAGATCCCGCCCACTGCATAGATCTCGCCATCGAGGTCACGCATCGGAAATTTCACCGAAACATAGGAACGCTCACCGTCCGGAAACCTGATCGTCTCCTCAAACTGAACAGGCTCCCCACGATGCAGAACAAGCCTGTCGTTCTTCTGGAGCCGCTTGACGACCTGCTCGTCGCCGATGACCTCCAGATCCGTTTTGCCGACAATGTCCTCAGATTTCATCCCGAAGAGATCCTCATACCGGCGGTTGACCATCAGGTAGTGCCCGGTGACCGACTTTGCATACATCGGCTGCGGGCTGTTATCGACGATTTCCTGCATCCGGTGCTCGGTCTGCTTCACCGCCTCGCGCGCCCTCTCATGCTCGGTCACATCACGGTTGATCCCGAGTATGCCGAAAACATTCCCCTCGCTGTCGCGCATTGGCACCTTGGTGGTGAGCAGGTGGCGGAGATCCCCGTCCGATTTGCGGACGACAGCGTTCGGTTTGATCACCGAATCGCCGGCCTCCATCACTCCCGCGTCCTCCTCGATGAACTGCTTCGCCGCCTCAGCGGGAAAATAATCGAAAGGGGTTTTTCCGGTGACCTCGGCGGGATCCGATGAGCCGACCAGCTCCGCGAGCGCACGGTTCACAACCAGGTATTGTCCCTCCCAATTGCGGATATAGATACTGTCCGGGATGCTATCGAGAAGCGTCCTGAGCATATTGCGCTCCTTCTCCAGCGTCCGCTGGCCCTCCACCATCTCGGTGATGTTACTGGATACCCCGAACGTCCCGATGATGCGACCCTGCCTGTCGCGCAACGGAAGTTTCGAGGTCAGCACCCATGCATCGCCGCCGCCCGGCAGGCTCTCCCTCTCAATGAAGCGCTCACGACCCTCGCCGCTGGCGAGTATGCGGATCTCATCCGACCGGTTCTTGCCGGCGCTCTCCTTATCCAGGAAATCCGCATCGGACTTCCCGATCATACCCGCCGCTGGAATTCCCGAATAGTCGGCGAGCGCCTTGTTCACCTGGATAAACTTCGATTCCCTGTCCTTGAAATAAATCCATGCTGGCAGCGAATCCATCAGTGCCCGGAAATACCTCTCGATCTCATCCCTCTCCCGCCGCGTCTGGCGGAGCTTCACCTGGCTTTCGTATAGCTCGACGCGCGCCGAGCCGGTCGTCGAAACCATCAGCATGAGCGTCACCAACGCCAGCCCCAAGCAAATCCACCGGAACCACTCCGAAGCATCCGGCGCAATCGCCAGCACTACAACGAGCAGCGCGACGGCCGCAGCCATCATGGAATACAACCGCTCCCTGCCCACGCTCATCCCATCATTCAAACAGGCGGACAGGAATTGACCAGACGTTTCGGGTGATGCCGATACGGACGATCAGGCACTTCAAGCACCCGCAGCCTCACCTTTTTCTCCGACTTCACCGAGTCGCGCAGCGTGGCCGAACTGGAGTTCGCATTCCGCCCAGCGGAGTGAGCGAAATCCCAAAGGAGAACCTGCGCCGGTCTGCCCCCTACTGGAATGCCTCGCGGGTCACAGAGCATGATTCGCCGGTGACCGCATCGGAGGTGAGTTCCTTGAAACGCCGAGTGACACTTCCACTAAGTTCGCCGAACTCAGTTAAAGTCCCACATCTTTCCTTTTTCCTGGTCGGCGAAGACCTTGCTGCTCTGCATGTAGGAATCAGGAGGATTGGGGAGTGGACCGTCGTCGAGACGGGGAAGATTAGCACCGATGGTGGAGTCCCATGGCTGAGAAGAGGAAACATTCACAGGGGTGCCGACGCGGGTCATGTCGAAGACCTTGCGGGCGGAATTGAGCGGCATTCGGACGCAGCCATGGGTCGATGGGTAGGGTTTCACAAAGCCCCAGTGCATTCCGTAAGAGGGGCTGTAGAAGGACATCCAGTAGGTCATCGGATATCCTCTTCCCGGGTTTCCCTGACGCCGGCGGTGGCGGGTCTTCGAGTTGATCTTGAAGTTGCCCTTTGGTGTGGGAGTGGCGCTGGTTCCGACGCCGATGGGTGTGGCGAGGAGGACTTCATTTCCTTCAGTCACATAGAGCTTCCCAGCGCTGGTGCTGATGTGGATCTTCACCGCGGAAGGGTTGCTTGGCTTCTTGGCCGGAGGGTCGAAAGAGAAAGCCGTGCCTGAGCGGGACGTGGAGCTCATGTTGCCACAGGAACTCAAGAGGATGGCGGCACTGCCGAGGGCGAAGGAGGTGAGGAAGCGGAGTGGTTTGTTCATGAATCTAGCGGACTTAGGTTGAGGGACACTATTTACTATTTTGCACAGGGTGGCAGGATGATGACTTGCCGGTTTTCTCAGCGAACTGCGGCGTCGCGCAATTGGAGATAGCTCTGGTATTCCGCCAAGGTGACTTGGCCGTCCTTGTTTGTATCGGCTTCGTCGAAGGACACCACGAAAGTGTTGAAGACCATCGGGCTGGTCTGTGCTTCCTCAAGGGAAATTTGGCCGCTCCCCGATTTGTTGACCTTGCGGAAATTCTCTGGAGTGCCTCCTGAGGCCACGTACTCCACTTCGGTCACGAAGCCGTCCCCGTTGGAATCATACATCGCGAAGGCATCGGCAATGATCAGATTGGTCGCTTCCAGGCGGTTCACCGAGCCGTCGCCGTTCTTGTCGGCTTGCTGGAATTTCTGCTCTGCGGAAGGGCTGGAGGTGGGGGCGCAGCCTGCCAACAAGAGAGCCGGAAGGAGGGTCATGGTCGCTTTCATTGCCAAAAAAAGTAGTCGCAGGGGCGGAGTTCGTCGATGAAGAAATCGGGCTATTGCTAGCTGCTAGGGATTTGCTTTTTGGGAGGCGCCGTTGAGAGGCGAGAAAGGGGTTGCGGGGAGCTTGAGTATTGCTGAAATCTGAAATGGAGAATGCACCGTAGTACGCTTGGAAATGAATCCGAACGGGCAGGGAGAAACCTGCTATCTCAACGGCCACGACCAGACCCTATTCGGAGGTGAGCGTTTGAAACTCGTCCCAATGGAGGACTTCGAAACCACTTCCCGGGGCAAATAAATTATTCGCGATGGCACGACCCAGACGCGCCACCGGAATCCCTCGGTATTTTCGGAGTGAACCGAACAGCAGAGGATGCAACCACGGCCAAGTTTTGAGGATTACCGCCTGCGATAAGCCGTATCGGTTCTGCGGCGTTAGAATCATCGACGGCTGAAACACACTGAGTCGTTTGAAACCCAAGGCCTTGAGCCCCTCCACAAGTTCGCCCTTGGTGCGAAAATAAAATGACGCCGATTTTGGATTGGTCGCCACCGACCCCAACAATTCGAAATGTTCAATCCCCGCCTCTTTGCAGCTTTTTGCGAATGCTAACACCAAGGTCTTATCCACGCGCACAAACGTTTCCTTCGAAACCGTCGAAGATTCACCCACGCCGACCGTGCAAACCGCCTTGGTATGGCCAGCGAGCAATTTCGCGTAGGACATTGAATCCATCAGATCGACCACGTGCTGGACTACGTTTGTCCCAAAGTCACAGTCCACAGGACGACGTCCCAACAGCGTCAGTTGCTCCACCTCAGAGTGAGCCGCCAATACCCTAGCCGCGTGGCCACCCACCGCACCCGTGGCACCAATCATTATGATTCTTAGGACTGTCGCCATGAGGTTGAAACCACTAGGAGTTTGTCGGAGTTAGCGCAAGTTCCGTGTAGCCTTGATCCCCGTTTCATCGATGTCTTTCCCCGGGTTCGCCCGGGAGCGTGGCTGCTAGAAAATTACTTTTTGGGTTGGGCGCTTGAGGACGTCGATGAAGAGACCAGAGAGGGGAAAAGCGAGGACTAGCGGGAGCGTTCCACCGCCGGCAATCTTGCCGAGTTCGTTACAGGATTTCACCAAGCCAAGCCATGTCGGATCGGCATTTTCGAGGCTGGTCTGTGCGGCCTTGAGTGCGGTTCACTCTGCTGCTTTGGCTTTTGTGGCGGCGGCCGCGGCTGCCTAGGCTTTCGATTTCGCTTGGGCTGCCTCGCGAGCGATACTGATAGCTTTTCCTTTCGGGCTTTTACGCTGGGCTGCGAAGATTCCCGTTACCTTCCCGTTACCTTCCCGTTTCGCAAACCATTCCAGTCAACCCACCAAGCATTAGCAATTCCGGTCACCACTTCATGTTAGTGTTGTTGGGATCCTTTGAGTCATAGTCGGTGAAATCAGTAGACTTCAGTGATCTGTATGAAATCCATGCTAGAATAACGGTCAAAAGACCGCCGATAACGATAGCTGATAACATGACCCAAAAGCGTGTATCAAAGTGATGGCTCTCTGCGGGTAACTGCAGCCACACGATCATCCCCCAAATACCAAGACCAGAGATAACGGCAGGAATAAGCGCTATCGCTCCGATAACACAACCACCGGGAGTGCTTTGAGTTGGTGAAGGGATAGCCATGAAGATTTTATTTTCCTTGTAGAACGTCGAAGTCATCCTACGCCTGACCGAGGGCGCGCTCCGACTTCTGGGTTGATGGTTGAATGATCATGGAGCTTTCGACTCGCAGCGGGTCAGTCGTTAGGATCGACGTCTTGT
>CAJQKQ010000026.1 GCA_905478925.1 uncultured Verrucomicrobiales bacterium
CTTGGGGCTACCCGCCCCAAACCCCGGCAAGCTGAGCCAGCTTGACCGCCCCGCCCACCTCACAGACCAGATCACGACATCAATAAAACTCAAAATTTACTGGCAACGGTAAGGGAACCACTTCAGTTGTCGGTCGGGGCGGGATCGGACTCCAGCTGCGAGAGCTCTTTGCGAAGGGTGGTGGGATCCCAGTCGCGTTTGCTTTTCGTGCACAAGGCTCAGCCATGCCAGTAGCTTTTGCTAGGGGGTCATGAAGATCCGCCGTGCCTAGCCGCTGAGTTGGCTGGGGATTTGTTTTGAATTGCCTTGGTTTCCAGCGTGATTTTCAGATCCATGCCAGAGGCTTAGGAAGCCAAATAAATAGCGAGTTTGTTTTGGCGATGTTCCCAAGCTGACGGTACTGCGTACCAATTAGAAATAAAGGGGTGATGAGGTTGGCGTTATCGCGACTTTTATGCTAATGCGATTTAATTGCGTTATTTGCTTGTGCTGAGCTGAATCAGTCATATGCTCAGTCCATGAAGAAAGTTCTCAATGCTTTTATTGGCTTGGTGATGGTGGCCGTTCCGCTTTCCGCAGCGGAGTTCAAAGTTTCGGCGCTTCATCCATTGATGGCGGATCTTGCGAACCAGGTCGGTGGTGAGCGGGTGGAAGTCTTTGATCTAGTTGGTGCCGGTGGAAATCCGCACCGCTTCCAGCCGAAACCATCGGATCTCAAGAAAATGCAAGCCTCTTCTCTGATTCTCGCCGGGGGCAAAAACCTCGAATCCTACCTGGGTCGCATTCGAGCCAGCCTGCCCAACGTGCCCATCTTGGAAGTCGGCCGGACAATTCCCTCGCTGACTGTGGGTAAGGATGCAGTTTACACCTGCTGCCCGCATCATTCCCGTGCAGGGGCGCTTGACCCGCATTGGTGGCATGGAATTGCTAATATGAAACGCGCAGCGCGCATCATCGCGACTGCGTTCGGTGGAATTGACCCTGCGGGGAAGACTGAATACAAGAATCGAGCGGTTGCGTATGGCAAGCGTCTTGATGGGTTGAAGAGGTGGACGAAGAGCGAACTTTCGAAAGTGCCTCGCGGCCAGCGCAAGCTGGTTACCGCACACAATGCATTCGGCTACTTTGCTAAGGAGTTTGGATTCAATGTTATCGCCGTGGCGGGACTTAACAAGGAGCAGGAAAGCACTCCACAAGATTTAGCGCGGACCATTGAATCGGTCAAAAAATCTGGAGTGCCAGCTATTTTTCCCGAGGAGGGAGCCAGCCGCAGAACCGTCGATTCGATTGCCCGTGCCACTGGTACGAAAGTCGCCTCTCCGCTCATCTCGGACGGTAACGGGACGAGAAATAGCGCCGGTTTCGAAGGAATGATCCGCAACAACGTCAACGCTATCACCCGCGGCTTCGGAGTGAATTGAACCTGAGATGTCTGGGCTTACCTCACCTCTGATGGCGACATTGGTCGTCTGTGCCGGAATGGCCGCGATCGCGGTGCCGTTGCGTGAACTCACGTCGCGCGATCATGTTTCTGTGGCTGGGGTATCCGGTGGCGAAGAAAATTCCTATGCCCATGGAGACGACTACGGCCAAGATATCAGCGGCTTTCTCCGGATTAAACTGCTAGCTCCGGCAAAGTCCCTACGTGTTTCCACCACTGATGGCGATCTGCTGTGGAATGCGGAACATCTTCCCGCCGGAGAAAGCCAGACCGAAGCTGATTTAGTATTGATCGAAGATTCCTTGGAGCTGCTTGTCGAAGTAAACTTCGGCGATGAGGGCGATGAGGGCGATGAGACCGCGTTCTTTTTGACCGTGCTCCCCGACGGAGTTGAAGAACAAACTTGCTACGCTATCGGTTCCGGTCGGGTGGAGGAAATTCTCAACTACGAGTGGGACTTATATTGAATTAATTGCTATGACTCACGAAACTCACGATTCCTGCGCTCATTGCGATCGCCATCACGAACTCGTGGTGGAAAATTTAGACGTTCGCTATCGCGCTGTACGCGCCCTAGAAGATGTCAGTTTCTCAACATCATGTGGTTCCTGTGTCGCACTCATTGGTCCAAATGGCGCTGGTAAAAGTACTTTGCTAAAGGCTATCGCCGGACTCCTGCCGCTGGAAAACGGCCGCATTCTGTGGCGAGGTAGCCGGGTGGGCAAATGGAGTCGGGAGATCGCTTATCTGCCCCAGCGTGAGGACGTCGATTGGAAGTTTCCCATCACGGTTAGGGGGGTTGTCCGCATGGGGCGCTATCCGAACGTTGGCTGGTGGCGTCCGTTTTCCAAAGCCGATGATGCAGCGGTTGATAAGGCACTGGAAGTCATGGGCTTGATGGAATTGGAAAATCGCCAGATCAGTCAGCTTAGCGGAGGTCAGCAACAACGGGTGTTCCTCGCCCGTGCTATTGCGCAAGAAGCACACGCGTTTTTGTTAGACGAGCCGTTCACCGGTCTCGACCGCACTTCAAAAGCTGCGCTCGCCACTCTGCTGCGCGATCTGGCATCGGAAGGGCGGTTGGTTGTCGCCTCGCATCACGATCTCGACACGGTTAAGGATATTTATGACGAAGTGCTTTTACTGAAGCGCAGGAAAATTGCCTCCGGACCGGTTTCCGCAATCTTCACCGAGGCCAACCTTAACAAAGCTTTCGGCTCGCTTGCCGGAGTTGGAAGGGGGGTTGCATGATTGATTGGCTTTTGGAACCGCTGCGTCATGAGTTCAACCAGCGTGCCCTTTTGGCCGCCTTGATGATCGGATTAACTAACGGCTACGCAAGTGCCTTTGTGGTATTGAAGAAATCCGCTCTTAAGGTGGGTTCACTATCACATGCCTTACTGCCGGGCATTGCCGTGGCGATTCTTGTTGCCGGTTTTCAGGATTGGAGTGTTTTCCTCGGCGCACTGTTTGCCGCGCTGCTGATCGGCCTTGGGTCATTGGCGGTTTCACGTGGATCGCGGATTGATCAGGACTCCGCATTGGCAATTTTATACACGGCGGCATTCAGTGGGGGCATCATTCTCCTGCGCCGTCTGCAAGTGGCACAGGAAATGGACGAGTGGTTGTTCGGGAACATAATGGGTATGCGTGATGCGGATTTATGGACGAACTTTTGGATCTCGCTCGGAGCCCTCGGTCTGCTGACCGCGCTGCATCGTCCGTTGCTGATGAGCCTGTTCGATGCGGAGGTAGCCGCCACACTCGGAGTTCCAGTGCGTTTTCTCAATTACTTGCTTCTTGCGATCCTGATCGTCGTATTGATTTCCTCACTGCAAGCGGTGGGCTGCATGCTAGCGCTGGGCTTGTTAGTCACGCCGGCAGCAACGATTTATCTGCTCACCGATTCAACCAATACCCTATTCTGGGGAGGCTCGCTGCTTGGTGGTATCTCGGCCGCGTCTGCCGTGTTCATCGGCTGGTGGCTCAATCTCGAGCAGGGGCCTACGATTGTTCTCTTACTTGGGGCGATCTTCCTGCTCGCCTTCGTTTTTAGCCCTAAATACGGCCTTATTCGACATCTCGTTTCGAAGCCGACGAATTCAACAACCAACATACAATGAAAAAAACAAAACTATCCCGGCCACTGGCCGCCGCCCTGCTTACTTTTTCCTCAGCTTCTGCTGAAACGACCGGCTCGCCGGATGCGTGGGAGCGCTTTAATGATTGGAGTATTGGTGACGTGCTCTTCCCTAACCTGCATCTTCATGGCGTTGGTGGTTTTTCCTCCGGGGATCCTGCCGACCTCGCTAGTGGTGGTCATGATCCGAACCGCGAGTCCTTTTCTGGACAGGCGATCGAGCCATCGGTTTCACTCAGAACCGAATACATTGAAGGGTTTTCCAATTACCTTTTCTATCAGGACTCCGATGGTAATTGGGATGGTGAGCTAGAAGAGCTCTTCGGGAAAATTGTCAATATTCCCGGCGGTTTTGAAATTAAAGGAGGCCAATATCTCGCCCGCTTCGGGGCGGTGAATGATAAACATCTGCACGCGTGGAATTTCGTTGATGCCGAGATACCCAACTCGCGTTTTCTCGGCGACGACGGTTTGGTCATGCGCGGCGTCGAAGTGAGCTGGAACATACCGTTGCAAATTGACCCCGGCCTCAGCGCGGTCGCAACGCTTGGCTTCGGTAATACTCGACCCCACGAGCACGACCACGGTGATCATGATGAACACGATCATGATGATCACGGCGGTGGAGCCTTGTTTGAAGGAGAGGAAGGGAGTCTTTCCGAAAATGTTTTCAACTCTCGTTTGATGGCGCGCTATCGGTTTAGCGATTTTCACAGCATCACAGGTGGGGTTTCTTATGCAGGTGGTGATAATGAATTCGGACGTTCGACTCACATCGTAGGTTTGGACGCGGAATACCTCTGGCGCGAAAATGGTCTCGAAGCGGGTGGGCGCGCATTTAATTTGAGGAATGAGTTAATTTGGCGCCGAGTCGGCGCGTCAGGTGGTGTAGGGCGTGGTGGAATGATCGATGACCACGATGACCACGATGACCACGATGACCACGATGACCACGATGACCACGATGACCACGATGACCACGATGACCACGATGACCACGATGACCACGATGATCACGATGATCACGATGATCACGGCGGTGCTGGAGGCACAAACCGAGGAACCTATGATGAATTAGGCTTCTATACAACGGCTACCTACACGTGGAGTGATCGCCTGGACACTAGCCTCCGAATTTCGTGGGTCGAAGGTGTCGACGATTTTGGTTTTGACGAGCGTTTCCGTGTTTCACCTGCTGTATCATACTGGTTTGACGATCAACGTCGCGTCGGTGTCCGCGCTCAGTATAACTACGATCACTTCTCCGGCGGGCCTGAGGAGCATTCACTCTGGTTTCAGTTCAACGTCGTACTCGGAAGCTTAAACGAAGTTCGCTGAGGAGAGCGCACGCGCGCCACCGCGTGCGGTCCCCATGGCTGCTGCTCGCGTGGCATTTGAACACAACTTTCAAATTACCCCCGGTTACGGCCGGGTTGGAAAGGAGCCGTGATTTAGAAATCGCGTTAGGCACGGGAATTAGCTTTTCCCGTGCTTAACGTGGCTTGTGGCGATTTCTAAATCACGGTTTCTTCCTTTCTTTCAGATACACCTGCCGGGAAGAAAAATCTCTCATCCCATCAGCCCCATGCTCCATTTGGGAAACGGATCGGGGAAACGCTGGCTCCAGATTTCTGCTGGCGTGTTGAATTCCTCCGGGGTGAGGAGGGCGGAATCGAGCATTGCGGTGAGTGCCTCTTTATCCATGCCGGTGCCGATGAGGACGATTTCCTGGCGGCAGTCGCCGTTTGGTTCTTCCCAGACTTTGTCGATGTGGCTGGTATCGTCCGGCCACTGTTTTTTGGAAACTGCTGCCCAGAAGTGACCGGCGCATTGGTGTTTTGCGATCGCTCCGGCCTGAGACCAATAGCCCGCGTATTGCAGCCGGGTGGCGAGCCAGAACATGCCTTTCGAGCGGATAACGCCAGGCCATTCCTGCCCGAACAGATCAAAAATCCGCTGTGGATGAAACGGGATTCGGCTGCGATATACGAAGTTTGCGATCCCGTATTCCTCGGTTTCCGGCGTGTGCTCGACGAGTGAGTCCAGCCAGCCATCGTGCTGCTCGGCGAGTTTATGATCGTAGAGGCCGGTGCCCATCACTGCGTCCAGCGGCACTTGCGAATCGACAGTGTCGTAAATTTTCGCCTGCGGGTTGAGGGCACGAATCATTCCGTGCATGGTTTTCTTTTCCTCCTCAGTAATGAGGTCGGTCTTGTTCAGCAGGATCACGTTTGCGAAATCGATCTGATCGTTGAGCAGGTCCACGATGGTGCGCTCATCCTGCTCGCCGATTTCCTGTTTGCGATCCTTGAGCTTTTCGATGGCGGTGAAATCCCGGAGGAAATTGAACGCATCAACTACGGTAACCATGGTATCAATTTCCGAGATATCCCCGAGAGATCTTCCTGACTCTTCGGTGAAAGTGAAGGTCTCCGCCACGGGCATAGGCTCGGAGACACCTGTGGACTCAATGACGAGGTGGTCGAAGCGGCCTTCGCGGGCGAGTTTACCAACTTCCAACAGAAGATCCTCGCGCAGGGTGCAGCAGATGCAGCCATTGGACATCTCGACCATTTTTTCCTCGGTCTGGGAAAGTGAGGCATCGCCGTTGCGGACGAGATCGGCATCGATGTTCACGTCGCTCATGTCATTGACGATGAGGGCGACGCGCTTGCCCTCGCGGTTGCGCAGGATGTGGTTGAGCAAGGTGGTTTTTCCCGCTCCGAGAAAGCCGGAGAGGACGGTGACGGGTAGCTTGGGAGCGGTCATGATTGTGTGGAAATTGCTGGTGTATCGAACTATAGGGTCAGATAGCTAGGGGTAGCCTTTTTCCGCAGCAGTAGGTGCTTGAGCGCGATGAGGTGGGGGAACTCGACGAGCATCCCAATAATAAGGGCGGCATAGATGAGAGGCTGATCCGGGAAGGCGGCGGTGGTGAGTCCTAGCATGAGGGGGGCGTTGCGCGCGGCGGTGGTCATGGTGAGCAGGGCGTGCTCCGGGTAGGCGAGGCGAAAGCGGTGGGAGAGGATTTCTCCGAGGAAATACGTGACGAGGAAGAACACGAAAACAGCGGCGATGATGATGAGGAAGGCGGAGGCGTTTTCCAAAATGGCGGTGATGTTTCCGGCGAAGATACAGGCGACTAGAGCTACTGAGGGCATGGGATGAGGCTGGTGAGAAGTTTCCTATAAACGAGCCGATCAGGATCGCGGCGAGGAGGATGAGGGTGGTTCCGAAGTTGGAAAGTAGGTGGCGCATTTCCGGAGTGGTTACTTGGAAAATTCCTCGGGCCTGGGTGCGTCGTCGGCAGGTTCGATGGCGCATTTGCAGTCGGTGCAGCAGTCCAGGTCTGTGTTCATGAAATCGGATTTCAGATAGTGGAGGAGGTTTTGATCTATGTCTGGTTTGGCGCAGCGGGTGGCGATCTCGTGGGCGATGACGCCGAAGCGGGCGCGGAATTTATAGATGAAACAGAAGAGGGAAGCGCGGTGGGTTAGCTCGGGGCCGGAGTAGAAGAGATTTTCCGTGAGGGTTGATTCGTCGGCTTCCTCGGTGAAACGGGTGCGACCGTATTCATCGTTTTCGAAGAGATCGGAGATAAGTGAGAGGCCGCCGGTGAAGCCGTTTGCGAGGATGGGGCGGGTGAGGGTGGTGTGGGGGAAATTGTCTTGGTCGTATAGTTTCCACCGGGCATCGTCTTATTCGATTCGGCGGATGCTTGTGTTTTTTATAAATTCGATTTCATTGGCCTTCTCCGGTGTTCGTAGTAGTTCGCGGAGGCGATCCAAGGTGCGGGGGCTGAGACTGCGGGAGGGATCCGGATGGTCGGTGGCCCAGGGCTCGCCGCGGGAGATGAGGCGGACGGATTTGCCGAGATTGACGAGGGTGAGGGCGGCATCCATTCCGCTCTCGTAGCCGCCTATGACGGTGAATTCATCGCCTTCGAGCTTTGACCAGTCTTCGACTTGTGAGCTGTGGATGGCTAGTTCCGCGCCGGTAAAGTCTTTGTTGCGGGGGTAGTGGAATTGGCCGGTGGCCCAGACGACATACTCCGCTTGGATGTCGCCTTGGGAGGTTTCCGCGATGAAAGTTTCGCCGGATTTTCTGAGGGATTCCACTTTTGTGCCGGTGCGGATGGGGATCTGGAAATGGTCAACGGTGGCTTCCAAATATTTTACGAAGACGGGGCCCGTTGGGGTGCTCGGTCCGGCCGAAATCGGCGAGCGAGGTTTCTGGATCGATGGCGTTGAGATCGGGGAGATTGAAAGGATTTGAGAAAAAACTCGGAGTGATGAATCTCATCTGCTTCGGCCATGCCCGGAAGGAGGAGCCGATCTCCCGGGCATCGACAACGAGGAGGTCGATGACGCCGGCGCGTTTGAGAGCGGTTGCAATTCCGATACCGGCGGGGCCGGCTCCGACAATGAGGACGCGGGTGACTGTTTGAGTATTCATGGGCATGTGCAGGTTTCTCCGAGGATGCGGTGGGCGGATGCTAGGATTTCCTCTGGGTCTAGGTCGGGGCCTATGAGGATTGCGGAGCTGGGGACGCGGGGGCTGATGGGGACTTCGAGAGGGTCTGCCATGAGTTCGTTTCCGACACGCTCGAAGAGGCGGCGTATCCCTGGTTCGTCCGGGGTGCTGACGAGTGCTTTTGCGCGGATGACGCATTCTGGTAGGGCGGCGAGCCATTCCCACATGACGCTGCGGGAAAGGACATCAGGGAGCAGGATCTGGCAGCCGGTGAAGGAGTGGGCGAGGTGGGTGTGATGGTTTTTCTCTTTCGGAAAGAGGAACTCGCCGTGTTGGCGAGAGGAGGCGGGTTTGCTCCAAGTCATGCGGTTGGAGAGGGAGGCGAGGGCGGCGGCGAGAAGCTCTGGGGTGGTCTCGCTGGCGAGGGGGTTGATGGCGCGGATTCGCTCGTAGAGGGTGCTTCTTTCGAGGCTTGTTAGTGTTTCCGAGTGGCTAAGGGCGAAGTGGCTGGCGGTCTCAAGCTGAAGCTCACGGAGGCGGCGGTGTGATGTATTTTTCCCTAAGTGGCGTGCATCGAGGATGCAGACGTGCCAGCGGGGTGCGCGTAGGAGTTTTGATTCTAGGAGGGTGAAGGATTCTAGAAGCGGGATGGGATCGGCGGTGCCATTTAGCTCGATGAAGAGGAGTTCGTTGCGGGAGGAGGCGGCGGAAACGGAGAGATCAATGAGGAAATCCATGCCCTCGCAGCAGGCGCAGGAGGCGGCGATTGGCTCGACAGAGGCGGCGGTGGCGCGGAGGGTTTCGGAGTCGAGATAGGCGTTTTCGTAGTCGTTGAGGATGACGTCTGCTTTGATCTGGTAGGGTGCGGTGGCTTCGAGAAGGCCGCGCAGGAAGGTGGTTTTCCCGGCTCCGAGGAAGCCAGTGATCACCACGAGGGGCTTGCGGGTCTGGAGGGGGCGGATGTTTTGCGGGAGGGAATTCATTCGGTGGCTTCGGTTTTGGCTTGCTGGAACCAGGCGCTAACTTGCTCTAGGTAGGTTTCCCCGTAGGTTTCCACGAAGGAGCGGGTGGAGGGGTTTTTGGGGTCGGCTAGGGCGGCGATGCGCTCTTGGCAGTAGGAGCGGGAGAGGGTGAGGCCGCAGGGGCCGGTGATGGCGCTGTGCCATTCGAAGTAGTTGGGGAAGGTGTGCATGATGTTTAAGGGCAGAGATTTTTTTCTAACAGATCGAGGCATTCGGACCAGAATTCTGGTTTCATGGCGTCGTAGCGCATGGTGTCGGGGCCGGTTTTGGTGGTGTAGAGGATGTTGCTGGGTTCTTCGACTAGCTCGGCGAAAATGGAGTCGAGGATGTATTGATGGATTTCATCGCGGGCGGGGAGCTCTGGAGCCGAGCCTGTGCGGGCGTGCTGGCGCAATGCGGCGAAGACGGATTTCAGGTCTTCCGGGGCGAGCTTGATGCCGACTCTTTCCGCGGAGATTTCGTGTTGGCCGAGCAGGACGAGGATTCGCCTGGTGACAAGGGTTTTCTCGCGACCGGGGTCTTCGATTTCCGGGACTTCGATGGGGGTGAGATCCGGGAGGCCAAGATCGGGGGTGGCTCCGGTTTCGCCCGAGACGATGCGGCGGGGAATGGCGGGGATTCTGGGATCAACGCTCATATTGTCTAGATACGGGAAGTTGGTGACAAAGGCTCCTTCTAGGTGGCTGAACGTCACCATCAAGAATCTCGGCAGGAAAAAATAGGTAGTAGCTCAACAGGTCTTGCAGTTCCGGCAGCAGCGGAGGTTAGCCAAATGTGCGAGGATGAGGGCGATCCCGCCGAGGGTGGTGATGATGGCGGCGGGGGGGATGTGGAGGGAGGTTTCTCCAGAGGCCGTGGTTTGGGTGGAGGGGCAGCATTTATCGCAGCCAGTGGGTGTTTTCTCGGCGGGGGTGAAGGCGGGTGCAGCTGCTCCGGCGATGATGAGGAAGATACCGATTCCCGCGATGGAGGCGACGAGCCTGTTGCGATGGCGGCGGAAGCCTTTTCGGATGGCGAAAATGGCGAGCGGGATGACCAATACAGCCACGAGCGCGTGAGATGCTGGGTGTGCCCAGATGCGACCGAAGGCCGGGAGGGAAAGTAGGAGGACCGGAGCCACCGCGCAGTGGATGGCGCAGAGGATGGAGGCGGCGACGCCGATGCGGTCCGGATCAGCGAGGCGGGTTTGTGTGGATACTGCAGACATAGTAATTGGGTGGAGATCTACGAAACAAGAGATGCGGCGAAGCGTTTTGCGCGGGGTGTGGTGGCGGGGTTTTCACGGAGCATCCTTATCCATTCGAGTCCGGCACCAGGCGGTAGCCAGGGTTTTGATTTTGGGAGGGACTTGTATTTCCGGTAGCAGGATTCGCGGTAGTTGGCGCTTGAGTTTGATTCCACCCAGGTCTCGTGATTGATCCACCAGTTTAGAAAGGGGACAAGAAACAGGAGATCTGATATTAGATCCGGAGTAGATAGTTGTTCCGCGATCCACTTGCCGGGGACAGGGGGTTGGCTATCGTGCCAGAGGAAGCATCTTTCCTTCGGACGGATGAAGATGAAGCCGGGCTCTTCAGTTTCTGAGACCCAGCCGCCGCAAGCTCCGTGGAGAAAGATCTGCCCGTTCTCCAAAGGTAGGGAGTAGCAGCTTGTGCCCTTTAGTCCGGTGGATGGGGTTTTTATAAATCCCGTTTTCTGAAAAATATTTCCGCCTAGCGCGGCGGCATCCATACCCCAGAAAAACATCTGCTGCATGAAGGCGGCGGAAAGATCGCGGAGGAGCAGGGAGTTTTTTTGTTGGGGTGGGGTGGTCTTGAGTTGTGTCACAGACGCAACTTACTTGCGGTAGTGATTAATGCAAGTAAGTTGTGTTAAAGTCTCCGAAGGGGGAGAGTTGGAGTGGCTAGCAGCGGGATGCCGCTTTCACGGACTGCCCCGAGACGAGGCAGCTACATGGGGGGGGAGCTACGCCTTCTGGAGAAGGCTGGCGTGGAAGCCGTCGTGGCCGGTTTCTGAGGGCAGCAGGTTTTGTTGGGAAATGAGTTTGTATTTCCCAGGGTGTTTTTCGAGGAGTCTTGTGATTTGTCCCTGGTTCTCGGAGGGGAGGATGGAACAGGTGGCGTAGAGGAGCTTGCCGCCGGGCTTGAGCATTTTGGGATACTCGACGAGGAGCTGAGCCTGGATGGAGCGGACTCGGTCGAAGGAGGCGGGTTTGAGCCGCCATTTGAGGTCGGGCTGGCGTTTCAACGTGCCGAGGCCGGAGCAGGGGGAGTCGATGAGCAGGGAGTCGGCGACGTTTTCGAAATCGGTGGGGGTGGATTCGGTGATCGGTTTCGCGGAGATGGAGGAGGCGCGGGCGCGCCTGGCGCGTGGTTTGAGGGCGATGAGTTTTTTCGGCTCCACGTCCATGGCGAAGACGCGGGCTTCGTTGTTGGAGAGGGCGGCGAGGTGGAGTGCTTTGCCGCCGGCGCCGGAGCAGGCGTCGATGATGCGTTGGCCGGGCTGCGGATCGAGCAGCGAGGAAATGTGCTGCGAGGAGGGATCCTGGATCTCGATGCGACCGTCGAGGCGGAGGGCTTTGGGGAGGATTTTCCCGGGAGGGAGAGCCAACGCGTGAGGATAGCCATCGACGGGGGTGGTCTCGACGTTGTTCTCCGCGAGCCATGCGATGGCTTCCTCGACGGTGCTGAGGAGGGTGTTGACGCGGAGGAAGACGGAAGATTTTTGGTTGAGGGCGCTGAGCTGGGGCTCCCAGAGATCGCCGAGTTCGGAGTGGCCCAGCTGGTCAAGCCAATCGGGGATGGACTGGCGGACGGCGCGAGGCTGGTCGGGGAGGGTTTGCTGGCGGGCGATGATTTCCTCGGGAGGGAGGCCGTTGTATTTGTGCCACTCCGGGAGCTCGAAGCCCATGAGTATCCATTGGGCGGTGATGAGCGAGTTGGTTTCCTCAGAATCGACAAGGTAGGAGAGGGCACGGCGCCAGCGGGTGGTCTCGAAGAGGGTTTCGGCGACGAAGGAGCGGTCGCGCTTGCCCCATTTTTTGTTATCCTCGAAGGCGGCGGCGAGTTCGTGGTCGGCGACGCGGTGGTTGACCAAAACGGATTTGGTGAGTTCGAGGGTGGAGGCGCAGAGGTGGCGGTGTAATTTCATAAAAACTCAAATTTCAAAATTCAAACTCTAAGGAAGAGGGGATTTTGTGGGAGGTGGGGCTGGACGAGGCGGGCTTTGGTTGGAAACGGTGGAGGCAGAGGGAAGAGGGAGATAACAGAGAAGAATGAGGTATTTCAGAGGTCAAATTGAGATTTGAATTTTGAATTTTGAATTTTGTGATGAGGATGCGGCGTGGCTACGGTGCAATTAAAGTATCAGACGTTCCATCCATCGGTTTGGCCGAAGATGGTGGGTGAAGTTTCGCGGGATGCAAAGGCCGGGGATCTGGTGGAGGTATTCGGGAAGCAGGGGACGAGGTTCGGTTGGGGGATCTGGAATCCGAAGGCACGGATGCCGCTGCGGGTGGTGAGCCATTCGCTGGAGGATGTCGATGAATCGTTTTTCGAAAGGGCCATCGTGAGGGCGGGGGAGCTGCGGAGAGGCTTGCTGAAACTGGATGGGGAGACGGATTGCTACCGCTGTGTGCACGGCGATGCGGATTTCCTGCCGGGGATGGTGGCCGACAAGTTCGGCGATGTGCTTTCGGTGGAGATCACGGCTCTGGGGGCGTGGATGAGGCTGGAGGGCTGGTTGCCGCTGCTTCACGAGACGTTCGGGACGAAGCGGGTGGTGGTGCAGGTGGATGCGGATCTGGCGAGGATCGAGGGGATCCCGAGGATGGGAGGTGTGGAGAGTGACAATGTGCGGCTGGTCAAGGTGGAGGAAAACGGGGTGCGGTATGAGATCGATTTTTCTCAAGGGCACAAAACCGGGTTTTTCTGTGACCAGCGGGACAATCGGAAGAAGTTCCGAGGAATTACCGAAGGAAAGACGGTGCTGGATCTGTGCTGCTACTCGGGTGGTTTCTCGATCTCTGCCGCCTTGGGTGGAGCGGCGGATGTGACGGCGGTGGATCTCGACGAGGCGGCGGTGGCGATGGCGAAACGCAACGCGAACCTGAACGGGGCGAAGCTGAAGCTGACGCATGCCGATGCTTTTACGTGGGTGCGGACGATGATCGAGAACGGCCGCAAGTGGGATGTGGTGATGGTGGATCCGCCCAAATTCATGTTCGGGAAAGAGGACGAGACCGGCTACGCGAAATACCACGACCTCAACAAGCTGGGGTTGCAGCTGGTGGAGAAGGACGGGGTGATCGTGACCTGCTCATGCTCGGGTCAGCTGGAGGTGGGTGCCTTCGAGAATATCGTGACGAACGTCGTGCACCGTCAGGACAAGCGGCTGCAGATTTTCGATCGGACGGGTGCAGGCGGGGATCACCCGACGCTTTCGAATTATCCAGAATCACGCTACCTGAAAGCGATCTGGGGACGGGTGATCGGGTAGCGCTGTCCGATTTTATTTAGAATAGCTTGTGGGGGCGCCATTCGAATCGTTAGGGTTTCGCTCGAGTTTTTGAAATGGATTTTCCGATCACAAGAATCAAGGGAGGTGTTGGCGCGGCGAAGGGTTTCCTGACGTCGGCGGTGAGCTGCGGAATTAAGAATCCCAAGAGCAAGCGGCTTGACCTTGCTCTGGTCTATTCTGACAGGAAATGCACATCCGGCGGGGTCTTTACGACGAACAAGGTGAAGGCGGCACCGATTAGGGTTTCGCAGACGAATCTCCGGAAAGGGAACTTCCGGGCTGTCATCGTGAACTCGGGGAATGCAAATGCTTGCACGGGTTTGCAGGGAATCCACGATGCAAAATCGATGTGCGAGGACGCGGCGAATGCGCTGGATCTGAAAAAGACCGAGGTGGGCGTTTGCTCGACCGGAGTGATTGGGCTGCCGATGCCGATGGTGCGGGTGTCGCCCAATATCCCCGGGCTTGTGGACGGGCTTGCGGCCAAGAGAGGCAACGATTTTGCGAATGCGATCATCACCAGCGACACGCATGAGAAAGAGCTGGCGGTGTCGTTCGACATCGGCGATCAGCGGGTCAGAATAGGCGGTTGTGTGAAGGGAGCCGGGATGATTTCGCCGAGCATGGCGACGATGCTTTGTTTCATCACGACCGATGCCAACCTTTCGAAGGACTGCATCCAGCATGCCGTCAGCGAGGCGGCTGAGGAAAGTTTTAACCGGATCACGATCGACGGCGACATGAGCACGAACGATTCGGTAATCGTGCTTGCTAACGGAGCCAGCGGGATGCCAGTCGCCAGGCGCAACGGCACCGCCTGCAAGCAGTTCCGGATAGTCCTCAAATGGGTGATGCTGGAGCTTGCGAAGGCGGTGGTTCGTGATGGTGAGCGGGTGACGAAATTCGTGACCGTGAACGTCAAGGGCGCCCGCACGCACGTGGATGCGAAGAATGTCGCCGAGGCGGTTTGTAAAAGCGCCCTGGTAAAATCCTCTTGGAACGGCGGCGACCCGAACTGGGGACGCATCATCCACGCGGTGGGTTACTCGCGGGCGCGGATCCGCGAGGAGCTGATCGACATTTTCATCGGCGGCAAGGCTGCCTGTCTCGGTGGTCTGCAGGCGGACACACCGATGGACGCGCTGCGCGACGCGGTGGCAGGGCCGGAGTTTGTGATCGATATCGACCTAAACCAGGGGGAGGCGGAATACACGATGTTTTCGAGCGACCTCTCGCCGGAGTATGTGGATTTCAACCGCTCCGAGTATGCGTATTGGAAGCAGGCGAGGAAAGACGGGCTGGTCTAAAATTTTAAATCTCAAATTCTAAACCCTAATTTTCAGACTCCGGCGCAAGCCGCTGATCCATTTCGAGTTTAGAATTTAAGATTTAGAGTTTCAGCTTCGTGCGGCCGCCGTTGGCTTTGCGGAGAGGATGGAAGAGGGAGTCCATGCCGCATTCCTTGATCTCGCAGACATGAGCCATGAGCTCGCCGAGGCGGCCTTTTGGGAATGAGCGCTGCTTGAACCAGATCAGGTATTCCTCCGGGAGATCGAATATGGGGACTCCCCTGGGCGGGTATTTTTCCCTGCCAAACATGCCGAAAGGCATGTGGGTGGTGTGGATCTCCATCAGTAGGTTGCGGAAATCCTCGCGGTCGATCTCGGTGATGTTCATGTCGTGGCGGGGAATAAGGGGGCTTGCGGGGCGGCGGATGTCCGCTAGTTTTGCTGGGTGATGATCAAGTTCCTCCATACGCGCATCCGGGTGAAGAGCCTCGATGAATCGATATCGTTCTACGAGAAGCTCGGCTACAGGCTGGGAAAGCAGAAGGACTCCCCGCAGGGCAACAGGCTGGCATTCATGGAACTCGAGGGGAATGACGTTTTCTTGGAGCTGACCTGGTCCGCGGATTACACGGCGACGTGCCCGGAAGACCTCATTCACACGGCGTTGGGTGTGCCGGACATCATCGAATACTGCGACAAGGTGGAAAAGGCCGGAATCGAGATCTGGCCATCCGGGTGGCGGGAAAAATTCGCCGGTGGGGAGAACAAGATGGCGTTCGTGACCGATCCGGACGGATACGAGGTGGAGATCCTAGAAAGGTAATTTATGCGTCGCCTCCTGACATCACTTTCGCTTGGTTTTGCGGTCGCCCTGATCCCGGCTTCGCTGCTTGCGTTCTCGCTCAATGCGAAGAAGGCGCCGGAGTCCGCGGAAGATTTGATGATGATACAGGAAGCCTTGCAGGCCGCGCTACCCAAGGCGAAGGCCGCAACGATTGGCATCGACCTTGGTGACGGCTCCGGCAGTGGGGTGATCGTTTCGAAAGACGGCCTGGTGATGACTGCGGCGCACGTTTCCGGCGGGGTGGGGAAGGATGTGGAGGTGGTCATGCCGGACGGATCGAAGCTCAAGGCCGAGACGCTCGGGCTGATGGCCGAGACGGATGCGGCGCTGATCCAGATCACCGAGGAGAATCCGGATGGCGGGGATTTTCCTTTCGTGGAGGTGAACAAGACGGATGAAGCCAAACTCGGCGACTGGATTTTCTCGCTCGGTCATTCCGGCGGTTTTGATAAGGAGCGCGGGGTGGTGGTCAGGCTGGCGCGCCTGGTGCGGATGGCGAACACGACGATACAGACCGACGGGACGCTGATCGGCGGCGATTCCGGCGGGCCGCTGTTCGATATGGACGGGCGCTTGATCGGGATCCACTCGCGGGTCGGTCAGCGGCTTCCGGTGAACATGCATGTGCCGGTACGGGTTTTCCTGGATAGCTGGGATAAGATGTTGAAATCGGAATTCGTCGGCGAAGGACCTTTCGCAAAACAGGAGAAGAAAGGCAGCGGATTCCTCGGAGTGGCGACCAAGGGTGTGGAGGGCGGATTGGAAATCACGAAGGTGGGCAAGAAGACCCCTGCGGAGGAAGCCGGGCTGAAGGAGGGCGACCTGTTACACACGTTCAACGGCGAGAAACTGGAGACACGGGACGGGATGAAGGCGCTCTTGGCGGAAATGGCGGCCGGCGATAAACTGGCTTTGGAAATCACTCGCGATGGAAAAGATGAAACGATCGAACTCAAGCTTGGGAAGCGCTGAGTTTCTGACGCGGCTGCTTGCCGCGCTGCTCTGCTTTGGCACTGCGTTCTCACAGCAGAGCCTGGAAACGGATTTTCGCACCACGGGAGCACGGGTGGTGGCGGTGTTTGAGCCGCAGCGCCAGGTGATCCAGCAATCGAGCGCTGTGATCTATCAGGGGCGCAAGGAGATCGCGTATGGTGTGGTTGTGTCCGCCGATGGCTATATCCTCACGAAGGCGAGCGAGGTCGAGGAGGTAAGCAACATCGTGGTGAGGGTGGATAAGAAGCTTTTCAAAGATGCCAAGGTGGTGGTGACGGATGCGAATTGGGATGTTGCGCTGCTCAAGGTTGATGCGACGGAGCTTGTCCCTGTGATCTACGCGTCCGACAGCAAGCTCGATCAGGGCACCTGGGTTGTGGTCAACGGTGTGACAAGCCGGACGAGGCGCCGCGTTCTCGGCGGGGTGATCAGCGCGAAGGCGAGGGAGATTCCGGCGGCGGGCGGCCCGGCCTTGGGTGTTCAGCTCAAAACCGACGAGGATAGGCTCGAGGTGCAGGCTGTCAGCGAAGGGAGCGGCGCGGAGGAGGCCGGGATGAAGGAGGGCGATGTGATCACTTCGGTGGAAGGAAAAAAGGTCAAAGAGATCAAGGCGCTGGTCGAGTTGCTCAAGGAGAAGAAAGCAGGGGATGTCGTGAAGGTTTCCTTGAAAAGGGATGGCAAGAAAATCGAGCTCGATGTGAAACTTTCCGCAAAGGGCGAGCTTTTCGCCAACAAGAGCCGGAACGACCAGATGAGCGGCGACTATTCCAAGCGGCGGAGCGGATTCCCGCGCGTGATCCAGCACGACATACTCGGCGCGTCCGAGACGATGGGCGGGCCAGTCATCGATCTTGAAGGTCGCGTGGTGGGTATGAATATCGCCCGCGCCAACCGTGCGGAGACCTTCGCGATCCCTGTCGAGGAATTGAAGAATCTCGCCGAGGGAATGGTTGCGCAGGCGAGGAAATAAGGTGTTGCTCTGCAGTTTTTTAACGGATCCCCCGTTCGATCTTGCCTCTTGCCATCCGCCGCCCCATTCCGGAACCTACCGCGCCGCGTGTTATGCCCGATTCCGCCACTGAAGAGACCCTGCTGCTTGTCGATCCCGATCTGGATTTCCTGGATTGGGCAACGAAGCATCTTGCCGCAAAGGGGCTTAGGATCCTGCGCTGCGACGACGCAGGCAAGGCCATCAAGGTGATCGAGAAGACGCATGTGAACGTCGTGGTCTCTGCGGTGCTGCTGCAGCCTTTCGACGGGGTGGATCTGCTCGGACGCATCCGCGCGCAGAGCCCGGATACGCTGGTGATCCTGACCACGGGTTTCCCGACAACCGGGCAGATCATCGAGGCTACGCAGAAGGGTGCACACGATGTTCTGAGAAAGGAGTCGCTGTCCTTCGAGCTCAGGCCGGTCGTGGAGTCTGCGTTGCAGACCGTTGAGGACAGGCGCAGCGCGGAGCGTCCCGCCGCCGAGATTCCGAGCATGGATGGACGGGTGAAGATCATCGGTGTTTCGCGGGCGCTGCAGGATGTGTTCAAGCTGGTGGGTCGGGTCGCGAGATCGGATGCGCCAGTCCTGATCTCCGGCGAGAGCGGAACAGGGAAGGAGCTGGTCGCAAAAGCGGTGCACGAGTACAGCCCGCGCAGGCAGCGGGAAATGATCACGATCAACTGCGGAGCGATCCCGGAGAACTTGCTGGAGAGCGAACTCTTCGGCCACGAGAAAGGCTCGTTCACCGGAGCGATCTCGCGCCGTGAGGGACGCTTCGAGCAGGCGGACGGCGGGACGTTGTTCCTCGACGAGATCGGCGACATGCCGCTTTCCATTCAGGTGAAGCTGCTCCGGGTGCTGCAGGATGGGAGCTTCTCCCGAGTGGGGGCGAACGACATGCTCAAGACCGATGTGCGCATCGTGGCGGCGACGCACAAGAACCTCGCGGCGGAGGTCTCGGCAGGGCGTTTCCGTGAAGATCTTTTCTACCGGCTCAACGTCGTGGAGCTACGGATCCCGCCGCTGCGCGAAAGGCCGGAGGACATCCCCCTGCTGGCGGAGTATTTCCTGCAGCGCATCACCCGCAAGAACGGGATGGCACGCATCCGGATCTCGAGCGAGGCCACGGCCTCTCTTGTGACCCACCATTGGCCGGGAAATGTCCGTGAACTCGAGAACACTATGGCGCGTGCCTGTGCGCTGGCTTCGTCGCAGATCCTGCTCCCCGCCGACATACCCCTGGCGGCTGCGCCCGGACGAACTTCAGCTCTCGCGAATGGGCTCGACCAGGTGATCAATTCCGCCCCGGCAGAGATGCCGTTGATGAGTTGGCTTTCCAAGCAGGTTGTCGGCCACTTGCTGGATCGTTCCGGTGGGGATCTCAAGGAGGCTGCGGCAGCTCTTGGCGTGGAGCTTGCTGAGGTGAAAAAAATCCTCGCCTCCAAGGATTGATATGCTTCACCACATTGATCATCCCCTGATCTCCGCCGAGCTGACCCGTGCGAGGGTCCGGATTGCCCGAACCATGAGTTCCGCCAACGGGTAAGGCGCATCGCCTCGCTGATGGCGGCTCCGGAAGGCATCGCCACCCTCAAGGCCGCCCGCCGTGCCATCGATTCCTTCTGGCAAACCCACCTCCTTGAAATCCCGTCCAGCGAAACCTACAGGCACTGGAAAGGTAGATGCGAGACTCTCTTCCCGTGAAATGAAGCCTTCGGATTTTCTCTATTTGAAAGTTGTTGCGCGCTTGGGGAGCTGCGGGTAGTTTGACGGCCTACTGCTGTGTTCGACTAGTTTGGTAGCTAGCCCGGACCGATGTGATTATAACGGGGTCATTCATCCGACCGGCCATTGTCATGCCTTCTCAGGAAGACATGCAACCCATCGGACGACCCCACCTCTTGAGCGACCGGAACGTGGCTTTTAGCTCCAAGGACGGCACAGCGGTTACCACTTTTTTGCGGGAGGGGTTGAATAAATCCTCCGATGGCCCACGTTTAGGTCACAGATGAAGGCTCCAGTTTTGATGATTCTTGCCGGCGTAGTCGCCTTGCGCGCCGCGGATGCCCCGAAAGTCGATGCTCCGCATTTCGGCGATATGATACGGGAACTTTCCTCGGACTCCTTCCAGGCGCGTGAGAAGGCGACGAGAGATCTCTGGGATATCGGCCGTGACGCGCTGGAGGATCTGCGTGAGGCAAGCCGCTCCGACGACCCCGAGATGGCGATCCGCGCCACGGCTGTGCTTGAGAAAATCGAGCTGAGGATCACCCCCGAAACACCCGAGGTGATCCTGGAACTGATCCGCAAGTATCGTGTGTTGCCACAGAACCAAAAGGTAAATTCCCTCAACGAGCTGAAACGCAGGAAGGCGTATTTTCAGGTGCTCAAGCTGTTTTCGATGGATGGGCGACCTGAGGAGTTGACCGCGGCTGTCCGCGGTGTGGCGATTGCAGGCGCCCGCCAGGCGATTGCTGCGGAAGATCCGGATACGGCGTTGGAGTTGCTTTGGATGTCCGCGAACGAACCGAACGACCTGATGGCGCTGGCATGCGCATACCGTAGCATGGGCATGCTCGGCGACGGTAAGGAAGATCCCCCGGCGCCGGAAAACGTCCCGACTGAGGTTTGGAAAATTACACTGCTGCGGGCGCAAGGCGATATTGCCACCGCCGCGAAACTTGCCGGAGAATCGAACCAGTTGGCGCTCCAGGCGGGTATGAATGTGCTTTTGGGGGATCCGACGCTGTGGCTGCGGCAGAACGGTTTCGGGGATAGGAGCCTACGCGCCCTCGATGCCTATGCCGACATTGCGCTGACACGCTGGGAGGGCGGAAAGCCGAAGGAATCGGACTTCGCACCGCTGCTCGCGCTCCTCGGAGCCCGCGATGCGGATGATCGTGATCAGGCGATGTCATCACTGGCTGCGCTGGGCAGGCTTTCCAGGGTGGAGAAGGAGCAGGTAAAGGAGGATTCTGAACTGGGCTTCCAGTATTACCTGACGCAGGAAAGGGTTGCCGAAGCTCTGGAGACCATCGGACTTGATCCCGAGAAGCCGGATTACAATGCCTGGGTGGCGGAACGTTTCAAATGGATGATCACTGGAGGTGGTGATGGGGAGGACAACACCGAACCCCCGGATTCCCAGCTCCGGATGCTCGCCGGGTTCATGGAGCAGAGAGGGATGGAGGCGGAATTCAACGCGGCGTTTGCGATGCCGCTGGCGGAGCTTGCGAAAACCGATGAGGAAGAGTTTCTCGAATTTCTGAGTCTCTTGTTCCAGTCCGGGCTGGCAGCCCCCGAATTTGCTTTCGCCCGCGGTGCCGCCTGGGCTGGCGAAGACGAACAGCGCTGGAGCCAGTTATTTTCCGTTTCCTTCGGCGAGGAGGAAGAGACGCTGGCGTGGCTCGCTTGGATACGGGAAATCGAGCCCGGCATCGGTTCTGCCGATACCATGAGAGCGATGATGGCTTTGTTCGCCCTCGGCTCGGATCCCGGACATTTGCGTGGCAAATGGATGGCCAATTTTTGGGAGGCTGTGGAGAAAATCCCGGACGGCGAGAAGGAGCCGTATATCCGCCGAATCATGGGACTGGCTGTTGCCATGAACGATGTCAGTAACGCCCTCAAGGCTCGCGACAGGCTGGAGCAGGCGGACAGGGATTCGGCGGTGTGGGCTTCGCTCAGCCAATACCTGAGCGCTGCCGGACGCTGGAAGGAGGCGTCCGAAGTGCTCTCGAAAGGGCGCAAAACGGTGAGCCGTTCCCCGGAGTATCATGCACTTCTTGCTGCGACCCTGCGCAAGGCCGGATTCGAGAAACGTGCCGAAGAACATGACGCTTGGGTGGAGAGGCTTGCTCTCGGTTTCGCTCCGAGTTGCAACAGAATCGGCGACTACTACGTATATGGAGGCGACCGCGAACGTGCCGAGAAGTGGTATCGACGGGCGGCCTTCCAGGCTGACATCATGGGCGGCGAGTTCGTTGCTGTACTGGACAGCTACGCGCAGTCCATGCTCGGAAAAGGGGAGTGGGGCGTGGCCGCTTCTTGCTATGAGGCGCTCACGCAGGTGTATGTCAGCCAGAGATATTCAGGCGGCGTGATTTCCGTTTACTCGAAAGCAAGGCTGTCTGCAGATCTCGCGAAGGCGCTCGAGGTGTTGCCGGACGATAGGCAGCGTGCAATCGATATGCTGGATGGTATCCATCGGATTTTCGCCACCGACGGGGTGCTGGCCGACGACTTTTTCCCGCTGGTGAAAAAGGCGGGACTCGAAAAGGAACTGGATCGCTGGTTCGGCAAATCATGGGGCGCAATATCGTCAGTTCTCGAACGGTTCCCAGATTCCGATAACACGAAAAATACGGCGGCGTGGCTGGCCTCCCGGGCAGGCAAGCGCCTGGCGGAAGCCGAGAAATATTTAAGAACCGCGCTCGAGCGGAACCCGGATCAGGCCGCCTACCTCGACACGATGGCGGAGCTTCATTTCGCGAAGGGAGACCGCAAGGGTGCCGTGGAGTGGTCGGACCGGGCGCTCCTCCGTTATCCTCTCACTTCGCTCCCTTACGACGTGATGATACGCAAGCAGCATGAGCGTTTCCGCAACGACCCGTTGCCGCAATAGCTGTAGCGTCTTTCAGCTAAGGAGCTCCTCAGAAATAACCATGCTATTTCCACTTGCTCTCAACTCAGTCATCTGCGTTCAAATTTCCTTCGAGTAGCCCACTACACAAAGAAAGTTCTGCCTTGCTGCCGAAGCTGATTTCTACGCGGAAATGACACATTTATTTTTTCGCGACTCCTAACCTCAGTTTTTGGTTGTTTGCGCAGCGAAAAAGGGACATTCCACGTTGTATGAGCGAGCAATCAGACGGTGAGACGATACGCATTCTTTTCCTCGGCGATATCGTCGGTGAGCCGGGGCGCAAGGCGGTCATCGGCGGACTTGCGGAAATAAGAAGGCAGCACGCCATCGATTTTGTGATCGCGAACGGCGAGAATTCCGCCGGTGGGCGCGGCATCACACCGAAGATCGCGATTGATCTGCTGCGTGCCGGGGTCGCGGTCGTGACCACCGGGGATCACGTATGGGATCAGAAGGACATCGTTGATTATTTCCCCACCGAGCCACGCCTGTTGCGGCCTATCAATTATCCGGATGGAACACCGGGTAACGGCAGCGTGGTGCTGGAGACTTCCAAGGGCAAGGTGGCGGTCATGCAAGCGCAGGGCAGGAGTTTCATGCAGCCGCCGCTGGAAAACCCGTTCCTTGCCGTCGAGGCGGAGGTAACAAGGCTCAGGGCGGACGGGGTCAGTGTGATCGTCCTTGATTTCCACGCGGAGACAACCTCCGAGAAAATCGCGATGGGTCGTATGCTTGATGGCAGCGTATCGCTGGTCGTCGGCACCCACACTCACGTCCAGACCGCAGACGAAACGGTGTTTCCGGGCGGAACCGGATACCTCACGGATGCTGGGATGTGTGGCCCTCTGGATTCGGTGCTCGGGCGCAATATCGAATCGGTATTGTGGCGTTTCCGCTCCGGTATGCCGACCCGTTTTCCCGTTGCGAAAGGCCCGGTGAAACTATGCGGAGTGATCGTCGAATTGGACATATCCAGCGGCCGTTGCCTGGATATCGTCAGATTCACGCAGGAAATAGCTGAAAACGAGACGGAAACGGCCCTTTGAAGCGCTCGGAAACCCGTAAAACAAAGGGATTCGAGGAAAGTGATAAAAAGACCATATTTTTTTTGACAGAGGGGCGCGAATTGTTACTGTCCGCCCGCTCTTCCCCACATGCAGTCAGGGGTGCCGCGCTCGGTCTCGGGTCAAGCCAAGACAGGTCGCGGTTCTTTTGTCGGTATCAAGGATGAGCTCACAACAATCCAGATTGCTCGTGTAGCTCAGGGGTAGAGCGCATCCTTGGTAAGGATGAGGTCGACGGTTCAATTCCGTCCACGAGCTCCAGGAAACACACGAACATCTCTCAAACGTCTCAGCGAAACCACAACGATTATGGCCAAA
This sequence comes from uncultured Verrucomicrobiales bacterium, assembly GCA_905478925.1. GTDB lineage: Bacteria > Verrucomicrobiota > Verrucomicrobiia > Verrucomicrobiales > Akkermansiaceae > Luteolibacter. Next base: position 23,741 of record CAJQKQ010000026.1, read on the forward strand.
GAACAATTCCAACGCAACAAGCCGCACGTAAACATCGGCACCATCGGTCACGTCGACCACGGCAAGACCACCCTCACCGCAGCGATTACTAATACGCTTGCTGATAAGGGTTTCGCCGAGAAACAATCCTATGCTGACATCGACGCCGCTCCCGAGGAGCGCGAACGCGGTATCACCATCAACACCGCACACGTTGAGTATGAGACGGAAAAGCGCCACTATGCGCACGTCGATTGCCCCGGCCACGCCGACTACGTGAAGAACATGATCACCGGCGCCGCGCAGATGGACGGAGGTATCCTTGTTGTCTCCGCAGCTGATGGCCCGATGCCACAGACTCGTGAGCACATCCTGCTTGCCCGCCAGGTCGGTGTCCCCGCTCTTGTTGTGTTCATGAACAAAGTCGACCTCGTCGACGATGACGAACTCCTTGAACTCGTTGAAATGGAAATCCGCGATCTCCTTTCTTCCTACGACTTCCCGGGTGACGATATCCCTATCGTTGCCGGTTCCGCTGTGAAAGCGCTCGAGGGCGATGCCGACCATCAAGCGAACGTCATGAAACTCATGGATGCAGTCGATTCCTACATCCCTGAGCCTGAGCGTCCGGTCGACAAGACCTTCCTCATGCCAATCGAGGATGTGTTCTCAATTGAAGGTCGCGGAACGGTCTGCACCGGCCGTGTCGAGCGAGGTATCATCCACAAGATGGAGGAAGTCGAAATTGTCGGCATCCGCGACACCCAGAAGACCACCGTCACGGACATCGAAATGTTCCGCAAGCTTCTCGACGAAGGTCGTGCAGGTGACAACGTCGGACTCCTCGTCCGTGGCCTCAAGAAAACCGACGTCGAGCGCGGTCAGGTCATGGCCAAGCCGGGCACGGTCAAAGGTCACACGATCTTCAAATCCGAGATCTACGTCCTTTCTAAGGAAGAGGGTGGCCGCCACACTCCGTTCTTCTCGAACTACCGTCCTCAGTTCTACTTCCGCACGACCGACGTCACCGGCAGCATCAAGCTCCCCGAGGGAGTCGAGATGGTGATGCCAGGCGATAACATCAGCCTCGAAGTCGAACTCATCAACCCAATCGCCATGGAGCCAACCATGCGTTTCGCAATCCGCGAAGGTGGCCGTACCGTCGGTGCTGGCCGCGTGGGTGAGATCATCAAGTAAAGTCAAACAGAAGGCAGCACAGGGAACTTCGGTTCCCTGCGCGCCAAGCACTTGGGGCACCCCGCCAAACGGGGTGCCCTTAAGTTGCCTCAAAGCCTAACATTTTCCGAAATAACGCGTCAGTAGCTCAATTGGTAGAGCATCGGTCTCCAAAACCGAGGGTTGCGGGTTCAAGTCCCTCCTGGCGTGCCACCCACCGCTCACTTCCCACTCTGAATGAAATTCCTCGAATACATCAAGCTCGGCGATAGTTGGATCACTTCGGGGATCGTTTACACGGTTCTCATTGTCCTCCTCATCCTGTTCATCCGTAACCTTTCGCGGATCTCGACGTTTATCGGCGAGGTAAAGGGCGAACTCCGCAAAGCCAGCTGGCCTTGGGATTCCGATCCGAAAGCGAAGGGTTTCCGGAAATACAAGGAACTCATCGATTCGACCATCGTGGTGCTGATCGCTGTGATCCTTCTGGCCGGTTTTGTCCAGTTCTGGGATTTCGTCCAGGTTCTCATCGTCGGTTTCCTCACGGAAATCTTCCGCTAATTTTCCATTTTTCCAAGCCACAGTCTCCCATGCCCAACGCCAAAGATTACAAAGACCAATGGTATGTCGTCCAAGTCCTTTCGGGCATGGAGGGCAAAGTGCGCGAACGCATCGCCCGCGGGATCATAGCCGAGGAAATGCATGATTACATCCGCGAGGTTCTCGTGCCTACCGAGGTAGTTTCCGAAATCAAGCGCGGCAAGAAAACCGAAACCAAGAAGAAATTCTTCCCCGGTTATATCATCGTCAACATGTATCTCGCCACCGAGGACAACCAGCTGGTCGAAAAGACTTGGTTCTTCATCAAGGAGTTGGATGGCGTGATCGGCTTCGCCGGCACCAAGGATCGCCCGGCACCCATGCGACAGCGTGAGGTTGACGCGATGCTTTCCCAGATCCAGGAACGCGAGGAAACCGTCCGCCCCGCAATCACCTTCGAAGTCGGCGATACCGTCAAGGTTGCCGATGGCCCTTTCCAATCACAGAATGGCGTGGTCGAGGAAATCGACCCCGAACGCGGTAAGCTCCGCGTCGCCGTCGATATTTTCGGACGCACCACTCCGGTCGAACTCGAATACTGGCAGGTCGAGCGCGAGTAAGAGTCCATCTCAGTTTTTCAGCATTTCAGTTTTCAGCATTTACCAAATAACATTATGGCCAAGGAAGTCACAAAAATCATCAAACTCCAGATCCAAGCTGGAGCCGCCAACCCATCACCACCGGTCGGTCCCGCCCTCGGTCAGGCAGGGGTCAACATCATGGCCTTCTGCAAGGAGTTCAACGCCTCCACGCAGTCACAGTCCGGTGATGTGCTCCCTTGTGTGATCTCTGTCTACAAAGACAAGTCCTTCACTTTCGTTACCAAGCGTCCGCCAGCAGGCAACCTCCTGAAAAAGGCGGCCGGCCTCGCATCCGGATCCGGTGAGCCAAACAAGAAAAAAGTGGGCAAGATCACCAAGGCGAAGCTCATGGAAGTCGTCAACATCAAGATGCCCGACCTCAATACCAAGGATCCCGAGGCCGCCGCCCGAATTCTGGCTGGTACCGCTCGCCAGATGGGCCTTGAGGTCGAAGGCATGTAAGCAATCTCCGCTCTGCCTCAAAACAGGGCACCCCGCAAGAGGGTGGGTACCAACCCCATCCGCTATCACTGCAAACCAACAAAAATAATGTCAAAACTACGCAGCAAACGCTACCGGAAAGCCGCCGAACAGGTGGGCACCGATAAGTCCTACTCGCTCTCGGATGCCATCAGCACCGTGAAGAAACTCCCGGCACCGAAATTCGTGCCGACCGTGACCCTCTCCTTCCGCCTTGGTGTCGACCCTCGGAAGAGCGACCAGATGGTTCGCGGTTCCGTCTCGCTTCCGCACGGAACGGGCAAGAACGTCCGCGTCGTCGTCTTCGCCCAGGGTGCCGCCGCAGAGGCCGCCACCGCAGCCGGTGCCGAGCACGTCGGATACGAGGATCTCATCAAGAAAGTCCAAGAGGGCTTCGTTGACTTTGATTCAGCAATCGCCACTCCCGATGCCATGGCTGAAGTTCGCAAGATCGCCCGTGTCCTCGGACCGCGCGGCCTGATGCCGAACCCGAAGACCGGAACTGTCACCGACGACGTCGCGAAAGCCGTCAAGGAAGTCAAGGCTGGCCGGATCGACTTCAAGCTCGACAAAAACGGTAATATCTCCGGCGCAATCGGAAAGGCCGATTTTGACGACAAACAGCTCGAGGAAAACGCCAGTGCGTTTATCGAAAGCGTCGTCCGCGCAAAGCCCGCTTCAGCAAAAGGAAATTTCGTCCTGACGGTGACCCTAGCTGCCTCCATGCTTCCCGGTTTGCCCCTCGAAGCCTCCACCTACGCTGCAAAAGCGACCGCATAACCCCAGCAAGCAACGAAAATGAATCCTGATAAACAAATCATCATCAACGGGCTGCTGGCGCGCGTCAACGACTCCCCATACGTCATCGTCATCGATTACACCGGGCTGACCGTTCCCGAGTTCAGCGAACTCCGCAATCGCCTCGACGACAGCGGCGCAAAGTGCACCGTCGCGAAAAACAGTTACATGCGCAAAGCGCTTTCCGAAGCGGGTCTTCCCGACGTCGGAGCGGAACTCGTTGGTCAGACGGCATTCGTCACCGGCGACGCCGAAGTGTTTTCCGCAGCAAAGGTTCTCAAGAATTTCGAAAAGGAATTCAAGAAGCCTGAAATGAAGGTCGGGATACTCGGTGAGGACATCCTCGACAGCGCCAAGCTCAAGGTGATCGCCGATATCCCATCACGGGATGCGGTTCTTTCCCAGTTGCTTGGTCTCATCAGCGAGCCTGCGACACGCATCGCCCGCATCCTACTCGAGAAATTCGATCCGGAGCGCGAAGAATACAAACCGGCGGACGCGGAAGCATCCGAAGAAGAAGCACCTGCTGCCGAATAACAAACAATCTGAATGGAAGGCTTGTCGCGTCTCCACGCAATGGCCGGATTAACAATGGTACCTCGTCGGTTTCCCAGCAGGGAAATTGAAATCTCCGGGAGCTCCCGGAGGCGACGACACCGCAAAGGAGAAAATACATGTCAAATATTGCAAACCTCGTAGAAGAACTCGGCAAGCTCACCGTCCTGGAAGCTGTCGACCTCGTTAAACAACTCGAAGAAACCTGGGGCGTCTCTGCCGCAGCAGCTGTCTCCGCCGGTCCTGCCGCCGCTGGCCCTGCTGAAGCCGCCGAAGAGAAAACCGAATTCGACGTCGTGATCACCGCGTGTGGTCCGACCAAGATCGCCGTCATCAAGGCGGTTCGTGAAGTCGCTCCCGGCCTCGGCCTCGCCGACGCGAAGAAACTCGTCGAATCCGCCCCTGCCAATATCCTCGAGGGTGTTAGCAAGGACGCCGCCGAAGAAGCCAAGACGAAACTCGAAGCCGCCGGCGCTACAATCGAACTCAAGTAATTCGTAACGGAATTTCACCCGGAGCGGAATTCTTTCCGCTCCGGGCACTTCCTCCCTCAGATCCCATTTTGCAAACTCGCAACCGACGCGTGATACTACACAACTCCGCAGTGTTACGCGCCGCTTTCGTTAATTTGCTCTCTCCGTCCATCTCCTGAATCCAATTCCGCCCGGGCTTTTAAAGGTCCGGGCTCAAACTCGTAACACAACCACCGCATCACCATGGCTGAACGTCTATATTTCGGTAAATTTGAAGAGGTCATCGACCCACCTAACCTCATTGAAGTCCAGAGTAGGTCTTATGACGAGTTCCTCCAGAAGGACTCCTCTCCCGGCGATCGCGCTGATTCCGGCCTGCAGGCGGTTTTCCGCGAGGTTTTCCCGATCAAATCCTACGACGAAGCCATCGAGCTGGATTTCGTAGCTTATGATATCGAGGATCCGAAGATCACTTCCCTCGACTCCCTGCGCAACAGCGAGTCCTTCTCCGCCGCCCTCTACGTCACCTTCAAGCTGAAGGATGAGACCGGCACCAAGAAGGAACGCGTCTACATGGGCGAACTCCCGATGATGACACGTCGTGGCACGTTTATCATAAACGGCGCGGAGCGCGTGATCGTTTCCCAGCTTCACCGTTCCCCGGGTATCTGTTTCGAGACGTCCCAGCACCTCAACGGAAAGATGCTCCACAGCTTCCGCATCATTCCCGACCGCGGTTCATGGCTCGAGGTTCAGTTCGATACGAATGACCTGCTCTATGTCTACCTCGACCGCCGCCGCCGCAGGAGGAAGTTCCTCGCAACCACGTTCCTGCGTGTCCTCGGCTACCCGACCGACCGCGACATCGTCAGCCATTTCTACTCCATCGAGAATCTCGCTCTCAACAGCAAGATCGATGAGGGGGAACTCGGCCACAAGGTGCCTTTCGAGGACATCCTCGATGGCGAGCTCGTCATCGCGAAAGCGTATGAGCCGCTCACCGCGGGCATCGTCAAGCAACTCGTCGCACTCGGACAGAAGAAGCTTGAGGTCATCGATGGACGTGAGGACGAAATCCTGCTCAAATCCCTGCGGAAAGATCCGGCCAAGGATGAGGAGTCCGCGCTCAAGGATATCTACCGCAAGCTTCGCCCCGGAGATCCTCCGACGGCTTCCAACGCCCGCGCACTACTCAAGCGTCTGTTCTTCGATGCGAAGAAATACGACCTCACCCGTGTCGGCCGTTACAAGATCAACCAGAAGCTCGGCATCGGTGTCGATTCCGATCAGCGCATCATGGTGCCCGAGGATTTCCTTGCCGCCGTCCGCTACATCCTGAAGCTGAAAAAGGGCGAAGGTGTCATCGACGACATCGATCACCTTGGCTCCCGCCGCGTGCGTGCAGTCGGCGAGCTTCTTGCCAATCAGTGCCGTGTGGGTCTTGCCCGCACCGAGCGTCTGGTGAAGGAGCGTATGACACTGTTCGATGTGAACATCGAGGGTATGACCCCGCAGAAGCTGATCAACCCGAAGGCGCTTTCCGCCGTCGTGCGCGATTTCTTCGGCCGTTCCCAGCTTTCGCAGTTTATGGATCAGACCAACCCTCTGGCTGAGCTGACCCACAAGCGTCGTCTATCCGCACTCGGACCTGGTGGTCTGAACCGCGACCGCGCCGGCTTCGAAGTCCGGGACGTTCATCCGTCCCACTACGGCCGCATCTGCCCGATCGAAACCCCGGAAGGTCCGAACATCGGTCTCATCAACTCGATGTGCACCTATGCCCGGATCAACGAATTCGGCTTCATCGAAACCCCTTATCGCAAGGTCAAGAAGGGTAAAGTCACCAACGAGATCGAATACCTCACGGCCGACCAGGAGGAAAACTACCTCATCGCCCAGGCATCGAACGTGATCGACAAGTCGAACCACTTCGAGAATGACCGCATCGACGCCCGTGAGCGCGGTGAATTCATCGAGTCCACCCCGGCTGAAGTGCACTACATGGACGTTTCCCCGAAACAGCTTGTTTCGGTCGCCGCCGGCCTCATCCCGTTCCTCGAGCACGATGACGCCAACCGCGCACTCATGGGATCGAACATGCAGCGCCAAGGTGTGCCGCTCCTCGTTTCCGAGTCGCCGCTTGTTGGGACAGGTCTTGAAGGCAAAGCCGCCCGCGACTCCCGTGCCGTGGTCGTCTCCGAGTCGGATGGCATCATCGCCGCCGCCACCGCGGAGATCATTATCACCACCGCCGATGGCAAGCTCCCCGTCTCCGACGAGAAGTTCCTCAGCGATCCGGAAGCCGTGAAAACAAACGTAGCCAAAGGCATTTTTGCCTATCCGCTGCGCAAGTTCATGCGCTCCAACGCCGGTACCTGCATCAACCAGAAACCGATCGTTAAGGTCGGCCAGAAGATTAAGAAAGGAACTGTCCTTGCCGACGGGCCGAACACCGAAGATGGCGAACTCGCCATCGGACGCAACGTGCTTGTCGCGTTCATGCCTTGGAACGGCTACAACTTCGAAGATGCCATCGTCATCTCCGAGCGCGTGGTCAAGGATGACGTCTACACCTCGATTCACATCTCCGAGTTCGATGTCGCCGCCCGCGACACCAAACTCGGCCCCGAGGAAATCACCCGTGACATCCCGAACGTCGGTGAGGAAGCCCTGCGCAACCTCGACCACGACGGCATCATTCGCATCGGTGCGGAAGTGAAACCCGGCGACATCCTCGTCGGTAAGATCACTCCGAAATCCGAAACCGAACTCGCTCCCGAGGAGCGCCTACTGCGCGCTATCTTCGGTGAGAAGGCTGCGGATGTGAAGGATACCTCGCTCCGCGTCCCATCCGGATGCACCGGTATCGTCCAGGACGTCCGCGTCTCCTCACACGGCCTCGCCAAGAAACGTGCTGAGAAAGTTGATCCCGTGGAGCTCAAGAAGCACCTCAAGAAGATCAACGACGAGCACAAGAAGAAGGCCGACAAGCTCACCGACGACCTTACGGAAAAGCTCTCCGACATCCTGCTGGGTGAGAAGATCCCGCTCGACGTAGTCAACGCACAGACCGGCGAGATCATTATCCCGGCGAACCGCAAGATCACCAAGACCCTGCTTCGCAAGCTCGCCTCGGTTCACGACCACATCGAAATCGACCCTTCGCCGATCCGGAATAAGATCGTGGAGATTATCAATTCCTTCGAAAGCCGTTTCCAAGAACTCGACACCGACCGCGAACGCAAGCTCGACCAGCTTGAGTCCGGCGACGACGTCGATCCTGGCGTAATCAAGGAAGTGAAAGTCTTCGTCGCCGCCAAGCGCAAGCTCTCGGTGGGTGACAAGATGGCCGGACGCCACGGAAACAAAGGTGTCGTCGCGACCATCGTGCCGGAGGAAGACATGCCTTACCTTCACGACGGAACCCCGGTCGATATCTGCCTAAACCCTCTGGGCGTTCCTTCCCGGATGAACGTCGGACAGGTTCTCGAGACACACCTCGGTGTTGCCGCGAGAGCCCTCGGCTTCAAGGTTGCGACCCCGATTTTCGACGGCATCAAGGAAGAGGTCATCTGGGACTTCATGTCCGAGGCGAAGAAAGTCGATGGTGTGAAAATGATCGGAGACGGCCGCAAAGCTGTCGAGCGCAAGCCCAACCAACCGGAAAGCCGTGGCTTCACCTGGATCGGCGATGGCAAGGACGGCAGCACCGCCGGTAAATCGACCCTCTATGACGGTCGCACCGGCGAGGCGTTCCACAACCCGATCGTGGTTGGTGAAATCTACATGCTGAAACTCGGTCACCTTGTCGCAGACAAGATCCACGCCCGAGCCGTCGGCCCATACTCGCTCGTCACCCAGCAACCGCTCGGTGGTAAGGCGCAATACGGCGGACAGCGTTTCGGGGAAATGGAGGTCTGGGCGCTCGAAGCATACGGCGCCGCATACACCCTCCAGGAAATCCTCACCGTCAAATCCGACGATGTCCAGGGACGCACCCGGATCTACGAGGCGATCGTCAAAGGCGACAACAACCTCGAGGCCGGCACGCCGGAATCGTTCAACGTTCTCATCAAGGAAATGCAATCCCTCGGACTTGATGTCCGTCCGGGACGTCAGGGTCAGACCAGCCACGGTTCGCCGTTGCCAGGCTCGGGCGATGACTTCTCCCTCGATGATCTTACCCTCTAATCCTTTAACGCGAAACCAACCCCACATCCCGAACTACCATCTATCATGAGTGTCGATAACAACCTTCGCGAAATCTTTGGCGTGGACGACCGTCCGGAAGCCTTTGACCAGGTATCCATCACCGTGGCCTCGCCGGAAATCATCCGGTCTTGGTCCAAGGGTGAGGTGAAAAACCCCGAGACGATCAACTACCGTACCTTCAAACCGGAAAAGGGCGGCCTTTTCTGCGAGCGCATCTTCGGACCCACAAGGGACTGGGAATGCGCCTGTGGAAAATACAAGCGCATCAAGCACAAGGGCGTTGTCTGCGACCGCTGCGGCGTCGAGGTGACCCTGAGTCGCGTTCGCCGCGAGCGCATGGGACACATCGAGCTTGCTGTGCCAGTTTCCCATATCTGGTTCTACAAGTGCATGCCTTCCCGCATCGGCCTGATGCTCGACATGAGCGCCCGCCAACTTGAGCGCGTAATCTATTACGAGGATTACGTTGTCACCGACCAAGGCAACACCGCCCTCGAGATCGGCCAGCTCCTCACCGAAGTGGAAATCCGCGAAGCGGAAGACACATACGGCGACGGATCCTTCAAGGCCATGATGGGCGCAGAAGCGATCATGGAGCTGCTCAAGCAGATCGACCTCGCGACACTCGCTGTCGAGCTCGAGGAGGAACTCGGAACCACCAAGTCCAAGCAGAACAAGAAGAAGCTCTCCAAGCGTCTCAAGATCACCCAGGGCTTCGCGGCATCCAAGACGCGCCCTGAGTGGATGGTTCAGCTGGTGCTTCCGGTTATTCCGCCGGATCTGCGTCCTCTCGTGCCTCTCGAAGGCGGCCGTTTCGCCACCTCCGACCTGAACGACCTCTACCGTCGCGTTATCAACCGCAACAACCGACTCAAGAACCTGCTCCTTCTCAAGACTCCGGAAGTCATTATCCGGAACGAGAAGCGCATGCTCCAGGAGGCCGTTGACGCGCTCTTCGACAACGGCCGCCACGGTCGTGCCGTCACTGGCGCAGGCAACCGCCCGCTCAAATCGCTCAGCGACATGCTCAAGGGCAAAGGCGGTCGTTTCCGCCAGAACCTTCTCGGCAAGCGGGTCGACTACTCCGGCCGCTCCGTCATCGTTGTTGGTCCCGACCTCAAGCTCGGCCAGTGCGGTCTTCCGAAGAAGATGGCACTCACCTTGTTCGAGCCGTTCATCATCCGTCGCCTGAAAGAACTCGGCTACTGCCACACGGTTCGTTCGGCCAAGAAGATGATCGACCGCAAGACCACTGAAGTCTGGGATATCCTCGCGGAAGTCACCAAGGGTCACCCTATCCTTCTGAACCGCGCTCCGACGCTTCACCGCCTCTCCATCCAGGCCTTCGAGCCGAAGCTGATCGAGGGCTCCGCCATCCGTGTCCACCCACTCGTTTGCACCGCCTACAATGCGGACTTCGACGGCGACCAGATGGCTGTCCATGTTCCTCTTTCCATTGAGGCGCAGTTGGAGTGTCGCCAGCTGATGCTTGCTCCAAACAACATCTTCTCGCCTGCATCCGGGCGCCCGATCACGGTTCCTTCGCAGGACATCATTCTCGGCACCTACTACCTCACCTGGGCTGGCATTCGCACCCAGGCGGATCGAGACAAGCAGGAGCACCTTCCGCTCTTCGAAAACTCCTCGGAAGTCGAATTTGCCATCGCATCTCGGAAAATCGATTACCATTCCTGGATCCGTATCCGCAACCAAGACTTCGGCAAGGATACCCCGTATGGTGAAAGCGATCTCCGCATCATTGAAACCACCCCGGGTCGTGTCCGTTTTAACGAAATCTGGCCGGTTGAAATGGGTTTCTACAACAAGACCGTCGGTAAGAAACAGATCGGTGACATCATCTGGCGCTGTACACAGGTTTCCGGCAAGAAGAAGACCGTCGAAGTTCTCGACGAACTCAAGACCCTCGGATTCAAAGAAGCGATGCGTTCCGGTATTTCCATCGGAATCATCGACATGCTCATCCCGGAAGAAAAGCCGGAGGTCATCGCCAAGGCTTACGCCGAGGTGGAAAAAGTCACCAAGCAATACCGCAACGGTGTCATCACCAACGGCGAACGCTACCAGAAGGTCGTGGACGTTTGGACCCACGCTACCGACACCATCGCCAACGCGCTCTACCGCAAGATCGAGCACAACGAAGGCAAGAAGAAGGCATCGCCTCTCTTCATGATGGTCGATTCCGGTGCGCGGGGTAACAAATCCCAGATCAAGCAGCTCGGCGGCATGCGCGGACTGATGGCCAAGCCTTCCGGCGAAATCATCGAACGTCCGATTATCTCGAACTTCCGCGAAGGTCTCTCGGTGCTGGAGTATTTCATCTCCACTCACGGAGCTCGCAAGGGTCTCTCCGACACCGCGCTGAAGACCGCGGACTCCGGATACATGACCCGCAAGCTCGTTGACGTCGCCCAGGATGTGATTGTTTTCCAACAGGACTGCAACACCGCCAACGGAATCGCCGTCGAGGCGATCTACGACGGCGACGAGGAGGTAGCCTCGCTTTCCACCCGCACCTACGGTCGTGTCTCTTGCGAGAAGGTCAAGGATCCGGTCTCCGGCAAGGTCATCGTAAAAGTCGATGATGTCATCTCCGAGTCCCAGGCGAATGCGCTTGAGAAGATCGGCCACGAGAAGCTTAAGATTCGTTCCGTTCTCACCTGTGAGGCGGACCGCGGTTGCTGCGCAAACTGCTATGGCCTCAACCTCGCGACCGGCCTGCCGGTCAAGATCGGTGAGGCGGTCGGCATCATCGCGGCACAATCCATTGGCGAGCCGGGAACCCAGCTCACGATGCGTACATTCCACGTTGGTGGTGTTGCCTCGGCAACGTTCAAACAGCCTATCATCAAGGCGAAGAATGGCGGTCGCATGGTCTACAAGGATCTCCGTGTTGTTCAGGACTCCGATGACAACTGGGTCGTTCTAAATAAGAACGGCTCGATCTCCATCCGCGACAAGGGAGGGCTCGAACTCGAAAGCCACAGCATCATCATCGGTTCCGTTATCAAAGTGAAGGACGGCGAGGACGCCAAGAAGAACGATACCATCGTCGAATGGGATCCATACAACGTGCCGATTCTCACCGAGAAGCCGGGCAAGGTGGAGTTCCGCGACATGATACTCGGTATCACCGTCGCCTCCGAGGTCGATAAGGAAACCGGCAAGAAGGGGACTATGGTCACCGAGCACAAGGAGGATCTCCATCCCCAGGTGTGCATCACCGATCCGAAATCGGGCGAAGTCATCATCAGCTACTCGATTCCGGTCGGCGCCCACCTTTCCGTCAAGGAAGGCCAGAAGGTCTCGGGAGGAACGCAGCTCGCGAAGACTCCACGAAAGGTAGCTCGCACCAAGGATATCACCGGTGGTCTTCCTCGAGTCGCCGAGCTTTTCGAAGCCCGCAAACCGAAGGAATCCTGTGTTATCGCCAAAATCGAAGGGGATGTCTCCTTCGGTGGAAACGTCCGTGGCAAGAAGAAGGTCATCGTCACCGATCCGGAAACGGGCGAAGGCGTCGATCACCTTGTCCCGATGGGCAAACACATCGTTGTTGCCGAAGGCGACCGCGTGAAACACGGCGACCAGATCACGGAAGGACCTGTTTCCCCGGATGACCTTCTGGAAGCTTGCGGAGCCACCGAACTCCAGGAACACCTGGTCA
>CAJQKQ010000027.1 GCA_905478925.1 uncultured Verrucomicrobiales bacterium
ACACGAACCGCCGATCCACCACCCTCGAAACACAATGGTAAATCGATGCCTTCTCATCCGACTCCGCCCACGGAGTAATCTAGCGTTTTTTCTTACCCTTCATGCCCCCATCCTGACAACCCAACCCCCTGAATTCAAAGAGATTATGCTGCTTTTCCCGGGAACTTACTATACTATTTTACCAGGGAACTTACGACAGGAATAAGGGGGTTGTTTCCCACACCCTCCGCGATTTCCTGTCCATGGATGCAGAGGATTTCCGCCGCGTCTTCGAAAAATCTCCCATCAAGCGCATCAAACGCCCTCGCTTCCTCCGCAATGTCTGCGTCGCCCTCGGAAATACAGGAACACAGGAGGATATCCCCGCCCTCAAACAAGCCGCCACCGACCCCGACCCCCTCATTTCAGAGCACGCAGAATGGGCAATTCGTGAGATTCAAAACCGCCAATAGGGAGCGCGGCTTTTCAAGCCGCTATCTGCTGCCCCCGATCCAATGATCAGCTCCAACAAACGGAATTCTAACTTATGTTGCATCTCACTTTTTCAGATCCTACCGTAACACTCATCGAAGTGTGACGCACTCAGAAGAAAGGTTCACACCTCCGTTTACCATCCTTCTCTGCGTCCCAGCGGTAAACCCAAATCCCAATTCGTCTTGAAACCAATCATCTCCTTCGCACTCCTCAGCGCTCTCGCATCCATCGCCGCCCATGGCTCAGTAACTGATCCCGTTGGTTGGGTCAAAATCCCAATTCCTGGTACAGGCGGCTTAACACCAACCCGACTACAACTCGCTTCTCAGCAATTGATGCCGGCGGGATCGATTGAATTTTCGGGGGTCGCTGAGAGCTTTTCGGGAAATGTTTTGACTGATAACGAAGGCTCGTGGGCGGCGGGTAATTTCTTCGATTCGACCCCACCGGCAGGCTTTTCAGGGGATTCTCACCTTGTCGAGATCACGAGCGGCCCATTGGAAGGGACTCTTACTTGGATTACAGGCAGCGCCGCCAATACTCTCACGACCTATGACGATATCAGTGCGGCTGGCTCTGACGCATCGTTCAGGGTGATAAAGGCTTTCACGGTTTCCACTCTGTTTGGGGCGATTCCAACTGACACTGTTATGGGAGGCGGATCCAACGCTGGAGGAGCTGATAATTTTCTCTTATTCAATTCTTCAGCAAACAGCTACACGACTTTCTATTACAAGAACGGTGGCATTGCGGGTGGTACGGGTTGGCGGACGAATGCCAGTAATTCCGTGAATGTCGCGGATGTTGCCATCCATCCATCTGATAGTGGATTAATGATTGTGCGCAAACAATCCGATGATGGCGAGTTGGTCATTATGGGAGATGTAAAAATGGGTACAACGGATGTTGTGATCCGTGGTGGTGGTGGTACTGGTCCGAATTCAACAACACTCAATTTGGTTCAGGCTTTGATTCCGACTGATCAGCTCGTGCTTGGAACATCCGGGTTATACACTGGAAGTGCCGATACGGGATTTTTGGGAGGATCGAATCCTGGAAATGCAGATAGTTTACTAATTTACAACGGAACCACTGGTGAATATACCACTTACTACTACAAAAATAGTGGCATCTCGGGTGGCACTGGCTGGCGTAGTTCAGCTTCCAACTCAGTTGATGAGGCGGCAACCGTCTTGCCCGCTGCGTCTCCAATTCTGATTCAACGGCGTAGCAATGGTTCAGATTTCACTTGGAAAATTCCGGCTGTTATTATCGCTGCGGAATAATTCATTAGAATACCTCAGAAAAAATCTATTGATTAAAATCAATACTATGAATATCAAAACAATTCTTGCCATTTCAACTATGGCAGCACTCCCCGCCTTCTCTGCTTCATTTTCCTTCAATGTGGATTTGGACACGGGCTTCGCTACTGACGCAGATGTTGCGCTTGACAGTACATATACTGCCTACTTTGGCACTTACACCGGCGGAGCTTTGTCACCGACAGCCACCTTCGGCCTCATTGATGCTAACTTTGAAATTTTAACCTCCCAAGCGTTTTCCACAGGAAATGTTGCCGGCTCAGACGGCTATGTGATCTTACCTTCGTTTTCCTTCACCGACGCTGAGGGATTTGGGGGGGATCCTCTCTACATGTTTATCACTGATGGAGGGAATCGGAATGCATTGCTTACTGGTTTTGGTAACATTCCTGCGGATGCAGATTTTCCAAATGCAATATCATACTATATTGATGCCTCCAACGTTACTACACTCACATATACCCTTGGATCTTACGATGCTGCCAGTCCCAACTTAGCGGCAAGCGGCGGAAATATAATTTTAAACAACGCAATTCCTGAACCTTCTGTTGCTCTTCTCGGGGCACTTGGTGTCCTCTGTCTGCTTCGCCGTCGCCGATAATTGACTAGATCCGGATTTTTCTCGTTGGGAGGCAGGTTTACCCTGCCTCCCATTTTTTTGCTGTCCGTCAAAATTCCCATTGATCGGTGTACTGACTGACTGCTAGGAATTTTCTTTTTTTGCGGGAGTCCCCTGAAACAGGCGTTGGCCGGACCGAAGGGCGGGGAAAAGGGGGTTGCTAGGAACCATGGTTTACGATCTGCCAGAGCGGCGAGGGATTATACCACTCCGCAAAACAGAAGAGACAAATGTCTGTTTTGAAGGTCTCTATTCTAGCGCTTCGCGAATGTGGCAAGAGCTGGGTGCTTTTGCAAGATGGCGGCGTTCCCGCTCGGTCACGGTGCACCCAAAAGCATTTCACCCGCACCGCTCGCTCGCAGCGTCTTGCCCGCTCACAAAATCATCCCGTTATTTGTCTCTTCTGATTCGCTACATTCACGATCCGGCCTCTACGGAATTCTTCCCGTTGTGGTCATCATCGCCATGATGATCTGGCTGTGGTAACATCGAATTCAATCCCATGAAACCAACCATCCGCGCCCTGTGCGCACTCCTGACAATCGCCGGATGCTCCGGTGAAACCTACAAGACCATTGGCTCCCTGGAGAGCCACGACCCACAGTTCGGCAAACTGGTTTCCCCGGACGCGAAGATCGAGATCATCGCCGAGGGATTCTCCTGGATCGAAGGCCCGCTGTGGCTACCGACCGAGGATTGCCTGGTGTTTTCCAACATCCCGCCGAACAAGCTCTGGAAATGGACGGAAAAGGAAGGGGCCGTGGATTACCTCGAGAAGAGCGGCTTCCTAGGGAAGGTGCCGCGCCCTGGATTCAAGGGTGCTTTCGATGAAGCGGGATCCAACGGACTGCTTCTCAGCCCCGAGAACAAACTCGTCCTCTGCCAGCATGGGCTCCGCCAGGTGGCGTTGATGACCACCCCGCTCAATGATCCCAAGCCGGAATACAAAACTCTCACTGACCGCAACCACGAGGGCAAAAAATACAACAGCCCCAACGACGGTTGCTACCACAAGGACGGCAGCCTGTTTTTCACTGACCCGCCGTATGGCCTGCCGGGAGGTGCCGATGACGAGACCCGTGAGACCGACTACTCCGGCGTCTACCGTCTATCAAAGGATGGCAAGGTGACTTTAATCGACGACAAGCTGGAACGCCCCAACGGGATCGCACTGTCACCGGATCAGAAAACGCTCTACGTCGCCAATTCCCACGGCACCAACGCCATCTGGATGGCCTATGAACTCAATGACGACGGCACGGTGAAGGGCAAGCGGGTCTTGAAAGATGTCACCAAGCATGTCGGCACCCGCAAGGGCATGCCGGACGGACTGAAGATCGATGACGCGGGCTACATTTTCGCAACGGCTCCTGGCGGTGTCTGGGTGCTCGACCCCGAGGGCAAACATCTCGGCACGATTGTCACCAAGGAATTCGCCAGCAACGTGGCTTTCAGCCCTGACAAGAAGACGCTCTACATCACCGCCGACATGCTGTTGCTGCGGGTGAAACTGAGATGATCGCAACAAAAACGGCGGCCTGCGCTTTCGCACAGGCCGCCGGAGAATATTCGGAAGAAGCCGGCTGGAAGCACGGCTTTCCTTACTTAGATGCCTTTCTTGACGACGTCGTCGAGGAGGTCGATGACACGGTTGGAGTAGCCCCACTCGTTGTCATACCAGCTGATGAGCTTGAAGAACGTGCTGTTCAGCTCGATCGAGGAACCTGCATCGTAGATGGAGGAAGCAGGATCGTGAACGAAGTCGGTGGAAACCACTTCGTCGGTGGTGTAGTTGAGGATGCCTTTGAGGTAGGTCTCGGAAGCCTTTTTGAGCGCAGCGTTGATTTCCGCGAGGGAAGTTTCCTTCTCGGTTTTGACCGTGAGGTCGACGCAGGAAACGGTCGGCGTAGGAACGCGGAAGGCCATGCCGGTGAGCTTGCCTTTGACTTCTGGGCAGACGATGGCGACAGCTTTTGCAGCACCGGTAGCAGAAGGGATGATGTTGATCGCAGCGGAGCGTCCGCCTTTCCAGTCCTTCTTGGAAGGGCCGTCGACGGTCTTCTGGGTGGCGGTGTAAGCATGGATGGTGGTCATCAGACCTTCCTTGATACCGAAACCTTCTTTAAGCAGCACGTGCACGAGCGGGGCAAGGCAGTTGGTGGTGCAGGATGCATTGGAGATGAGGTGATGCTTGGCAGGATCGTAGTCGCCGTCGTTGACACCTTGCACGAAGGTTGAGACGCCGTCGCCTTTACCAGGAGCGGAGATGATGACTTTTTTCGCACCGGCAGTGATGTGGCCTTGGGCGAGTTTGTCTTCAACGAAAAGGCCGGTGGACTCAATGACGATGTCCACGCCGAGTTCTTTCCATGGCAGACCTTCGGGTGTGCGGGCTGAAACGACTTTGATCTCGTGGCCGTTGACAACGATGACGTCGTCTTCAGCGAGATCCGGTGAGGACTTCTTCGAGGAAACTTCACCGGCGAACTTGCCTTGGGTGGAGTCGTACTTGAGGAGGTATGCGAGGTTGTCAGCAGGAACGAGGTCACCGACTGCGGCGACTTTGAATGTGGTGCCGAGGTGTCCTTGTTCGACGAGTGCGCGAAAGACGAGGCGTCCGATGCGTCCGAATCCGTTGATGGCGATGGTGGTCATATGTTTGCTTGGTGAAAAAGTCCGAAGACTGGTTGGTTGTATTACCGCAAACGGTCCTTCCGGGCGCGGCGGCGGGATTGTGCATGGTACGCGTGAGCCGTCAACCCCCCTATCGCGCCGCAAAAAAACCGCCAAATCCCCAGATTTACGAAGAAACAATCACTTTGAAACCATGATCTTCCGCGATGATGCGGGAGCGCAAGCCAAGCGACTCCAAGTGCGCCTCGTAGGGCAACTGGCGGTTCGCGACGAGATGCAGCGTGCCGCCGCGCTTCAAGGAGGCTGCGGCGACGCTCAGAAAAGCCTTTCCGAGATCCACGTCCTTTGCCTGGCCGGTGTGAAACGGCGGATTGGTGATGATATGGTCGTATTTCTCCGGAAGGCCGGTGGTGACATCATGCCAGTGGAAAGAGGCCGGAGCCTCGACAGGGAGGTTTTTCCTGGCGCAGGCAAGGGCTCGAGTATCGGCCTCGAAGAGATCAATACGGGCGATTTTCGGAGCTTTCCCCAAGGCGGATCGGCTCAGGTAGCCCCAGCCCGCCCCGAGATCCGCGACACGGCCATATAACGAGGGCGGCAGCTTTTCGGCGAGAAGGGCGGAGCCGGGATCGATGTGATCCGCGCTGAAAACGCCCGGAACGGTGAGAAAATCCGTGTCGAGGAGGATGCGCGGCTTGGCGAGCTCTCGCCATTCGCCAAGTACAACGTCATCCCACGGCGTTGAATTGCCGGCAGCGAAAGCGCGGCACTTGTTCTTGGAAACGGAATACTGCAGCGGCGCAGCCCGTGAGAGCTCCTTCTCGAAGCGCGATGCGCCCGCCGTATTCGCCAATCCAACGATGAGCGTCCCGCCCGGAGCCATGAAATCATGGGCGCGGGCAAACCCCGCCAGGATCTCATCCTTCGATTTCCCCGGGAGGAAAAGGATCGTGGAAAATTTTCCGCAGGGCTCCTCCACGAGGTTCATTCCAGCGTTCTCGCAGGCAGACGCCAGCGGCTTGAGCGGCTGCCACGCCGTGAGGCTCGGGATGTCGGATAGTTTCGGGTGAGGTTCGGCACCAAGGAAAAGCACAGGGCCGGAATCGGCGGGATGCTCCAAAAGCGCGAACGCGAGGGTTTCTAGGGCGGGGTTCATCGGATCAGTTTCACAAGCTCCGCCTCGATGATTTTCTCGCATTCCTCGATCTGCTTCACGCGGCGGCTCTTCGCCTCCTCGGCAAGCTGCTCCAACGCGTCGATGTCGTAGAGATACACCTCCTCGATCTCGCCGGCGGAGTGCTCGATGTCGCGGGGCACAGCGATATCGATGAGGAAAAGTGGGCGGAATTTTCGCGCCCGGCGGACCGACTCGATCTCATGCGAGTGGATGATCGTATGGGGCGCGCCGGTCGACGAAATGACCACATCCACGTCTTTCAGGACATCCAGCCAGTCATCGAAACGCACCGCCCTGCCCTTCATCTCCGTTGCCAACTCCACCGCCTTGTCGTGGGTCCGGTTCGCAACAATAATCGACTTCGCTCCGCGCGAAACGAGCGCCTGCGCCGTGAGCCGGCTCATCTCCCCTGCACCGAGCACCATCACCTCGCTGTCCTTGAGGTGACCAAAAATCTTTTCCGCAAGCTCCACCGCCACGTTGCCGATCGAGGTCGTTCCCTCCTGGATCGCGGTCTGCGTACGGACTTTTTTCCCGACACTGAAGGCCTTCTGGAAAAGCTTGTTCAGCATGCCTCCCGTCGTCCCGGCGGCGTGGGCGGCATGGTAGGCCTGTTTCACTTGGCCGAAGATTTCTGTCTCCCCGAGCAGCATGGAATCCAGGCCGCTGACTACCTTGCACAGATGCCGCGCGGCCTCCGATTTCTCATGCCGGTAGAACGGCTCCTCGTGGCCGTGAACCTTGTCTGCGAGGCTTATTTCAAGGCACCTCAACGCCTCTGCGGAGTCCTCCGCTGCCAGATAGAATTCGGTGCGATTGCAGGTGGAAACGACCACCCCTTCCGGCGTGCCTGCCATTTCCAGAAGGTTCTGCGAAGCCTCGCCGAGCCGGGTGGTGCCCACGGAGAACCTCTCTCGCACCTCCACCGGTGCGGTTTTGTGATTCAATCCCAGACAGACTAGTTCCATTAGACAAAAGCGAATACACCTAGTGAAAGGACGAACAACAACACCGCCCCAAGCGCGAACCTCCTGCCGGTCAACCCACGCACCCGCTTGGTGCCCATCAATGCGACATAGCCAGTCCAAACCCCAATCGCTGCGAATACGTGCTTCCAAGCGTCCTCACCATGGTGCGGCATAAGTATTCCTGCCAAAACTCCGACCGTCAGCAACACCATCCCCAGCCAAAGCAGCCTTTCCAGGCAGACGAGCAACTCGCGAACCGGCGGAAGGTTCCTGAACAGCCCGCCTTTGAGATGGTGCTCCTTGAGCTGGCGATCAAGCACCAGGAACATCACCCCGGCCACCGCCGCCAGCGCCAGCGATCCGTAGGCGAGAACGGAGGTTGCGGAATGCGTTTCACCCCAGAAATTTGTATTCAGCACCTTCGCGGGTGTGGGATCCAATTTCCCCGGCAGCAATGCGAAGCCCTGGAAAAGCGCCACCGCAGGCGCGGTGAAAACACCCAGCAGTGAGATCCGGAACGCCGGCCCGACCAGCAGGTAGAAAAGCGTTAGCGACCAAGCCAGGAAAATGGAAATCTCGGCGATGCTCCGCAGCGGGCACGCGCCCCTCATTTCCCCCCGGGTACCGAGGTAGCCGAGCTGGCAAATCATCACCACGATCATCCACCAGACCGTCCAGTGGCTTTTGCGCCCGTGCCGCAAAACCAGCAATCCACGCACCCCCGCGACGGCGGCGAAGAGGGTTGAGGCGAGCAGGAACCAGCGATCCACGCCCCTTCCATCGCCGCAAAGCGCCCATCATGCAAGTACCGAGCGCTCGGTCGTGTAGCTGCGGCGTCTCGCCGCAGCTACGGAGCCTCCGCAAAAGCGCTTGCGGAATCCCGGCGAGCGGTAAGCCCCTTGATCAGGAATCCTTGGGATAGGCATTTTCCCCGTGCTCCGCGTAATCGAGACCTTCGGTCTCTTGCTCCGCGCTCACCCGCAGGCCGATGGTTACCTTGACCAGGAGGGCGATGGCAACGGTCGCCACAGCAGACCAAATGATGGTCACGCCGAGGCCGGTTGCCTGGATGCCGAGCTGCTCCCAAAAAGGTTTCACCAAACCGAGTCCACCGAGCTCGCTTTGCCCGAATCCGGCCAGCAGCAGGGTGCCGAGAATTCCGCCGACACCGTGCACGGCGAAGACGTCGAGCGAATCGTCGATGCGCCATTTTTCTCGGATCAGGCTGACTGCGTAATAACAGACTAGGGCAGCAATCCCACCGATCACGATCGCACCCAACGGGCCGACATCGCCGGATGCCGGGGTGATCGTGGCAAGCCCGGCGATGAGCCCGGTGACCATGCCGACCAGTCCTGTCTTGCCGTTGCGGATGCGATCCACGAGACACCAGACCAAGGCGGCGGAGCAGGCGGAAAGATGGGTGACAAGCATGGTCATGCCCGCACTTCCCCCGGCAGAAAGCTGGCTGCCCGCGTTGAATCCGAACCAGCCGACCCACAGCATTGCCGCGCCGATGAAAACCATGCCGGGATTGTGCGGCAGATGCGGATGCTCCGGAAAGCCACGGCGTTTGCCTAACATGATCGCCAGCACCAGGGCGCTCACCCCGGCGGTTGCGTGCACGACAATTCCACCCGCGAGATCTTTCACGCCCATCTCCATGAGCCAGCCTCCGCCCCAGACCCAGTGGGTGACAGGGGTGTAAACCACCAGCAACCAGAGCGCGGAAAAGGCCATGATCGCACCGAATTTCATCCGCTCCACCACCGCACCGATGTAGAGACCGGGTGTGATGATCGCAAAAGTCATCTGGAACATCACGAACAGCGTTTCCGGAAGATCCGTGCCCGGCGCAATGCTATCTGTGGTGATCCCTTTGAGGAAAGCCGCATCAAAATTCCCGATCCAGCCGCCATCCCCCTTGAAAGCAAGACTATACAAACCGGCGATCCAAAGCACCGAAGCCATGCACCCGATCCCTGCGCACTGCGCCATCACGGAGAGCACGTTTTTCCCCCTCACCAGTCCGCCGTAAAACAAAGCCAGGCCGGGCATCGTCATGAAAAGCACCAGCGCGGTTGCGGTCAGGATCCACGCCGTATTCCCGGAATCCGCTACCGGGCCGGCCTCCTGCGCATGGCATAACAGCGTACCTACAAAGGTGATGAAGATCGTAGTGAATGTGGTTTTCAGGGTTTTGGATTGCCGCATGAACGAAATAAATCAGACCAACGCTGAAAAATGAAACACTTTCATACCGCGAGTCAAAACCTCACCTGTTCCAGCCACTTCTCCCGGCGGAACCATGTTTCCTGGCGTTTCGCGTATTGGCGGGTGGCGAAGACGATCAACTCCTCGCATTTCTCGCGGGAAATCTCATCGGCAAGCAGCCGCCGGATCTCTTTCACACCAATGGCTTTCTCCCAGTTTCCGTAAACCCCATCCAGAGCAGCGACCTCTTCGACGGCACCCCCGAAAAGCATCTGCCGCGTCCGCTGGGCGATGCGCTCGTGCAGATCCGCGCGACTCCGAATCAGCCAAACTCCTTTGAGTCCGGATTCGATGCTGCGGGTTTTCTCCGCCCAGCTATCTCGAAGCTCGGAAACCTTTTCCCCGCTCAGGAGGCAAATTTCCAGAGCCCGCGAGACATAGCGTGGGTTGTGCCGATCCACCTGCGCGGCCTCCACCGGATCAAGTTTTTCGAGCTCTGCAAAAAGCTCCTCCAACGGCTTTGCGTCAAGCTCGGCACGCAGCTTTCCGTCACCACGCGGCAGCGGCGAGGCGCCGTGGGTCAGGAACTTCAGATAGAGCCCGGAGCCGCCGACAACGATCGCAGTTTTTCCGCGAGCATGGATTTCGGAAATCACCTCCCCCGCCATCTCCGAATACCGCCCCGCATCGCAGCTTTCCCCCGGCTCCAACACACCGAAAAGGTGATGCGGTGCTGCCGCCATCTCCTCCCCGGACGGCGCCGCGCTGAGCGTCTCGATCCCTTGGAACAGCTGGAATGCATCGCCATTGACGATCTCGCCACCGAGCTCGCGGGCGAGCGCCAGCGCGCGGGAGGTTTTCCCCACCGCCGTTGCACCGCACACATACATCGTTTCCATCGCCAAAAGGAATGAACCCACTGGCTTCGGAACTCAACGATATTGACTCCCGGAAACGCGCCCGCATCCTCACGGAAGTGAAAATCCCGCTCATCGCCTTCTTCGCCGCAACCGCAATCCACGCTGCGACGATCACGGAAAAGGAAATCGCCTATTACCCAGAGGCAGCTCTCAAGGAAGCCGATGATTACCAGAAATCCCGCTGCAGACTCGACCTACGGCACCCCGAAGGGAAAACCGGTTTCGCTACGCTGATCTGGTTCCACGGCGGTGGCCTGACCGCCGGACAGCGGGCGTTTCCGAAAATCAACGATCCGAACATCACGGTTGTCGCGGCCGGTTACCGACTCTCGCCAAAAGCGAAGCTGCCCGAGTTTATCGAGGACGCGGCGGCGGCTGCCGCATGGACATTCAAGAACATCGCATCCTACGGCGGCGATCCGGAGAAGGTCTTCATCGCCGGCCATTCTACGGGCGGTTACCTCGCGCTGATGGTCGGCATGGATCCGCGATATCTCGCCCCCCACGGCATTTCCAATCAAGCATTCGCGGGACTCATCCCCGTCAGCGCGCAGGTGACCACCCATTTTCACGTCAAAAAACTCCTGGGTAACAAAAACGATCCACTCGTCCCCACCATCGACGAATACGCGCCACTTCACTTCGTCTCCAAGAAGCTGCCGCCGATCTGCGTGATCACGGGAGATCGCAAGATCCAATTTATGAGCCGTGTGGAGGAGAACGATCTCTTCGCCGTCACGCTAAAAAACCTCGGCCATGCATACGTCGAGTTCCACGAAATGCCGGCCGTGAATCACGGTCAGGTGGGCAATGCCTCGGCGAAACTCATCGCGAATTTCATACGGCACGCCTCCGGAGAAAAGGAGTGAGGCGCTTCAGAATTTCTCCCTCATCATGAGGGTTCGAGGAAAAGGAGCATTAGGTTTCACCTCGCTCGTCCTTTTCGAGTTGGATGCGGTCTTCGAGGTTGCGCGCCTTGATGCGGTGGTTGCGCTTGTGCCAGCGCTCGGTGGCCATCTGGCGCTTCTTCGCGCGCTTGAGGAGCGCCTCGATCTCGGTCTCAAGGTTGAGGAAGGATTCGTAGCGGGCGGGGTCGAGCCGCCCTTCCTCGACGGCCTTGCGGATCGCGCAGCCGGCGTCCTTCTCATGGCTGCAATCGGAATATTTGCACTCGCTCGTGAGCTTGGCGACATCTTCGAAGCTACCGCGGAGGGTGAACTCGTCGGTCCACATCTGGATCTCCCGCATGCCGGGGTTGTCGATGAGCATGCCGCCGCTATCGAGAGGGACAAGCTCGCGGCAGGTGGTGGTGTGGCGGCCTTTTCCGGTGGTCTCATTGACCTCGCTGACCCACTGCCAGTCGTCGCCGTAAAGCTGGTTGACCAAGGTGGATTTCCCGACCCCGCTCGAACCTACGATGCACATCGTAATTCCCGGCGCGAGGTGGGAGCGGATCGCCTTGAGACCCTCGCCCTTGAGCGCGGAGGTGATGTGGACAGCGGCATCCGAGGAAAGCGCAGAGATTTCCGCAGCCGCCTGTTTGAGCACTTCCTTGGAAAACAAATCCGACTTATTTAGGAGCACCACCGGCTTCGCGCCGCTCACCTGGATAAGCGTAAGATACCGCTCCATGCGGCGGATGTTGTAATCCGGACCCGCATCGGTAACGACGGTCACGATATCGATGTTTGTGCCAATCACCTGCGCCTGGCTGCTGTTTCCCGGCATCTTGCGGGAAAAAACGGTCCGCCTGGGAAGTTGCGCGCGGATGATGTGCGGTTGGTTTTCGTTCCCTTCCTCGATGGCCACCCAGTCGCCGACAGCGGGCAGATCGGAGTCCACCTCCGCGGCGTTCCAGAGGCGACCACAGAGAATGCAGTTAATTTCCTCACCACCCTCGAAGAAGGCGGAAAAATTGATCGAGGTCTCGCGAATCAGGCGCGCCGGAACCCAGCCTTTTTCGCGATAGGGCGCGAAGGCGGTTTCGAGTTCAGAGGTCCAGCCGAGTTCTTTGAGAGTCATTCCGTGGCGGCAATGTAGGCGAACCCGTGGTCATGATCGAGAACTTCCCGCCACTCCTATTTCAAAGAGAGGAATCAGCGGCGAACGGAAGAGATAGAGCGAATGCGAAAATGGCGAAGAATTTTTTCATGGACTCTCAGTTCTTGGGTTCCACCGCGAAGTCGAAACCGCCGAAATGTCTCGACTCTAGATGCCTCCAGGGTCCTGACAAGCCCATCGGCAAACGAAAAAGGGCGGAGCATCGCTGCCCCGCCCTTTGATACAGGCCATGATACTGACTGAAAATTTTCCTTTGGCTGAAGCGGAATCGGCAGACTCGTTTGGGTTTCTGCCGATGCCGCATCAATGAGGGATCATTTCAGTGAGCGGTATCAGTGATCTCAGACGCGAAATTGCCAGATACCTTCCGTCTCACGATCGCGCCATGCGGGGCGGCGTGCGATGGGATCTTGCAGGGTTCTTACCGTTTTCCGGCCGCCTGCGAAAACGAATGATTCGCAATCGATCATCACCGCATCCAGACCCATGTAATATACGTCATGCAGGGAGTTTACGGACTCCGGGCCGAAGGCGTCGCTCAGGTGCTCGGTGAGAAGCGCGGCTTCTTTCCTGCCCAGGAAGAGGAATGCGGGAGTCTCTCCGTTGGCGCACTTAGAGCGGATCAACGCGGAAACTCCACCCGTATCCCAGGATTTATCCATGGTCAGTTCTGATTTCACCGATGCCACATCCGGCATCGGTCTTTGGTGTTCAATATTCATATCAGGGTGTGGTTTATACTCAGTTCAGTTTTAGCATGCCATGTGCCACTAGCGGTGGTGTCCCGAGTGCCATATGAAGCTTCTGTTATTACGCCGTTCCAAAACAGCGCCTTTCACGAAAGCGAAATAAAAAAGACGTTTTCCACCCCTGATTTCAAGCAGTGCGAAGTGACGTAGCCGTCACCGTGTCGCGCCTATGGATTCCACTCCGCCTGCCGCAGTTTTTGAAGGCGCGCAACCACATCGGGATTCGCCTCAGCAAGGTTGGTTTTCTCCAAGGGATCAGCCTTGAGATCGAACAACGCGATCTTGTCCGGGACGCCGGAGAAAGAACGGTCGGGTTTCACCGGACCGGGGACGATGAGTTTCCACCAGCCATCGACCACGACATGTGAGATCAGACTTTTTTCGGGAGCGGCGAGGTCGGCCATATCGTGGGTGTAGGCCTCGACAAAAACAGTGGAACGCTTTTTCAGCGCTTCACGGTCGGTCAGGTTGAGGCCTGGGAGGTCGCCGGGGTTCTTGGCTCCGGTGAGGTCGAGAATGGTCGAAGTGAAATCGGTGATGTGCGCGAGTGTTTCATCGTCGCGTGCCGGCTCGACCTTTCCGGGCCAGCGCACGAACATCGGAGTGCGGACTCCCAGCTCGTAGGGAGAGAGTTTTGCGCGGTCGCGCTTGTGGGCGAATTCCGCATCCCAGCCATTGTCCGCGAGATAGAGGATCACGGTATTTTCCTTGAGACCGTTTTTTTCGAGATATTCATCGAGCTCGCCGCAAGTGTTATCAAACCACTCGCACATCGCGTAATATTTCTCCGCCGCCGGAGTCGGACCCTTACCTTTGTATTTTGCAAAAATCGCCTTCGGCGGATTGTGCGGGGTGTGGGGGAGAAACGGAGCGTGCCAGATGAAGAAAGGCTTATCCTCGGCCTTCGCGGTTTCGATGAAATCGTAGATCGGCTTCATGCCGCTGCGGCCGATTTTAAGACCCGCGTCGCCGTGGCGACCCGCAGTATCGGTCATACCGTGGGTGAAGCCGACGTCGTCATATTTCACGTTCCAGATTTTCCCGGTCTGGAAGGTCAGATATCCGGCATCGGTGACGGCCTTTGGCATGATCACGGAATTGCTGAGAAGCTGCTTCTTGAGCAACTCGCGGTGGCCGGACTTCGAGCGGCCGCCCGAAAGATCGTTTCCAGTGATGCCGTGCTCATGCGGAAGCTTTCCGGTCAGAAGACTCGCCAGCGAGGGCGAGCAGACCGGCATCACATAGCCGCGGGTGTAGAGCAGGCTCTCCTTCGCCATTTTGTCGATATGAGGGGTCTTGATCCTCTCGTGTCCCATGAAGCTGTAGTCAGGGAATCCCTGATCATCAGAAATGATCAGGATCACGTTCGGCTTCTCCGCGCCAACGGCAGACAGGCAGGGCACAACAATCGCGGCGAGCAGTGGGATTAGTTTTTTCATCATCGGGGCGGCACACAATTGCATACGCAGCCGCCCCTGAAAATCTTCATTATTCCCGCTCATATCGGGACTGAAAACCAAATGGTACAACTTAACTCAGCGCCAATCGACTCGAATTTAATACCCAACAATTCCTGCTTGCTCCCCAACTGACGTGTATTCATTGCGACATTGGATGATCTCGCGCTAAGGGCAGCTCGAGCCTTCGAAAGCTCAACCGCCACTGCGGAAGCTCATCCGCCACTGCGGAAGCTCATCCGCCACTGCGGAAGCTCATCCGCCACTGCGGAAGCTCAATTCCCTCTTCGGAACTTCTGGATACCATCGGCGATGCCCCTAGCAATCGCATCGCGGAACCATGCAGTCTTCATGCGGTTGCGCTCGTTGGAGTTGCTGACAAAGCCACCCTCCACAAGGATGGAAGGGAGCTTGCAACGCCGGATCACGTAGTAGCGCGCGTATTTTACTTTACGGTCAACCACCTTGACTCGGCTCATCACTCCGCGGTGCACATTCTGGGCGAGCTTGTAGCTTTGCTTGCTGTTATAGAATGTCTCGATCCCGCTGACATGTTGCTTCCAAGTGTAGTTGAAGTGGATACTGACGTAGATCGCGTTTTTGTATTTGTTGGCTACGGTCATCCGACCCGGAAGGGAGATGAAATAATCGCTGCGACGGGTCAAAACCGTGTTGTATCCCATCTTCTTAAGGTGGGACTCAAGGCGGATCGAGGTATCGAGGGCTAGGTGCTTCTCGTAGACGCGTCCCCATTGGCCGCCCTTGTCGTGGCCGCCATGACCGGGATCGATGATCACGGTGCGGAACTTGTACGCGCTGGCGGATACGGAAAAGATCAGCCCGAGGAAGATTGCGGTGAAAAGCGTCTTCATGATTGGTTTAATTTCAGAGAATATAAAGATTTATTGATGAATTTTGGAAATTGTAAAGACAAATCGGAAAGTTTCGGCTTGCGTCGGACGGCCTCATTCGAAGGAGACATCGGGGCGATCAGACGCCTTTCTGATCTTCTTCCTCTCTTCTTCGGCGACCTTCGGGTCGTACAGAACGCTGTTC
Organism: uncultured Verrucomicrobiales bacterium; assembly: GCA_905478925.1. Classification (GTDB taxonomy): domain Bacteria; phylum Verrucomicrobiota; class Verrucomicrobiia; order Verrucomicrobiales; family Akkermansiaceae; genus Luteolibacter. The sequence continues at coordinate 15,655 of CAJQKQ010000027.1, forward strand.
ACCACGTTCACAGAACCGTCGCCGTAGGCCATCAGGACGGGATCACCCTGGGCGGCGCGCTGATGGATGTCCCGCGCCACCAGTTTCGCATCAGCGCTGACTTGGCAATGCACCCACATGGAAGGAGTGGCGAGAAACATCACGTGCATCCGCTGGCTACCATCGAGCGTGACCATAGGCTTGCGCAACATGAGCGCGTCGCCGAGCAGGAAAGTCCGGATCGGGACGCCTGTGCGGCCGTCGATCACCTGGGCATAGAGCTGCGATTTCTGCCCGTTCGAGAACGTCAGCAGCTTAATCTCACGGGTTCCGGTGCCTAGATCATTTTTCACCCCGATTTTCTGTGCCCAATAAGTGCGTCCCGGATTTAGATTAAACAGAACCCTGTTCGTGGAAGAACCCTGAATCCCGCCGATTGGATCTCTCACCACCGCAGAAACCGCAAAGTTTCCCTGACTGGTGAGCAGGAAAAACTCGGTGAGGTCGACCTGCTTTGCGAGGGATTCGCCTACCTTGATCTTCATCGCGCCGAATACGTTGAGCTTGCGAGTGGTGACCGGGTTGCCGTTGGACTTCGTGACCACAAAAGCAAGCCAAGGAAGCTGACGGGTCGATGACAGAGTCAGTTCGCGGCCGCTGTGGTTGGTGACAATGATCTCGGCGATCACTGGCTCACCCGCGAGAAAGGTCTTCTTGTTCAGGCTCAGTGAAGTCGCCAACTGCCCCTGCACCGCCGCAAGCGGGCAGAGAAACAACACGGCGAGTATCAGTGAACGGATCATATAAGGCGGAACGGTAACCGACCCAACGCGGCAGTCAACCTAACGAAACGATTTCCTGCGCTCGCTCGGAAATCAGTTTTTCTGGTCGCGTTGCCCAAGGGGGCGCACCCAGAAGTTCCGATACTCGACGGGATCCCCATGGAACTGCAGACGGATCGGGCCGGTTTCGGGGTGCTCCGCTGGGTATTCCGAAAGTTTCTTGTGGCCGGAGGGGCCGCTGAAAGCCTCACGGTGCTGAACGACCACCCCGTTGTGAACCACCGTCACCATTGCAGGTGCCTTCAATTTCCCGTCCTCGTAAACGGGTGGTTCGAAGGTAATGTCGTAGCTGTTCCACTCACCCTGCGGCGATGTGGCGTTTACGATGGGCGGCTGCTGCCCGTAGAGCGAGGCGGCTTGGCCGTCCGGATAGGTCTTGTTGCCGTTGCTCTGAAGAACTTGGATCTCATACTTGCCCATCAGGAAACAGCCGCTGTTGCCACCGCCTTGGCCGTTCACTTTCCTGCCTGCTGGGATTTTCCACTCGAAATGCAGCTGAACCGCCCCGAACTCGTCCTTCGTCACGAGATCGGTGCCCTTGGCCACCATAGCTCCGCCCTTAATCTCCCAGGTTGGCTCGCCCTTTCGGGAAGTCCATGCATCCAGAGTGCTGCCGTCGAAAAGCACCTTGGCATCCGAGGGCGGCTTCACCACCACCACCCCCGCTGTCTCGATGATTCTCGGCTGCGGCCTTTCGCCATCATGCACGTGATACGGCGTGCCCGGGATGATCGGGGTGTCCTGATATCCGAGCCCCTCCGCGTAGAGACCGCTCGCACCGATCATTGCGCCACTCAAAACGGCGAATGTCTGGTTTTTCATACGCGAATATAACCGCCTTCTGACGCCAGAACTTTCAAGAGAAATCTCTCCGGGCACGAATGCTGGTTGCCGGGTCCGGTTATCCGTGGAAAAGTTCGCGCAAGCCATGGCCACCTTCACCGCCACATCGCCGAGCAATAACCAATTCCCTTTCGATCTCGTCCGGCCGGATCTGGAGAAAGTCGAAATCGCGATCCGCGCCCAGGTGCGAGATTTCGATTCGGCCGTCGAGCCCTACATCGCATACATCTGCAATACATCGGGGAAACGAATCCGCCCCGCCCTCGCAATACTCGTCGGTGGCGCTGCCGGAGGCGTCGGCGAGGATCATCGGAAAATCGGCGTGATCCTTGAGCTGATCCACATGGCCACCCTAGTTCACGACGACATCATCGACGGGGCCACCGCACGCCGCTCCATGCCGACCGCAAACTCAAAATGGGGCAACGCCCTCGCGGTTCTTCTTGGCGACGCGCTTTTCTCCCATGCCCTCACCCTGGCCACCGATTTTAACTCGATCGAGATCTGCCGCAAAGTCGGCAACGCCGCGCGCGAAGTTTGCCAGGGCGAAATTATCCAGACCCAGCGGCGCTTCGATCTCACTCTCTCAAAAGAAGATTATTTCCGAGTCATCGAGATGAAGACCGGTGCCCTGTTCGCCGCGGCCACCGGGCTTGCGGCAGCGGTATCTGGCCTCAGTAAGGACGACGAGGCCGCCCTCGCCGCCTACGGCATGAAGCTCGGCACCGCTTACCAGATCTACGATGACTGCCTCGATCTCGTCGGCTCGGAGGAGGTGGTGGGGAAAACCCTCGGCACAGACCTCGCCAAGGGCAAGCTCACCCTACCCATCCTCAATCTCCTGGAATCGGCCTCCGAAAGCCAGCGCGGCATCATCACCCGCCGCATACTCGAACAGCAAGAGCTGGATCTTCCGGTTCTCGTCGGGATCGCCGAATACGAGGGAGCCATCGAAAGAGCCGTCGATACGGCGCTAGGACTGGTTGCAGGCTGCCGGGAGGATCTCGAAGTGCTCGCCCCTTCGGAATACAGGGACGCACTCACCCAGATCACCCGTTTCCTGGAGACGCTGCTCCGGAAATGCCTGAACTGATCAGGCCGTTTTGCGGGTGTCCTTCTTGTCGTGATGGAGGAAATGCTCCCAGCTCTCGTCGCCAAGGCCGTTTTCCCGCAGTCCGTAGAGCGGCCTCCAGCGCGGCGCAAAAGGCTTTTCTGCTGGATGCATATTCGCCTCATGCGGCAGCTTGTTCGATTTCCTCGTGTTGCACTTCACGCATGAGGTTACGATATTCTCCCAGGTGGTCTTGCCTCCCTTGTCGCGCGGGATGACGTGGTCGAGGTTCAGCTTGGTCTCGGGCAGAACCTTGACGCAATACTGGCAGGTGAACTTGTCGCGCAGGAAAACGTTGAGGCGGGTGAACTTCACTTCCACCCGGGGCAGGCGGTCGTAGATCGCCAGCACGATGATCTTGGGCACGCCCAGCGCAAGCCGAACGCTGTGGATCATCTCCTCACCCAGCATCCTCTTCGAGTAACCGATCCATGAACCCAGATCGTGAGTGATGAACTTTTCCTCACCCTCCACCTGCACCACCTGAGCGTGTCCGAGACAGAGAAGATGCACCGCCCGCCTGGCGGAGCAGGTATGCACCGGCTGCCAGAAGCGGTTCAAAACAAGTACAGGCAATTCAAGGGGAGCATCCATATCCTTTCCCAGTAAACGGAGGCAAGCTAACAAATCAACGCCCCCGGGCAACCGAAAAGGAGCACAAAATGCAGCACCTTATGGAGCGTGGCTTTTTAAGCAGCTTCCCTGTGCTCTCGCATCCACTGCAATCCTCACATAATAGCGATCCGCAAGACAGCAGCTTGCAGAGCCGTGCCCGAACCAAAAAAGCCGGTGTCCTTTCGGACACCGGCTTTGTGAATCGTTGAGGATTCGGGCGATTTGCCCGGATTCCTTATGCGAGTGGTGTAGTAACTTCCTCGACCGGGCCGTTGGCTTGCGCCTCGTTTGCCTTCTCTTCGCGGAGCCAGGCGCGGCGTGACATCTTCACGCGGCCTTTTTCGTCAACACCGAGGCATTTCGCGGTGAGCATGTCGCCGCGCTTGACGACATCTTCCACTTTCTCGACGCGGCCTTCGGCCAGCTCGGAGATGTGGACGAGTCCGTCTTTGCCAGGAAGCACTTCCATGAAGGCACCGAATGCGGTGACCGAAACGACGCGACCTGTGTAGATGTTGCCGACTTCGATTTCCTGGAACATGCGATCGATCATTTCTTTCGCACGCTCGAGACCTACTTGCTTGGAAGCGTAGATGTGGACGGTGCCGTCATCTTCGATGTTCAGCTCTGCGCCGGACTCAGCCTGGATGGCTTTGATGTTCTTGCCGCCAGGTCCAATGAGTTCGCCGATGCGATCCTGCGGGATTTTGACGGAAACGATGCGTGGCGCGTGTGCGCTGAGCTCTTTCGGATCGGTGATCGACTCGGCCATCTTGTCGATGACTTTGGTGCGGCCGTCCTTGGCGATCTTGATCGCTTCTTCGAGCATCGCAAGCGGGAGACCGGGAAGCTTGAGGTCAAGCTGGTAACCGGTGACACCCTCGCTGGTGCCACAGAGTTTGAAGTCCATGTCGCCGTAGAAATCCTCGGAACCAATGATGTCCAGGAGCATTTTGTAGGATCCCATGGAGCCGTCGTCTTTGCCTTCAGTAACGAGGCCGACGGAGATTCCACCGACAGGGCGGATGAGCGGAACACCGGCATCAAGGAGAGCCATGGTGCCTGCACAAACGGAGGCCATCGAGGTGGAGCCGTTGGATTCCATCACTTCGGAGGAAACGCGCATTGCGTATGGGAAAACATCTTCGGCAGGAATCACCGGCTCGATCGAGCGCTCGGCAAGTGAGCCGTGGCCGATTTCGCGACGGTTGATACCACCCATACGTCCGCATTCGCCGACGGAGAATGGAGGGAAGTTGTAGTGGAGGATGAAGCGCTTCTCGTCTTGGCCACCTGCGTAGTTATCGAAATGTTGCTTTTCGTCAGCTGGTGCGAGGGTGGCTATGCCGAGTGCTTGGGTTTCACCACGGGAGAAAATCGCGGATCCATGAACGCGTGGAAGCGTGCCGACTTCGCCGTAGAGTTCGCGGAGATCGCCGATCTGACGGCCGTCTGCGCGGACACCTTTTTCCATGATGGAAATACGGAACGCCTTTTTCTGAAGGTATTCGAAGGCTTGCTCGACATCGAAGTCGGTCGCCTCAGGAGCACGCTCCTTGATGGCTGTCTCAACTTCTTTGCGGAGTGCACCGACTTTCTTGGCACGCTCGGTTTTGGAAGCTGCGTAGATGGCTGCCTCGATGCGGTCACCTGCGATCTCGTAAGCGATCTCGAGGAGGTTTTCCTTGGCGAGCGTGAGTTCGTAGTCGCGCTTCGCCTTGCCGCATTTTGCGACGAGTTCCTCCTGAGCTTCTACAAGTTTGGTTACTGCCTCTTGGGCGAAATACAGGGCTTTGACGAATTCCTCTTCGGGAAGCTCGTTGGCTTGCCCTTCGATCATGATCACGTCTTTTTTGTTGCCGACGTAGATCAGGTCGAGATCGCTGTCTTCACGCTGGTCGTGGGTCGGGTTGATGACGAAGTTGCCATCAACGCGGCCAACACGCACCGCACCGATCGGACCGGCGAAGGGGATGTCGGAAAGAGCGAGGGCGGCGGAAGCGCCGTTCATCGAGAGAACATCGGAATCGTTGATGCCGTCCGCGCTGAGGAGGATGGCGACGATTTGTGTTTCGTAGAGATAGCCTTTCGGGAAGAGCGGACGCAGTGGGCGATCCGTCATGCGGCAAGTAAGGATTTCCTTCTCGGTAGGGCGGCCTTCGCGCTTGAAGTAGCCACCTGGGAAGACACCAGCTGCGGTGGCTTTCTCCTTATATTCTACGGAAAGTGGGAACCAGGTCTGGCCCGGGCGCACTTTGGTTTGGGAAACGGCGGTGACGAGGATGATGGTTTCCCCGCAGCGGACGGTAACTGCACCGTCTGCAAGTTTGGCAAGTTTGCCGGTTTCGATCGTGATCGGATTTGGTCCGATATCAATCGTTGTGGATTGGATGTTCATTTTTGTTTGTTCTTCTTTTTTAACGTCAAAGCCGGGCAGCCCTATGCCACCCTAGCTATCTGGGTTTCCGAGAAATTTCCCGAGGGGGCGATCAAATCGCTTGCCCTTTTTGCAAGACAGCCACAGGAGATGATCCCGTGGCTGCTGTTGCGAAATTGGTTTTTTAGCGGCGGAGTCCGAGGTCTCCGATGAGCTTCACGTAGTTCTCATCGCTCTTGCCCTTGACGTAATCAAGCAGCTTGCGGCGCTGGGATACCATTTTCAGGAGCCCACGGCGTGAGGCAAAATCCTTCTTGTGGATGAGCAGATGCTCGGTGAGTTCGAAAATCCGCTTGGTCAGCAATGCCACCTGATAAGTTGCGCTGCCGGTGTCTCCTTCGTGGGCTTTATACGACTTGAGGTCGATTTCTTGTCTTTCTGCTTTTACGCTCATTTTAGTAAGGGATAGAGCCAGCGTTCATCGCCGACCCGTCCTAAGAGGCGGAATGAAGCGGGGAAAGGGCGGAATTGCAAGGATTTTCCGAGAGTCGAGAATTCAAGGAGCCTACGGTAGGAAGACGATCCATTGTAAATGGAGAAGAGGAACCACGGATGCACCCAAGGGGCATCCGCATCATCCTTGATTGAATTTCTTCAAATCTAGATGCCCTGCTCGCGGAAGAAGAGACGGATTGACGTAAACCCATATTCCCGTATCATTGTGCAATGAAAACAACCATCGACATCCCGGAGCCGCTTTACCGGAAGGTTAAAATTCGTGCGGCCGAAACCGGCACCACCCTGAAGCAAATTGTGCTCACCTCGTTGACCAAAGAACTGGAGGCTAGCGACGCAACCTCGACGGACGGGCAATCGTTCATGGAGAGGCGCAAGCTGCGACCCGGCTATGAGGCAGCTTTGAAAGCGGGTGCATTCTCCGGAGGAACCGATTCCACGGTGATCATATCCGAAGACCGCAGCTCCCGGGAAGATGCTCTACGTTGATACCACTTACCTTTTTCGCGTGTATTCCACCGAACCGGGGCATGAAGCAGTCAAAGCCCTGCTCCCACAAACTGACCGTTTGGCGGTTGCCTGGCATGGGCGGGCGGAGTTTGCCTCCATCCTGCTCCGCAAACGCAGGGAGGGTTCGGATTCCCCGGAACAACTTGCAAGTCTGACTGATCAGTTCCAGAGCGATTGCCGCATGGGATTCATCGAATTCCTCCCTCTGACGGAAGGTGTGATGACACGCTTGGAAACCGTCCTCGCCTCCGCGCCCGCCACCACCAACATCCGTGCCGCCGATGCACTTCACCTCGCATGTGCAGCGGAGCATGGCTTCACGGAAGTATACTCGAACGACCGCCTATTCCTCGCCGCCGCACCGTTGTTCGGGTTGACGGGGGTGAATGTGATCCAGTGATCACATTTGGCATGATTCCATGATCGATCCAAAAGCCTTACCAGCTCCTCACCACCCATATAGCGATACAATTGGGGACGAAAAGACATTCCCCCTGTTCCCTGCGAATTGGATTAATCCTTGAGCAAGAATCGCACGCGACGAAGATATTATTTCTCTAATCATTCCCATGAGCGAAACCTGCCCTTCCAAAAAATCCGGAAAACTGCGGTTCGTGATCTGGGCGGCGGCTATCGTAATGGTCTTTGCCGGACTCACCACCCCGATGGTGTTACGATCGCGCAAAGATCCGCTTATGGGTCAGTTTTTTTATCTGAATCTTTGCGGCACGATGTTGTGGGGTTTCGCCTCCGCCAACGATGGCAGACTTCCAAAAGATCTCGAAGAACTCGCCACATACCTCGGTTCAGAATCCAGATACCTAGCGCAATACAACAGTCCGAAAACCGGAGTGCTTGCGGACTGGTTGTATTTTTCCGGATTCGATTCCTCGGACCGTGCGGACACCATCGTGATGGCGTCTCCTGTGGCTATCACCAAGGCGGATGGGACGATGTATGTAAAAGGAGGTGCTTCCCGTATGGTCCTGACTCTCAATGGAAGAACCGCCATTTTAAAAGAAGCCGATTACCTGGAATGCATCGCCCAGTAGAGCCGGGATTCATGGAGAAACCCTGAACACGGAAAGCTAGACGATCCATGGGGTTTCCTTTCAAATCCCGCATGGGCTCATCCCGAAATTCCAAAGCCTTCCACTACGCCATCCGATAAAGAACTCCGGAAACTGCTCTATGCCCTGAAGATCGGCACTTCGGATGCTGCGGATAAACTCGTGGAAATTGGAACAGCTTCGCCGGAAATCGTTCCCGCCATGCTGGAGTCCCTGGGCGATTCCGAAGCCGGATACCATTGCGCGAAGGGAACATCTACCGGGAGATCCACGAGATGGTTCAGGAGGAGGTCGTCCTGGATCGGGATCTCGCCATGATGGGCTTGCTTGCGCGTATCGGCATCAAGAAGGGGGAACCTTTCAAGCCAGACGCGAAGTTGCAGGCCACCTTTGATAAGGCCGGTCCCGAAGCACTCGAGTACATGATCGATCAATACCACCGCGTCCTGAATCCTTTCATTTACGAGGGCAAGAAATGGTCGGCCTTGGTACCCAACGGTTCGAGAGAGACGGAGTGGCGCTACGAATTTCCTTCCTACTACGACTATCACGCCAAGGGTGCGCTTTTTTACGCGATCATCACCAGCGTGAAGAACTACGGCAGCGCGACCTACTACCTCGACATTGCGGAAACTGAGGACGGCGAGTGGCTGGACGGTGGCAAGAACTACAAGCTGGTGATGCCGGCCAAGGTGCCTGTTCGGGATTTTTGGGCCGTCACGACCTATGATCTGGTGACCGCGTCCTACATCCGCAACATGGACAAGAGCAGCATCGACTCCAACATGAAGGACGTCGTGAAGAATTCCGATGGTTCGGTGGACATCTACTTCGGACCGAAGGCACCGAAAGGTCACGAGAGCAACTGGCTCCCCACCGATCCGAAGCGGCGCTTCTTCCTGCTCGGCCGCTTCTACGGACCGGAGCCTGCCATCCTAGACGGCAGCTTTATCCTCAACAATGTTGAGCTGTTGAAGTGAGCGAATTCCCCGAAAAAAATCCAACACTCTATCGAAAATAATGAAAGCAGCATGAATACTAAGCACCTCCCTAGTAGTGACCCTACTAGCGGCCGGAATTTTTGAAGTGGCCCCGGGAAACGGAGCCACTTCAATCGGGTCATTCCGTAAATCTTAATTACTGGTGCCAAGTAAAAATGAATGGAATCCACTTTTGTCCTACACCCCACAGAGAAAAACTGATTTAATGATTTTATGAAAAAAATAAATAATCTAGCAAATCGATGCATCGGTGCCCTCGCCGTGCTCAGTGCGGGATCTGCGATGGCGCAGATCAAGCCGGTCACCCCTTCACCGGAAAAAATTTATCCAGGGAAGACCTACTCTCCCTACGCCCAACGCAGTTTCCCCAGTCATGTCTGGTGGGGTGACTCCCATCTGCATACTGGCAATTCACTCGATGCCGGCCTCTTCGGCAACACAGTGGGTCTGGACGATGCCTATCGCCTTGCACGCGGTGGAGAAATCAAGGCTTCGACCGGGCTGCCGATCAAACTTTCGAGACCACTGGACTGGCTGATCATCACGGATCACACCGACCTCATGGGCATCGCCGCCGATATCCAAAAGGGTGCGCCGACCGTCATGGCCGATCCAAAGGGAAAAGAATGGGCCGAGGCTTTTCAGAAGGGCGGTCGTGAAGCTGGTGAGGCCGCCTTCGATCTGATCACCAATTTCGCACAGGGGACTCTGCCGAAGGCATTGCTCGAGGCCTACAGTCCTGGGTCGGAGGTCTTCAACGGAGTTTGGGAGGACAACATCCAAAAGGCCGAGAACTACAACGAGCCAGGCCGCTTCACGGCCTTCATTGGCTTCGAGTGGACCTCGGTGCCGAAGGGCTTTAACCTACACCGCAATGTCATTTTGCGAGACGGCGGCCCCCGTGCCCGCCAAGTCCTGCCGCTGACGACCCAACCGCCCGTAGGCACCACCGATCCGCTGGATCTTTACAAGTGGCTTGAGGATTACGAGAGCAAGACCGGCGGCAAAGCCTTCGCCTTCTCCCACAATGGCAACCTCTCCAATGGTTGGATGTTCCCGACCGAGAAGACCTACGCTGGTGGAGTGGTCGATGAGAACTACGTCAAGCTCCGCGCCAAGTGGGAGCCACACTATGAAATCACCCAAATCAAGGGCGACGGCGAAGCGCATCCCTTGCTCTCACCTGAGGATCCGTTTGCTGATTACGAGAACTGGGACGTGGGCAACCTCGATCTGACCGAGCTCAAGAAGCCTGAGATGCTTAAAGGAGAATACGGGCGTGAAGCACTCAAGCAGGGTCTACTGCTTGAGAAAAAGCTAGGTTACAACCCCTACAAGTTTGGCTTTGGCGGAGCCACCGACAGCCACACCTCCTTGCCCACGGCGGAGGAAGACAATTTCTTCGGAAAATCGACCAGTGTGGAGCCTTCGAAAGACCGCGTGAATCATCCCTTCATCGAGTCCAAACTCGGCAAGATCGAAGGCTACAAACTCGTCGCCTCGGGCTACACTGGGATCTGGGCTGAAGAAAATACCCGGGCCTCGCTCTTCGACGCCATGCAGCGTCGCGAAACCTACGGCACCACCGGCCCCCGCATGCGGGTTCGCTTCTTTGGTGGTTGGGATTACACCGACAACGACCTGCGTTCACGCGCCCCGGCCTTCAAAGGCTATGAGAAAGGTGTCCCAATGGGTGGCGATATGCGGGCAGCTGATGGAAAAAAAGCACCGAACTTCATGATCTACGCCCTCCGCGACCCGATCGGTGCAAATCTCGACCGTCTCCAGGTCGTGAAAGGCTGGCTCGATACTGCCGGGAAACTGCATGAGAAAGTCTACGATGTCGCCGTATCCGGCGACCGTAAAATCGAAGCCGGAATCTGCAAGACTCCGGTCGGAAATACGGTCGATGAAGAAGCCGCCAACTGGACCAATACGATTGGTGCCTCAGAACTGGCCACCGTCTGGACGGATCCCGATTTCGATGCGAAGGAATCGGCCTTCTACTACGTCCGGGTTCTGGAAATCCCTACTCCTCGATGGGTCCTCTACGACAAGGTTCGCCTTGGCGCCGAGATTCCAAAGGAAGCGAAGCTGATCGGCCAGGAGCGGGCTTACACCTCCCCAATCTGGTACACTCCGTAATTCCTCTGCCGTCACAAGCTGATCCGTGCATTTGAAAAGCGACCGAGGAATCGTCGAAATCAAAGAACGGGATAGGCCATTAGCTTCTGCTATTCGCTCACCAGCGATGGCCATGCAAATGAAATTCCTGTTCCTCGCCGTCTTCTTGTTCACTGGATTTTATCCGGTGGGCGAAGCGTGTCAGATCTGTATTCCTTTCCCGGAGAGATCTGCGGCCGATGATCTGTTTGACGCGGATGTGGTCGTCCTTGCGCGGGAGGATCCAGAGCGGCCATTCCACTTCTATGCCGTGGAAGTTCTTAAAGGAACGCCGGGCACGGAAAAGATCGATCTATTTCTCGACAGTACCTCTCGACGGACCCTCGGGCTCTTCCCCGAGCGTTCTATTGTGTTGGCGAAGGGGGGCAGTGAGAGCCCAGAGGGCTGGCTCCGTATCGGCATGGCTGATGAGGCCTTCGGCTCATTGGTCCGCGAACTGTTGGATTCCGCGGCCGCTTGGGAGAAGCAACCAGGACTGCGGGTCGAGTTCTTCGGTAAGCTTCTCGGGCACGAGGATGCGCAAATCAGTCGTCTGGCCCATCTGGAAGTCGCCGGCGCCTCCTACCGTGAGATCAAGGGACTGAAAAACGTCCTGCCGCGGAAGGAAATCCATGCCTTCCTCAAAAATTTCCGATACGTCGAATGGCACGCCCTCTACATCCTTCTGCTGGCGCAAAGCGGAGACCCTGCGGATCGCGAGTTCATCTCGGATGCCTTTCACTCGGCAGTGCGCTTCAAGAGCACTCTCAGCCTCGGAGCATGGACTACGGCTTTCATCGAACTCGAAGAAGAGAAGGCGATCGAATTTATCGAGACCGAGTATTTCCGAAATAGCGGGCACAGCCCTGCGGAACTGCGGGAAGTGGCGATGGCGCTGTCAGTCCATGGCACCAACGGGCATACCCACCTTCGTGACCGTATCGTTGCCAGCTATAAGACCATGCTCGCGAAATACCCCGCCATGACACCGGATGTCGCTAAGGATCTCATCGCCTGGAAACGAACCGAACTAACAAGTGAGGTTGCCAACTATCTGGCGGCCCACCAGTTCGAGCTTGATCTACCGACTGCACTGGGGCTGATGGCCTACAGTCGAAAGGCACAGCCAGCCAACGATCATGCCGACAGACTCGAGAAATAGACTGACGACAAATTCGCTGACTATCACTCTCATTTTTACTACTGAACACCCGCAATGACCCGAGTTTTAAAAGAACCTCTCATCCATTTCCTCGTCCTCGGAGGTGCCCTCTTCGCCCTCTTCGCCCTCTTCAATGTCCTCGGCGGTGACGGGGAACTCGCGCCAGACGGTTCCCAGTCACAAGAAGGGGCCGCTCCCAGAAAAATATCCAAGCAAATCGTCGTGAGCAGCGGTCGGATCGAAAGTCTCGTTGCCCAGTTTTCAAAGACCTGGCAGCGGGCGCCGACGGAGCAGGAGCAACAGGGCTTGATCGACGAGTTCGTCCGCGAAGAGGTGATGTATCGCCAGGCACTCAAACTTGAACTTGATCGGGACGATCCAATGGTCAGGCGTCGCATGCGGCAGAAGCTGGAGTTTTTCACCGAGGACATCCTTACCTTGGCCAAGCCAACCGACGAAGCGCTCGCCGCCTACCTCGAAGCGAACCCCGATCCCTATCGGCAGGATTCAAAATTCACGTTCAAGCAGGTTTACCTGAATACCCAGAATCGTGCCGAAACCATCGAGGCCGACGTCTCATCGCTGTTGGCTGAGCTACGCGCTGCGGGTGCCTCCGCGGATATCCGGGAAGCAGGAGATCGGCTGATGTTGGAACAGGAGTTTCAAGCCACCAGCCAATTTGAGATCGAGAGACTCTTCGGTCAGGAGTTCGCCAAGGGGCTCCCCTCAGTGGAAACAGGAAGCTGGCAGGGGCCGGTTCGATCTGGATTTGGAGTTCATCTCGTCTTCATCAGTGAACGGATCGATGGCCGCTTACCTCCCCTCAGTGAAGTTCGAGAAGCTGTCGCGCGCGACTGGAGTAACGCGAAGCGCGAGGAAAGCAACGAGGCTATCTACGAAAATTGGCGGGCAGAATACGAGGTCAGCATCGAGGAAGCCTCCACACCCAAGGAGGACCCGAAGAAATGAGACAGATCCTTATCATCGGAATGCTCTTCTTTCTGGCCGGCTCCCAAGTGCGAGCCGATGAGATGCGGCCGGCCTATCTGGAAGTTCGCGAGACCGCGAAGGATACCTTTGAGGTGGTTCTCAAAGTCCCTGCCGCCGGACCGAACAAACGTCAGCCGCTCTATGCGCGATTTCCTGACGACTGCAAAATCTTGACGCCGGCGAACGTGACCTACACAGGCACGGCCTTTGTAGAGCGCTCAACTATCACCCGCAAAGGGGGACTGGCGGGGACCGAAATATCCATTGAGGGGCTGACCAAAACTTCTACCGACGCCCTTGTCCGTGTTCAGAATCTGGCAGGTAACAGCCAGACCTACAGGCTTTCGCCATCCACTCCCTCCATGCTTGTCACGGCGGCTCCCAGCTCGACGCAGATCGCCAAGACCTACACAGTTTTGGGAATCCAGCACATCCTCGAGGGTTTCGATCACCTCCTTTTCGTGCTCTGCCTGATGCTGGTCGCGGGGATCAACCGCAAGCTCTTCATCACCATTACCGGATTCACCGTCGCGCACTCGATCACTCTCGCCTTGTCAACTTTGGGCCTGGTCACCATCCCGCTTCCTCCGGTCGAGGCAGTGATCGCCCTGAGTATCGTCTTCCTCGCGACCGAGATCCTCCGTGGCAACCGCACCGGCCTCACCTATCGCTATCCGGTGGCCGTCTCCATGTCCTTCGGATTACTCCACGGCTTCGGATTCGCCGCAGTGCTCGGTGAAATCGGCCTGCCCGAAGAGGAAGTCGCCACCTCCCTGCTGTTCTTCAACGTGGGGGTGGAGATCGGCCAGCTTCTGTTCATTGCCGTCCTGCTCGTCTTGGCAGGCATCGTCGGAGTGCTGTGGAAGAAAGTCGCTCGCCGCCCGTTGGCTCCAGCCCTCTGGCAACCAGCTACGGCGTATGCCGTCGGAATCATCGCGACCTACTGGACCATCGAGCGGATTGCCAGCTTCTAAATCGTTTCTGTGACGGCCTCGTCGATGAATCCGATCGCCTGATCGGTGAAATCATCAGTCACGTAGAGGTCGTCCGGCGGCTCGATACGGTGGCGGTTCAGGTAAAAGCCACGGTCAGAAGGGTTCAGCCCCTGCCCTGCCCCGACGTGCCATTTCCCGGTCATTAGAGACGTGTAACCTGCGGGTCTGAGAACTTCAGCAAGGTGGCGCAGTCCCGATTGAGCTTCCCCCGGTAGCCGGGCTTGCCCTCATCCTTCGTCATCGCCCCGACTCCTGCCTGGTGAGAATACAAGCCGGTGAGCAACGCTGCGCGCGTCGGACAGCAGCGGGAGGTATTGTAGAAATTCGTAAAACGCAGGCCGTTGACGGCGAGAGCATCGAGATTTGGAGTCTCGATCTCCGAGCCGTAGCATCCGAGATCAGAGTAGCCCATGTCGTCTGCGAGGATGACGATGATATTCGGCTTGTCCGCGGCAACGAGCGGAAGGGCGGCGAGGAGAAGGGAAAAGAATATTTCCATACCGAGTTTCACTTTGCCGACTTCTTCAGCTTGGCGAAACGGGTGCGCATTTCCGCAAGACGCTCGGCCTGTGCGGGATCCTTAACGAGATCGTTCTCCTCGCGGGGATCCTCGGTGATGTGGAAGAGCTGCTCAACATCGTGCTCCGGCCAGTAGAAATATTTCCAATCTTTCCTCACCAGCGCTTCCGAAGCGGGGATGAAGGTCTTGTCCCTCAGGGTGGCGTGCTCGTAGAAGAACTCTGTGCGCCATTCGGGCTTCTCAGTAGCAAGATACAAAGGGGACATGTCACGACCCTGCATGCGCTTAGGCGCGGTGATGCCTACGGCGGCGAGGATTGTGGGGGCGAGATCCACGCTGAGTGTGAAATTTTCATCCGTCATACCACGGGATTTCTCAGGCATCCGAGGATCGTCGATGAGCAACGGTACCCGGATACTTTCCTGGTGCGGATACCATTTGTCGGCGAGGCCATGCTCGGCGTGGTAGTAACCATTGTCGGTAGTGAAAATGACGAGCGTGTTGTCATAGACTCCCTGCTTCTTAAGCTCGGCGATAATCTTCCCACAGGTGGCATCCACCTCAGTGGCGAGGCGGTAGTAGTTCTTCATCATCTCCTGAAATTTCTCCGGCGTGTCGAAGCGCCAGTGCCAGCGATTGCGGCCTTCGTTTTTCTCATCAATAAAATCCGGAAGACGCTTCCATGATTCCTCGGTCGCGTTGGGCGGGACGGGAATCGGCTTGTCGTTGTAGAGCTTCATGCTCTGCGGTTGAGGGAGAAATTGTTTTGGGTTGGGATCCTCCGCATGGGTGGCGAAGAATGCGACCGTCAAGCAGAACGGTTTGTCCTTCGGGCGCTCGGCGAGGAAGTCGAGCGAATCGTTCTCATTCTTCTGGGTGACGTGGATCCTTTTACCGTCCTCGTCTTTGATCCAGTGCCGACCGTGATAGGAGCGGCCGAAGTCGAACTTCTCGGTGGGAAATTTTCCGTTATGCCATTTGCCAACGTGGCCGATCCAATACCCATTGTCGCGAAGGAGGCCGGGGAAGGTTTCTTCCCACGGAGTTTTGAAAGGCTTGAAGCCCTTGTTCCCATGGCGGGACATCCATTGACCGGTGAAAAGCGTCGCGCGGCTGACACCACAGATCGCGGTGGTTACGCAGTTTTGCGTGAAACGTACACCCTTCGAAGCAAGCGCATCGAGGTTGGGCGTTTTGACAATGGGGTTTCCGGCGCAGCTGAGCGTATCGAAACGCCAGTCATCCGCATAGAGAACCACGACATTTCGTTTTTCGGGAGCGGCGTGGAGACTTGTGGCGAGGGCAAAATACAGGAGGATTCTCATGGCTGAATTCATACGGTGGATTTTTCTATCACGGAGTTATGGGGAAATGAAGGGGTTTGCAGGAAGCGAAAAAAACATCACGGTGAAAGTGCGATTTTTCTTTCGCCCGCCTTGCCCGTTTCCAAAGGAACGAGACCTGTGAGCGTTTTTCCGCCTAGCTTGTCGATGCCACATTTCACGGTGTACTTGCCATCCGAATACACCCTCGGATGGAAACGGTTCCCTTGGATGCGAACCGTGTAGAGTATCTCATCCGTGTCTTCCGAAACGACCTGGACGACGGGATTCTCGGCGCCTTCGAAAACGAGTTCGGGCAAGAAACCCGCGACCTTGCGACCGTCGTTGCTCTCCATGGGAACCGTGATCGGCCAACCGGGGAACTGCCCCTTCTCGCCGTCTTTCGCATCCGAAAAACGCGGCCAGCACTCGAACCTAATCGTGCGCGCCTTCTTGTTAAAACGCACCACCCCGTAGCCGTCGGCACGCTCCTTCTCGTTCTTCACATTCGGAGGGTTCGCGTAGGCCATCATGGAAATCTTGTTGCCGAGGCCGTCCTTGAAATCCCCGGTCCACGGGAGCGGGCTGCTTTCGACTGGATTCGGTCCGGCTTTTTCGTCAAGCGGATGCCACCAGCGGCCGTAGGTCGTATTCACGAGGGCGGGGCTGGTGAACTCGAAAGGCCCGTCACCGTATTCATCAATCCCCTGTTTCGTGACCACGGCGAGATGCTGATCCCCACAGAGATGCACGGCCCAGCAGCGGCGGATTTCGGAAAGCGCACGTTTCCTGGGCGTCTGCGGCCAGCCGTTGCAATCGAGATCCGCAAGCAAGCGCCCCTTTCTTGAGCCGTGCATGTGCACCGCACCGCAGAATGCCGTCTGAGAGAGCACCGCCTTCATCTCGGCTCCCACCCAATTCTGCCCCCACCCGTGGAGAAATTTTTCTTGCCGCTCTCCGAGAAGTTCCAGCCCCGGGAGATCGATCGATTTTGGGTCGTAGGAAGGATCGACGATGTGATCCGGGCGCGGCCCCATCTCGGGAATATTGCCGAAGGGACCGGTCTTGAATTTACGATCTTCGAGGATAGCGAAATCGATTCCGCCGACTTTAAGGTTCGTGAAATAGACGGTGATCCCACGATCCACAGGATCGGGATCGACAGGATCGGGAAGGCTCCAGGATTGCTGGCGCTGAACCATGTTCACGTAATTCACAGGGTAGAAATAACCGCCGTCAGCCCCATCCCCGCGTTCCGATTTCCTACCACCCGCTCCCCAGAGATTCGGGTGACCGACATCGTGATCATCAGGGATGCAAATGGTCGGACGATCGCGGATGACATCCCGGAACTGCAGGCCGAACTCGATCCAGCCGGCGGTGTGCTCGGTGTGGCGGTAGGTCTGGTCACCGGCAAAATAAAGCAGGTCGGGATGATGCAAAAGCAGATGTTCGACGATCTCCGGGCGCAGTCCCGTGGTGCGACTGGAGTTGCACGACATGTTCGCAATGACGATCTCCTCCTTGTCCTTCGGATCCTTCCGCACGGTGCCTTCGAACATCGCTTCCTTGCCATGCCGGACACGGTATTTCACGTCCTTGGTATCATCCCAGTTTTCGATACGGAAATGCGCACTCCAACCAGGCAGAACGATCTCGGCTTTCGCCTCCTCCTGCCATTTTCCGTCACGTTCGAACTCAAGCCTCGCCTCACGCGCCTCGTCGGGCATCAGCGGGAAAAGCTGGGCGGTCATCTTCAGCACACCGCGATCCGCCGTATATAGTGCGAATGCAACAACCTCGTGGCGGGGCACTTTCATCGGCGGTGGTGCCGACTTTTTCCCTTTCCCTCCCGCGCTCTTCTTCCACCACTCACCCGTCGCCAACGAGTCGAGTTTCGGATAATCCTTGCCGAATGGCACCGGTGATTCGCCGTTGGCGGCGAGAAGGCGAGTCGCCGAACCCTGCCAGAACAGCAACGGAGAGAGTTTGAGGAGAAGTCTTCTGCTGATTTTCATGGTGGGATTCAGGGAACGGATCCGTTGCAGAACGTGACGTTCTCTCCGGATATCGCAACCATTCGTTAAGCTTCATCCACTGCTTTTTACTTGCTCCTAGTAAGTGCCATCGGCATGACGTAGGCTTCGCAGAAGCATTCCCTCCAAATGGAAACCCTCCTCAAACTCTCAGACACCTCCGCACCCAGTAATCTCACAGAAGTTCTGGCTTCCCTCAAAAAAGAACACCTTGATCCCCGGCTCGAATCCAAGGCCTGGGGCGACTGGATCTACCTCGACGGCTACCGCACGGTGATCAGCATCGAGTCGAACAGAGGGCTGAGCTCATCCGCAACGATCGAATACGCGGAGGATGAGGAGGGCGGCGAGTTCGTCCTATGCATACACCGCGCCTTCGCCCGCCTCGGCTGGCACGGAGTGGATGATGATGGCGAATTCCCACTTTAGGAGCCCCTCAGAAATGACCATGCCATTTCCACTTGCTCTCAACTCCGTCATCTGCGTTCAAATTTCCTTCGAGTAGCCCACTATCCGGCATCTTTACGTGCTGGATACCGAAAGAATGTGGCACGTTGAACTTCCACGTGTGGTGCGAGTTCAATTCCATCGTCCTTGCGCTACCGCCATGATAGAGCAGCCACCCCGCGAAGGAGCGCGGCGCTGTCCGGAACCGGGGCGAGATCCTCGTTGATCAGCGAATCATCCCCTGCCCACCGCTTGCTCATGGCACCCTGACTAGGAATTCGCCCTCACCGCCGCTGCCAGCCCATTCACCGCTCCGCACCAGAACCTGCCCTCGGACAGTCACAAAATCGGCGCGACCCTTGATCGCTTTCCCTTCGAAAGCGGAGTAGTCGGTCGCCATCGAATGGGTCGTTACGGAAATTTCACCCCTGAATTCTGGATCCCAGATCACCAGATCCGCATCACTCCCAACTTCGAGCGCACCCTTGCGCGGATACAGTCCGAAGATCTTCGCGGGATTGGTGCTGGCCGTGCGGACGAGCGTCTGAAGATCAATCTTCCCTTCGCAAACACCATCCGTATAGAGAAGCTTCACGCGCTCCTCAACGCTGGGGATGCCGTTCGGGATGAGAGTGAAATCACCGGGCTTACCGGTGGCATTCATACTCGCATCTAGCGCGTTCTCCGGATGCCCCATGCGCTTCTGGGTCTTAAAATCGAATGGCGCATGGTCGGTTCCTACCGTGTCTATCGTACCATCTGCCAGTTTCTCCCACAGGAAATCGCCGTGCTCCTTCGAGCGGATCGGCGGGGACATGACATATTTCGCGCCCTCGAAATTCGGGAGCTCGGCGTAAGAGCTGTCGAGCGTGAGGTAAGAGGCAACGGTCTCGATATGAGCCTTCACACCGCGTGCACGGGCCGCGGTGATCGCCTCCACAGCCGGTATGCAACTGGTGTGAACCACATACACTTCCGCACCCGTCATTTCCGCAAAAGTCATCAGGTGATGGCAGCCCTCGGCCTCGACGGTGACAGGACGGGATGGCTCGTGCCATTCCGGGCCGGTCTTGCCTTCGGAAACGAGTTTCTTCTGCATCTCGGCCACCAGCTCCGCATTTTCGCAATGAGCCGTAACTATAAGGCCACGCTCGGCGGCGAAGGAGAGGGTTTCATACAGCTCGCGGTCATCAATCCCCAGCGCACCTTTGTAGGCGAGAAACACCTTGAGCGATGTGATTCCCTCGTCACGGACGATCGCATCCAGCGATTCCGCTGTCGTTTCGTCGAAACGCGTCACGCCCATGTGAAAGGTGTAGTCGCACGACGAGATCCCGGTGGCGTTACCTTTCCATAGACGGATGGCTTCGACGGGGTCCGCGTTGCGGGCGGGGCAGCACATCTCGATGAGCGTGGTGGTTCCGCCCATCAGCGCGGCCTTGCTCCCGGAGGCGTAATCGTCTTTCGAGACAGTCCCCATGAAAGGCAGGTAAATATGGACATGCGGATCGATGAATCCTGGAAAAAGGTATTTTCCCGTCGCATCGATCACCTCCGCATCCGGAGATGAAAGTCCGGCTCCGATTTCTTTTATTACACCGGCGACGGCAAGAAGATCTCCGATAAAAATCTCATCGGCGGTTACTATCGTGGCGTTTTTTATCAGCAGGGACATGAGTGATTTTAAAGGATGGTATTGGCGGCCATTCGTATTCATTGGCGGTTGGGAAATCTCACTTTGCCCAGATCTCACCATCGCCGAAGCCGAACCAGCGGGTCGTGGTCGTCTTGCGTTGAGTGTAGAATTCCGCGCGAGGGATTGATGCGAAGCGGATTTTGGCACATAAGGAGCTTTGAAGAGCGTTTTACTTACCACTTCATCCGCTCCCAACCCATACAGACTAAGACCCCGACGATGACCGATCCAGCCGAATCTTTGAATCCCCGCAGAGCAATCGAGGAATTGAAGAAACTCCGTGAACTGACCGGTGATGACGACGGCGCCCAGCGTGTCGCATTCACGGAAACATGGGCGAAGGCAAGGAAATGGCTCAGCGAGAAAATGACGGAACTGCCGGTGACGGAAACCACGGACGCTGCGGGAAACACTTGGTTCACCCTACCCGGGGAGTCGGCGAAATCCCTACTCATCGGCGGGCACATCGATTCCGTGCCAAACGGCGGATGGCTCGACGGGTGCCTGAACATCATGGCAGGGGTCGAGATCATGCGCCGCATATGCGCTCAATACAACGGCAGGCCACCGGTGACGATACGGGTGGTCGATTGGGCGGACGAGGAAGGAGCCCGATTTGGGAAAAGCCTCTTCGGCTCCGCCGCCTTTTCAGGAAACATCGATCTCGACGAGGCGCGCGTGCTGAAAGACCGGGACGGAATATCACTGCCCGACGCCGTGGGAAAATTCGGAATTGAATTCGAGAACGTGAAACAGGCGGGAGCCGAACAGGAGAATGCGGCCGCCTACCTTGAGCTTCACATCGAGCAGGGTCCGGTTCTCCTCGATATGGATCTTCCGCTGGCGGTTGTGCAGGGCACGTGTGGAGTCGAGCGCCACGCGATCACTTTCCACGGCCAAGCCGCGCATTCGGGCAGCGCACCGATGGCCCGAAGGAAGGACGCCTTCCTCGCCGCAGCAAGAATGGCACCCGAAATTTACGAAATCACCAATCGCCATGGCGGGGTCTGCACAATCGGCTCATGCAAGACAGAACCTGGCATCGTAACTAGTGTGGTAAAGGAATGCACCATCACCCTCGACCAACGACATCTCGACGCCGGCTCCCTCGCCAGCATGTTGGCTGAGGCGAAATCCGCCAGCGAACGCTACGCGGCGGAGGGAAATGTAACGGTCTCATGGGAACGTCTGTGGCAGATCGAGCCGGTTCCATTCGACGACGAACTCATCGCCTTCTGCGACGAGGCCATTGTGGAAACTTGTGGAACCTCACACCAGATGCCCTCCGGACCGCTCCACGATGCGGCGGAGGTTTCACGCGCGGGCATCCCGACTGTGATGATGTTCGTACAAAGCCTGCACGGCATCAGCCACAACAAAATCGAAGACACCCGCGAGAAGCACCTGGAGTTGTGCATCGAGGCGATGGATCGCCTCGCTAGCAAGACGATGGATTGGATCCTATCTCGATAGGGCGTCCGACTGTTTCACGAAATCGTCTCCGTCCCATTCGGCGTCGCTTTTCACCATATTCGCCCGTTCCTTGGCCGCGGCTTGCTCGGCCTTTCGCTCCGTCTGCATGCGCACGAGCTCCGAGTGGGTGGTAAAATACGGCAAGCTCGCGCCCTTGAAATCTTCGATGGTATCGAATCCTTTGCCCTCCATGAATTCGAGAAGCTCTTCGCAAAGGTTCGACACCATTCCGTAGCCGAACTTCATCACACCGGTGCAGACCTGAACGGTATCGCTGCCGAGCAGGATGAACTGTGCTGCATCGGCTCCTGTCTCCACCCCGCCTATCCCGGAAAGGCTGCGGCCGGGGAAATCCTTTTTGATGAGCTGGGCGATCTCCATCACCATCCGGAGGGCGATCGGCTTCACCGCTTTGGAGGAATATCCACCTGGCGTCGTGTAACCCTCGACGGTCGGCTCCGGGCGCAGCGTCTCAAGGTTCACACCCATCACGCTGCGGATCGTATTGATTGCGGAAACTCCATGGCATCCGGCACGCAGTGCGGCTGCAGTTGGCTCTTCGATATGAGTGACGTTGGGGGTCATCTTCGCCCAGACGGGGAGTTTGGAAACACCCATCACCCAGCCGCAGACCTCTTCGAGGATTACGGGATCCTGCCCCATCGCCGCTCCCATTTTCCGCTCGGGTAGACCGTGGGGGCAGGAGAAATTCAGCTCGAATCCATCAACACCTACGTCCTGACAGCGCTCGATCAACTCACACCACGCGTCCTGGTTGTATTCCTCCATCACCGAAGCGATGAGCACCCCGTCGGGGCACTCGTCCTTGGCCGCCTTGAACTCATCAAGCCAGATCTCGAACTTCCGATCACTGATCAACTCGATATTCTCCCAACCAATGACTTCCTTGCCGTCGTTCGCTTTCAGCTTCGCATACCGCGGGCTGACATTCACCACCTTGGAGCTATCGAGGCTCACCGTTTTTGCGATCACCCCACCCCAACCTTCCCTGAAGGCGCGCTTGATAACTTTAACGTTCGTCCCCGGTGGGCCGGAACCAATCACGAAAGGGTTGGAGAATTTCAATCCATCAACTGTGGTGGCGAGTGTACTCATAATTTATCCGAAAAAATACGTGCGAAAGCTATTTCTAGCTCAAAATATGCCGAAAGCGAAGTACAGTTTCCTCACCTTTCCACCCTTGCGAACAAACTTTCCACGGGAATAATCCCGCCTGCACCAATGATCTTCCGCATCCTATTCCTCGCCCTGTTCGCCCTCCCAGCTAGCTCCATCGCCCATCAGGTCGATACCGTGGAGCTTGAATTTCTCCAAACGGACGGAAAATGGAAACTCGAGGGCTTACTGGACGTCGCCTACATGCTTCCGGAATCCCGTGGTGTGGAGGCTGCGCCGCCGCTTTTTCGCAAGGACGTGATGGGCGCCCCGGTAGCCGTGCACCGGCGCATCGCCGTGCAGGCAGAGGCGACAATGCGCAAACTCCTCACGCTGGAATACAACGGCAAAAAGATCCCATGGGAGATCCGTTTCCCGAATTTCGAGAAAGAACCGCTCATACTGCCACCCGAAGAAGGCGGCTGGGCGCTGATGAAGGTGGAGATCACCACCGATGCCCGGCCCGGCCCGGGAGAGCTCAGCGCCTCATGGCACGACGACCAGGAATCCGTACTCATTGTTATCATCGAGGAGGGAGAAGAGATTGGGCTGTTTCCCATCGCCTCAGGCATGTCGGATATCTTGCTTAACGTCGAAGCGGGGGAAGACAACCGAGCACCATCAACGCCAACCCGCACCAGACAGGCGGTGAACTGGATCAGTTTTGGCTTTGGTCATGTGATTGCTCATGACTTTTTCCGGTCAATATTCAAATTTCAAGTGCCGGAAGGACTTGATCACTTGCTTTTTATCCTCGGCCTATTTCTCCTCGTTCCTCGTTGGAAACCGCTGGCGGGACAATCACTGCTCTTTACCCTCGCACACTCAATCACCCTCACACTGGCCATTTTTGGCGTCATTTCGCTGCCGTCGAATCTCGTGGAAATTCTCATCGCCACCAGCATCGCGTGGATTGGCATTGAGAACCTGATTGTAAAAAAACTCAACCCCTCCCGACTCTTCCTTATCTTCGGCTTTGGCCTCCTCCACGGACTAGGTTTCGCCGGGCAACTCAGCGAAAAAATCGGAGATCTCAGCGGAAAACAGCTCGCCCTGCCACTCGTGGGATTCAACGTCGGCGTCGAACTCGCCCAGATCAGCGTTCTCGCCATCGCATTCCTCGTCCTCTGGCCCCTGCGGAAATGGACGAAGAAAGTCCAGGTATACGGCTCGGCTTTCATCGCCCTCGCCGGGTTGTTCTGGATGGTTGAGCGAATTTTCACCTGATGGACGATCCAATCCGCGCCTGTATGCGTCACATCCGCATTGCGGAACACGGCATTCTAGTCCGGGGATAAATTCGGAGATCCGGGTTTGACAGGGGGGGGGGAAATCGTCTTACTTTTTTAGCTAGCAAAAAAACCAAAGCGCATGAGCGAAAACGAAAACAAAACCCCCTCGAAGCAGACCTCCAGCGTGCCGCTGAAAAAGGAGACCGTCCGCGTGACACTCAAGGCTGCAGATGCGCCGCCAGCTGTCCCTTCGGCATCCCTTCCTAAAAGCCCCGCGCCTACGGTCGAGCCGCCGACACCACCGGTCGCGTCTCCTGCCGCCACGAGGCCCCCAACCGCGACAGTTCCGCCGTCTGGAGCACCCACCGCCCCGAAAGCACCGGTTCCCGCACCGACCATACCTCTCCGCACAGCAAGCCCGCCCACCCCAGGAGCACCGACGATCAAGCTAGCAACAAGCAACGCCGCTATGGGTGCCCCCACGATTGCGCTCAAGACCGCAAACGCCCCATTACCGGGCGGCGGCGCACCAACGATTTCCCTTCCCAAGGCCACCGTCGCGCTCAATCCGCCGACCAAACCCCTCAGCCCAACGGCTGCAGCAGCCACGCAGAAACCCACCCTCTCCACTATGGAAGAGCCTGAGGACGAAACTGGCGCAGGTACATTCTCGAAGTTCCTGGCCGGTGTCGGTCTCGTAGCCGCCATTGTTGTGCTCAGCCTCCAACTCAAGATCTCCAATATCTGGATCAGCGCGGAAGACAACGACCGCACTGGCGACTGGTCGCTTCTTCTCGAATAATCATCTCCAACCCATTTTATCACCATGATCTTAGGAATCATCAACACACTCATCGGAGCAGCCGTCCTTTACCTCGCCTATTTGGGAGCGAACCTGCCGCAATAATTATCCCCGAAAGCTTTCCTCCGCCACCAGCTCCGGCTCTCCGGAAATTGGGGCGGAGGTTTTTTTGCGTCAAGCCCTTGACGGATGATGGGTCGGGTTACAGATTTCACGCATGGCAACTAACATGACAGAAACCAATTTCACATCTGAAGTCATCGACTCCGAACAACCCGTCCTTGTCGATTTCTGGGCGGAATGGTGCGGTCCCTGTAAAATGATCGGACCCATCCTCGACCAGCTCTCAGGTGAGTTGGAAGGTCAGGCAAAAATCGTAAAGGTCAACGTCGACGAAGCACGCGAACTGGCGGTCAAATACAACGTCAAGTCCATCCCGCTCCTGCTCTTCTTCAAGAACGGTGAAGTCAAGGATCAGATCGTCGGTGCCAATATCACCAAGGATCAGTTGAAGGCGAAACTACTCGCCCTCGCCTGAACCGTTATTTAACATTTCAAGGCTCCGTCGTTTCACCGGCGGAGCCTTTTTTCTGACACCACCTCCCATTGGTCATCGCATTCCACAAGCCCTACGGCGTCCTATGCCAATTCACCCCGGATCAGCCGGGACAAAGAACGCTCGCAGAATTCGGGTTCCCGAAGGGGGTGTATCCCTTGGGACGGCTGGATATGGATTCCGAGGGCCTGCTGCTACTCTCGGATGTACCCGGGCTGAATGGGAAGTTGCTCGACCCATCCAACGCCCATCCAAGGACATACCATGTCCAGGTTGAGGGCATCCCGCATCAGCGCGCCCTTGCCGTGCTATGCGGAGGCACGATCATCATCCGGGGACACCGCTGCCTTCCCTGCGCGGCATCCATACTTGAGCCGAGACCTGAAATACCACCAAGAGATCCACCGGTAAGGTTTCGCAAGGAAATTCCTGACACATGGATCAGCATAACGCTCATTGAAGGAAAAAACCGCCAGGTTCGGAGAATGACCGCCGCTGTAGGTCATCCCACCTTGCGACTGATGCGAGCTTCGATAGGGAGCGTTTCAGAACCGTCCCTCCTGGCCGGGCAATGGAGAGCCGTCAGTGAGGCTGACTTTGGGAAAATCAGGCAGTAGCTGGCCTGCGAGTTCAGTCGCGTTTAGACTTGAGCCGTTTCAGCCATTCCCTGAAGTGCTCTTCCTTCGCCTGCTTGTCGAGCATCTGTAAATCCCCGCGCGCATTCTGCAACTCAGCCACGGGGCGTTTGCCGAGCTTGACGGTGATATCGATCGCCTCACCGGCATCGCGTCGTATTGTGAGAACCACCTCCACCCGAGGCTTCTTGCCTGCAATCGCCTCCATGAAGGCATTCATAGCACCTCTCCCCTCCCATGCCTGTCCATCCAGAGCGATGATCAGGTCACCCACCCTAAGACCGGAGGAATCAGCCGGGCTGTCCCTCAATACTCGGCTTATCCTGATACCTGCAGCCGGTTTGCCATCCGGACCCGCCTTCAGGATTTCCTCGCCCATCGTGATGCCAACGTAACCCTGTCCATCGGATAGATAATCTTCGTCGCTAAGTTTCTTTAGGATCTCATGTGAGCGCATCCGAATCTCGGGATCCTCATCACCTGAGAGTTCCAACAAGGCACCTGCGCTGGAATCCAGGTTCTTCCTCGCCCATTCCAACAAATCATCCTGCGACTTCTCACGAACCGAAAAACCCTCGGCGGCGAGACCCTCAACCATCGCTTTGGGGATCACCTGCCCCCCGGCCAACGAAAAAGCCATGAGACCCAAGGCGGCAAACTGCAATACCTTGGGATTCATGGCTCGGATGGGAAATCGCCGGCTAACGGAGACTCCCTAGATCTTTGGAATTATTGTCCCAGCCAGTTCTTCTGGGGAACCTCAAGCGTGTCATTCGGTTGAAGCGGAACGCGCATGAACTGAGGATTGGAGAGATCGAAAGTCTGTGTCTTTCCATTGCGGTAGAGCTTAACCCGCTTCAAGCTACCGAATTCCGTAGCGCCCCCGGCAGCTTGCACTGCCTGGTAAATGGTGAGGTTTTTCTGGAAGACGACAGGGCCGGTTCGGCGAACCTGCCCACCTACGTGAATCATCTCCTGATCAACACTTCCACTTATAGCCGTCGAAATTACCTGAATCGTTGGACTGTTGTAAATCTGAGCGCTCTTGTACGCGTTCTGGATGGCAGATGCCAGTGATTCCGGACTCCTACCCGAGGCGCGCAACTTTCCGATGAATGGAAGGTTCACTGTTCCCGACTCTGAGACTGGATAGATTGCATCAATCTTTCCTTTCTCTTCAGCAGGGACGCCCATGATCGTAATTTGGACGGATTTCCCCGCTTCAATCTCTGACAGAGCAGGAGCTACAAGCGCAAGAAGCACTAGCATGCTGGTGAATAAACTTCTGATAATCGTGGATTTCATTTCGTTGGCTGGTTTGGTTGAGTGGGAATGACGATTAAATCACGGGTTCCCCAATCTTCATACACAGGATAATCGGCATACGGATCAATACAAGTCGGTTTCCTTCGACGTCGAATCGGCAGTCGCTGTCTGCTGTGCTCCGGCTGCCGTTGTTCCAACTGGCGGGCCGATCTGCGATTCCGCTGGGGCGTAGTAGGTGTAGTAGCTCGTGTAATACTGATACTGGCTGTCACTGCGGACATCGACGTTGTTCAGAACTACCCCGATCACGTGGCCACCCACGTTTTCAACGGCCTGTTTCACACGGAGAAGCATGTTCCGGGGAAGTTTCCGGTGCTGGACAACGATCATCGTTAGGTCGACTTCGCTGGCCAACACGGACGCATCGCTAACGCCGAGGATCGGGGGGCTGTCGACCAGAACCAAGTCGAAACGTTGCTTCACGTCTTGGATCAGCTCGGACATGCGCCGCGAGTTCAGGATGCCTGCCGCATCGGCAGGGAGGATGCCCGAAGGCATGAAGTAGAGATTATCAACAGGGGTCTGCAGGATCACATCCTCAAGCATCAGTTCAGTGGTGAGGAAATTGGTCAGGCCAACCGAATTGTTGATATCGAAGAAGGTATGAAGGCGCGGACGGCGCAAGTCAGCATCGATCATCAGGGTGGTGTAACCTCCCTGCGCACAGATGTAAGCAAGGTTGACCAAGGTCGTGGACTTGCCTTCGCCGGCACCACCAGAAACCACGGTAATTGTATTGTCCTCAGGGTTTTTCCGATTGAATTCGATGTTTGTTCTGAGAATCCGGTATGCCTCTGCGTCGGGGCTCATGCCGTTTTGCTTGTGCAGGACGCCAACATCCTTAGGAATAACAGCGAGAACGGGGACCTGGAGATACATTTCCACATCCTCCAGGCTCTTCACGGACGTGTCCAAGTATTCGAGGAAGAAGGCGATGCCAACACCGAAGACCAAGCCGACCACGGCACCCAAAACAAGGTTCAGTGTTACGTTCGGGCTCACCGGGGAATCAGAAATCACCGGATCATCGTGAACCACAATGGTTTCATTGGGCAGTCCTTCGGAAATCTCCTCGGTGATGAGTTTGAGTTTCATCTGCTCAAGGAGAGCTAGGTCGGTTTCAAAATCGCGTTTTGCGTCGACATAGTCCTGGGTGTCGATGTTTCTCTCCAAGGCGTCCTTCTTGGATTCCGTTTTCTTAATTTCGACTTTCGCAAGGCGCTCCTTGGCCATCTCAAGCTGCCCCTGCAAACGTGTCCGGAGATTGACGACCCCTTCCTCGAGATCCTTTTTCATTCCCTCGACGATGCGGTTCTGAGAAATGATGGTGGGGTGACGATTCCCGAGTCCACTCGCCTTGAGCCCGTTGATCTGGCGTTTCAATTCCAAATACTGGGGATAGAGCGATTTGATGATGTTATCAGGAAGATCAAGACCGGAAGCGTAAATCAGGAGTTGCTGACTGTCGTATTTCAGAAGGCTCTGAATCTGCGATTCGAGCTGCATTTTCTCGCCTTCAAGCTGGTTGTACATCTCCAGCACATAGTTCGCCTCCTGATCCTCATCCAGTCCACTCTGGCCACCAAAGGAAATATCCCCACGATAAATGATGTCTTTGGTACGGCTGATGGTGGTGAGGATTTTCCGGCGCTCCTCAACCTTGTCCTCCTGCCCCCGAACCGCCTTCTTGAGTTCGTTGATACCTATCTCAACACTTCTCCCCTCAAGTTCCGTTCGGTAGGCCTTGTATGCGCGAGCCACCTCAGCAGTGATGTCCCTGGCGTCCTCTTTGTTCGTATGGCGAACCCGGATCGAAATCAGGTCGGTTCCACGAATGTTCTGGGTGTTGACTATACCCTTGAGGATGCGGAGTACCATTTCGCGATCAATGCCCCATTTATTCACTAGGTTGAGGCCGTCGATGACCCTTGCAAGGGATTTGCGACTCTTGATCTTTTCAAACTCAGTTCCGAAAAACTGGGCCGTCATCGTTGGGCCCGAAGATCTCATCACTCCTCCGAGAGGATCAATCGTCCTTTCGCGGGGCTTCACCTCAATGGTAGCATAGCTCTCGTACTTCTTCGGCATCACGTAGGTGATGACCGAGGCGGTCATGAAAACGAGCAGAAGCGTCAGAAGAATGACCCCGTAGCGGTTCTTAATGACCTGCCAATAGTCTACCGCGTGAAGCGAGGCTTCGTTCTGTTCCTGGGAAGGGTTCATGATGTTGGAATCTTGTTACTGAGAGTTGAAGCTAATCGAAGAAAAAGCTCCCGCAATGCCGAACACTGCGGGAGCCGTATATTTTAAGGGCAACTCATCTCGGCTTGAAATGAGCCGGGAAAGTCACAAGAAGATCAGAACTCGGCGCGCAGGCCGACACTGATACGGTTGCGGTCGTAATTACGGCCGGAGAGGTCCGAATCTGAATCCGTGAAGTTGTAGCTAAGCGTTCCGTATAGATATTCGGTAAGTTTGAGGGAGGCGCCAATGTATGCGTTCACGAGTGTCTCGTCTGCGTCAGAAACCCCAGTGGCGGTATTAACAATCCGACCGCTCTCGTAGGAAGTGCTGATCAAATCGACTCCACCGAAGATCGAGAGGGACGGGGAAAGCTGATACTCTCCCGACACGCCAATCCGGAGTGTGAGTTTGTCGTCATATTCCGCAGCGACGGCTCCGTTGGTGACGATCGTGTCGTAATCCTCAGCCCCGTATCGGGCGAATGCCCTGACACTAAACTGGGTGTTCACCTGTGAGCGAACAGCGAGCTCAAGATAAGGGTTGGTTGAGTCTCCACTACCAACTCCATCTACCTCGCGAAATTGGGCACCCGCTCTCACGATCAGGATCGTGTTGGGGCTGAAGCGGTGCTCAATACCGACCAGGAGATATTGGTTCGTCGAATCCGAAGCGACCCCGTCGCCTTCCGTTTCGGAATAGCGGTAGGAAGAGGTCAGAACTGTCTGCGGGCTGAGCTGGTAGCGGAACTGGTTGTAAAGAGTCCAGGTGAAGCGATCCGAGCTCGGGAGGTTGTCATACTCCAGACCGGTAAGCTGGAAACCGGTGTAGGTCGCAAAGCGTTCTGTCCAGCGATAGCCGATTGAGTTATCCGTCTGCCAATAGAGATACTCACTATTGACGCGGTTCGAGGAATAGCCGTAGGAATAATCAGGTTCCAGCTCATAAGCGAGGAAGTTGCGGCTAGTGAAGCGAAGACGCTCATTGAAACGGTGGGTCAAGTTCACACCAAGGCGAGAATTGCTATAGGTGTCATCGGATCCCAAAGCCGTCGGCTCGTCGAGATAGTAGACAACGCCAAGTCGCGCATAGACATCCAAGGTTGTCTGCGGAGTGACACTGACGAAAGAAACGCCAACAAAAGGATTCAGCGAGAATGTTTCATCTCCATCGGTGAAGCCGCCAGGCGTGGTGTTATCATCCCAAACCGCATCGAGTCCGACGCTCCATGCAATTGGCACAGAGCTTTCCGTGTCATTGGGCATGTAGAGCCCGGCACCGTTCGCTGCAGTAGCTGCAGTTGCCGTAATAAGGCTAAGAATTAGTTTTGTTTTCATGGTATGTGAGGGGTGTCAGTAAGAGGGTGTCAGCTGAATAACGTTTAGTGATCAGCTCGACTATTCCGGTCCTGGACTGGTAACGACAGGAGGATCAATCGTTGGCGGAGCTTCAACCTGAGGGCCGGGAGGGATGATGGAGCTACCACCGTCAGTGCCGGGGAAATCAAGAGGATTCCAGTATTCGGCGGCGACCTCGTCGGCAGGAGCCTTTGAGCTCTTCGAGCT
This sequence comes from uncultured Verrucomicrobiales bacterium, assembly GCA_905478925.1. Taxonomy (GTDB): domain Bacteria; phylum Verrucomicrobiota; class Verrucomicrobiia; order Verrucomicrobiales; family Akkermansiaceae; genus Luteolibacter. The sequence goes on from CAJQKQ010000027.1 coordinate 46,856, forward strand.
CTTCGAGCTGATTCCGGAGTCTCCGCTATTCGGATCCAACTTCGCGAGAACCGCCTGAACATCTCCGATCGCATCTGGAGCAGTGGCAATCGCACATTGGGAAATCAGTCGCATCTGGTCGGGGGCAGCTGAAATTGCGGCTTCAACGATAGCCGCAACCATTTTGCTTTCCGCCTCAGAAGCCTTGATGGCCGCTTTGACGATTTCGCACGAGCAACTCGGTGCTGCGGCGACCTCTTTGGAGACGATTTCAAGAACCTTTGAGTTATCGGCGGAAATCTCGAGTGTGACGGACTGGGAAAGCGAGATGCAATCGACTTCGGCATTCACCCCGAATACACCCAAAGCTGTGGTGATGAGGATCGAATTTATGTATTTTTTCATGGGATGTTTGGTTTGTTGGTCGGTTGGAGAAAAGTTAAATGGAGCGGGCAGCGGGAATCGAACCCGCATGTCTAACTTGGAAGGATAGCGCTTTACCACTAAGCTATGCCCGCGTTGTCGAAGACACTTATCCTCCACTGGACGCCGCCTGCGCAAGCTTTTTTTTGATATTTTGAAGAAATCCTAGCAGATTTCCATGTGACGAATTCGTCCCATTTTAAGACTTCTGGGAAATCAGTCACCGGCATTCGCGAAACGGCTTCGATCAGGCGGCCTCATCTGTCGGATCTTTTGACCCTTGTTCAAAGCCCACCGGGACGATCGATGCGGCTTGTTTTCAGCCCAAAATGAGCCCCCAAATGAGCCGAAACAGCCCGAACCCCGAATGTCTCAGTCGCGTAATGGCCTGCATAAATCACATTCAATTCGCGTTCTTCCGCCTCTACGAAACTCCAATGGGGTCCCTCACCGGTCACAAACGCATCGAGTCCGAGTGCCGCGATCCGCCCGACCTCGGATCCGGCTCCCCCCGTCATCACGGCGACATTCCCGATGATTTCAGCCCCGCCCGGGCAAACAGTGACCCCACGGCCGACAGCATCGGCGACAGCTGCAGCCAGTTTGTCACGGCCTTTTCCCCAAATACCCGTAACGCCCATTGGAAAACCCTCCTTTGCCAAAATCGGCTCAATTCCCTCCAAGCCGATGGCTTTCGCCAACAGGACGTTGTTTCCGAAGACCGGATGCACGTCCAAGGGCAGGTGGGATGAATAGATCGCTAGATTCCCTTCCATCGCCGCCTTGATTTTTTTGTAAAAGGCTCCGGTCAACGGCTGAGCCCCTTGCCAGAACATGCCATGGTGAACCAAAAGCAACCCGCCGGAATCAGCCGCCTCCTCAACAACCGCGAGCGAGGCATCCACTGCAGAGAGTATCCGCGTGACCTCGCCGTTGTTCGCAAGTTGCAGGCCGTTCACCGCCCCGGGGTAGTCCTTGATCTCGGAAACCCTCAGCTGCTCATCGAGATACGCCACAATTTCTGCCAGATCCGCCATGGGCGATGACTAACCCTTCCGGCTCCAATTGACAACGCCTTCGGCGAAACCCACCGGTTTTCCGGCGATGAAATCGACTAGATCTGAGCCCAGCCCGACCTCCCATTGGATTTCTGCACCCTGCCAGACGAGCCCGAGCCGGGTGGCGTGCAACGCATGCCGGGGCAATACAAGCCGCCGCGCCAAATCATCCGTCCATCCTTCCTCCATCCATTCGAGATACTCCGCCCCGTCACCCGAATAGAGCTTGTCCCCCGCAATGGGATATCCGCTTGCCGCGAGGTGTACACGGATCTGGTGCATTCGGCCGGTTTTGGGGAAACACCGAACCAACGAGAATTTTTCACCATCCCTCAGGAAACGCTCTTCCACTACGAACCTAGTAGAACACTCCTTGCCACTTTCGTGGACGACCTGGCGCACCCAAATATTCGTCGTCCCGATGTCACCGCCCCGGCAAATCCTGGCATCGCATGTCCAGCCCTTGCTCTCCGGCCAGCCTTTGGTGATCGCCAAATACTCCTTGCGGGCCTCACGCCGCTCGAAAATCATCCCCAGCTCCCTCGCCGCTGCGGTATGTTTCGCAACCAGCACCAGCCCGCTCGTTTCCCGGTCGAGTCGGGTGATGATGCCTAGGCAGGCGCCGTTCTCGATCTCGTAGGAATACAGCTTCTCCAATCCCCCGAGCAGTGTCGGCTCCGGCTTGTTGTTCGCCGGATGGACGATGAGCGGTGCGGGCTTGTCCACGACAACCCAATGCTCCGTCTCGTCGATTACACGAAAATTGGCAACGACCTGCAAACTCATCTTCCCGGAATGCTAGCGTCCGATTCAAAAAAAAGCACGCCGCAAACCCGTTCGGAAACGAGCTTACGGCGTTGATCAAAAATACTGACCCAGCGGACTAGGACTTGTAGCGGAGACGCTTTTTATGGCGATTCTGCTTCATGCGCTTCTTGCGCTTGTGCTTGTTGATCTTTGTTTTACGGCGTTTCTTAATAGAGCCCATAGTGTTATGCGGGGTTGGGGTTCAAGGAAATCTGTTACGGGACGAGCTTGTTGAGAGGATACTCAATGATCCCCTCCGCCCCAATGTTCTTGAGGTCGGGGATCATGTCCCTGACGAGGACCTCGTCAATCACGGTTTCGACCGCCACCCATCCTTCTTCGGAAAGCTTGGATACGGTGGGACGACGGAGCGAGGGAAGTTTACCAAGAAGCTCGTCGAGCTTATCGGAGGGAAGGTTCATTTTTAAGCCGACCTTGTCGCGGGCGCAGAGGGCCGCCTTGAGGAGCATGGAAATCCTCTCCATCTTCTCACGCTTCCATTTGTCGGCGGCGGCTTCGGGGCTCGAATAGAAATGGGGAAAGGAAGTGAGCAGGGTGTCGACGATACGCAGGCGGTTCGCCCTAAGCGATGACCCGGTCTCGGTGACATCGACGATCGCATCCACGAGATCGGGCACCTTCACCTCGGTTGCGCCCCATGAGAACTCGACCTCCGCCTTGATCCCGAGCTTATCGAGATAGCGCTGGGTGATGCCAACGCCTTCCGTTGCGATCCTTTTGCCCTCGAGATCCTGCGGCGTTTTGATCGGGGAATTCTCCGGAACGACCAGCACCCAGCGGGTTGGGTTCACGGAAGCCCGGGAATATTGGAGTTCAGCGAAATCGACGAGATCTGGGCCACCCTCGGTAGCCCAATCCAGACCCGTGATGCCGCAGTCGATGAAACCTTGCGCCAGGTAGCGCCCGATCTCTTGGGCGCGAATCAGGTAAATATCCAGCTCAGCATCGTTTGATGTGGGACGCAATCCCCTCGACGAGACATAGATCTCATACCCGGCTTTTCTGAAAAGCTCGATAGTCGGCCCTTCCAGGCTGCCTTTCGGGATAGCGATCTTTAGTGAATTTGACATACGTCGAAGATCCCGCGCTAGCACGGGGGGGCGCGTTTTTAGTCGCGAAACTCGGGGAATCAAGCCAAGTTTTACAAAAATCACCTTTTTACGGGTTCTGCCCGCCCAAATTCACCTTCAGCTCGAACAAATCCCGCCTCCGATCCATCAGCGGCGTTACAGATCCGGCCTCGCGGGAGCGGTAGAGATCGTTGATATCGAGATCCGTCACCAGCATCGTTTCGACGTTCGGATCGGCCTCAGCCTGGATACCGTCACGGGCGAACTCGAAATCCGACGGGGTATAAACCGCAGCCCGCCCGTAGTGGATGTCCATCGCCGGGACATCGGGAAGATTGCCCACCACGCCGGTCGTCACCACGTAAATTTGGTTCTCGATTGCCCGCGCCGCCGCGCATTTGGTAACCCGCAGGTATCCCTGACGGTTGTCCGTGCAATACGGGACGAAAAGGATCTCCACCCCCTGCTCCGCCAGATACCTCGCTGCCTCGGGGAACTCCACATCGTAGCAGATCAGGATCCCTATCTTCGCCTTCGGTGTCTGGATCACCAGCAGATCGTTGCCTCCGGTGATTCCCCACCAAATGGTCTCGCTCGGCGTGATGTGCAGCTTCGGCTGAGAAACGAACGATCCGTCGGGACGGAAAACCATCGCCTCGTTTTGCAGCCGCCCGTCGTCCTGAAGCACCGGATGCGATCCTGCAATCAAGTGCAGTCCCTGCTCCCTCGCTAGGGTGGACATCAGCTCGCGAAACTCCTCGGTCATGGTCGCCAGCTTGCGGATCCCGTCGCGCGAGGAATACGGCTCCATCGCCGAAAGCAGCTGCACCGAGAAAAACTCTGGAAACAGCACATAATCCACCCCGTAGTCCTCCCCCGCCGTCTCCACGAAATACCTCACCTGCGCTGCGAACTCATCGAAATCCGCGATCTTACGCATCTTGTATTGCACGCAGGCCACCCGCACCTTCCTGTCCTCGCCCTCACTGCGCTGATAGTCGGGATTCAGCCACTCGATGAGCGACGCGTAGTTCCTGCTCTTCGGATCACGGATGTAGTTCGGCATCACATCTCGCACCACGAAGCCCTCTTTCAGCTGAAAGCCCAGCACCGGGTCCTTCACCAGCCCGTCCTGCACCGCATAGACGTATTCCTCAGGCGTGTAGCGGTCGCTGTAGGAATCGTAATTCCACAGCCTCCCGCCCGCGAGGATACGCCGCAGGTTCAACCGCTTGCAAAGTTCCCGGCGCAGCGCATAAAGCACCGCTCCGATGCCCTGCCCGCGCTCCTCCGGAGCCACATAGACCTCCGTCCCGTAGAGCGTGTCGCCCTGCGGATCGTGGTTGAAGAAATAACCGTCATCCGTGATCCCGTAGTAGGTGTGCCGCCGCAGCGGATCCCGCCCCAACGTCACGATCAGGCTGGAGGAAACCCCGACGACCCTCCCCTCCCTATCGATTATCACCTGCCCATCCGGAAAAACCTGCACCTGGGACTCCAACTGATCCTCCCGCCAAGCCCCGTCCTCTTTAACCAACGCCGGGAAGCACCTCGCATGCAGTTCGATTATCTCCGCGAAATCCTCTTCACGCGGCATCCTCGCCAAATAGTTCACCCCGTTGATCTCATATTCGCGCAGATCCATGGTCGGACTCTCCACTCGTCGAGCCGCCCGGTAAAGCATTCATCACGCCCCGTCAGCACCTCCGAGGAGCTGGATTCCGGGAAAATCGTCGCGCGGGCGGGACATCCTACTATTTCAAGAACGGATCCCTGATCGAATGAAACACGCTGCGAGATTGCCCCCGCAACGGCAAGTAAGGTGCCGCCGCCGGCATCTGGCCTTTCTCATGCGACAATACACTGCTCCAGTTCAACGGAGCCGGCTTCATGCTGAGGTGCTCACCGGGCGTCAAGAAAAGGGGTTAGCTCCCGGCCAGCAGGGCTCGTTCTGCTTCGGTATCGCAAAGAAAGTCCGCCTCGAGGAAAACCCGTTCTACGGCGAGATCCAACCGCTCACCGACAAGGGTCAGTCAAAAGTCAGGGATAACCTTTTCCAGCGAGAAAGCCCTGACAAGGTCACGCTGCGCGAAACAGCCAAGGATCTTGAGACATTTCGAGCTTTCCACGAAAAGAAGGGCAATCCCCATGAAAAGCATGGGCTCACAATCAACTGGATCGAAAACTGATCGCCCGTCGCCCTCCCTTGTGAAAAATTTCACAATCCACTTGAGACATCCCTTCCCTCGCCCCATCTTCCCAGCGAAACCGGTCTCCCCATGGAAACGCTCGAAACCATATCCACCCACGCCGCCTACGACTCCAAGATCGAGGGCAACATCATCTTCACCCGTGTCGATGCAGCCATCAACTGGATGCGTAAAAACTCCCTCTGGCCCATGCCGATGGGCTTGGCCTGCTGCGCGATCGAGCTGATGGCGACCGCCTCCTCCCGCTTCGACATCTCCCGCTTCGGCATGGAGGTGATGCGTTTCTCGCCCCGCCAGTCCGACGTGATGATCGTCGCTGGCACGGTCACCTACAAAATGGCTCTCGCCGTAAAGCGCGTCTGGGATCAGATGCCGGAGCCAAAATGGTGTATCGCCATGGGTGCCTGCGCCTCCTCCGGCGGTATGTACCGCTCCTACGCAGTCCTTCAGGGCATCGACAAGCTCATCCCGGTGGACGTTTACATCTCCGGCTGCCCTCCGCGTCCAGAAGCCCTCATCGAGGGCCTCATGAAACTGCAGGAGAAAATCGATGCCGAACACTCCACCGAAGACCAGAAACGGACTTTCTTCGAGGAGAACGCCTAATCCCTCCTTCCGCCATGCCTGAATCAGCCGTCGCCGCAACCGACATCCCCGCCCTCCGTGAAGCTCTCAGGGAAGGAATTCTCTCTGAAGTCGAATTCCGGGGTGAAAACACCCTAAACCTCAGCCTGGAGGCCCTCCCGAAAGCCCTCGAGTTCTGCAAGCACAAGCTCGGTTATGAACTCCTGCTCGACATCTCATCACTGGACCATTTCGGCGACGACCCCCGCTTTGAGATGGTCTATGAACTGGCATCGCTCGACGACACCCGCCACCTCCGCCTCAAGGCAAAAGTCTCCGAAGACGAATCCGTCCCCACCGCCACCCATCTCTGGAAAGCCGCGGACTGGCACGAACGCGAGGTCTGGGACATGATGGGAATCCCTTTTTCCGGGCACCCGAACCTCAAACGCATCCTGATGTGGGAGGGCTATCCGTTCTTCCCACTGCGCAAGGATTTCCCTCTCGCCGGACGCCCCACCGACATGCCGGACGTCGCATTCACCGGCGTCGCCCCGCTTGAAGGCGGCCCTTTCGTTACCGCCCCCGGTGCGGAGACCGTCGCCAAACGCGAGCCCCGCGCAAGGCACCAAGAATAAAAATTGAAGTTCTATGGTTCCTCCCGCCCATCCCGACACACTCTCGGCCATGGGCGCAAAATCCGGCCGCTACCGCCGTGGCCTCCGCCAGCTAAAGGACGCCCGAGCCACATGGTCGCTTGTGAGGATCCTGCTGTTGGCGCAAGCGGTTCCTGTCGTATGGGATCTCCTCGTCTCGGGGGCGGGTAAACTGCCTCTGGCACAACATTTCCTCGGACTCACCGAAAAGACCTTTCTCTCCGGCTCGTTTTGGCAGCCGTTCACTTACGCCTTTATCCACGCGAACTGGTTCCACCTGCTGACCAACATCGCCTGCATCCTCCTTCTCGGCCCGAAACTCGAGCACATCGTTGCAAAGCGGACCTTCTGGCTCCTGGGACTGTTCACCATTCTCGGCGGCGGCGCACTATTCCTGCTATTCACTCCCCCCGCACCATCAGCGATGAGCGAGGCCCCACTGACACTGGTCGGATCCTCCGCCATCTGCTTCGGCTTACTCGCCCTGCTGACTACGCTCTCGCCCGATTCGAAGTTCCTCCCCCTGTTCCTGAGCGGAAGATCAATCGGCATCGGTATCATCCTCGCAAATCTCGTTCTCGCCCTCCTCAATCCCGACCTCCCCACCGGTCCACTGGCGCGGCTTGGAAAACAACTTGCAGCAGGCCACCTGGAAGGGCTTTTCCAGATCAGTCACGCCTGCCACCTGGGCGGCTCGCTGGCAGGTTTCATCTACGGGAAATACCTGCTCCGCCCCCGCGTCACACTGAAGTCTCTGATGCGGGAAAGGGAGAAACGGGAATCAACGACGGATGTGCAGGAATAAAAAACGGGATGGCCGGCAAGCCATCCCGTTGAAAGAAAACCTTTCCGCTACGGCCTAGTACTCGTAGTTGAGGTAGAAGTTGAACTGGCCGCCCTTGTCGGCCTCATCGTCCGGGGAACTGACCGGCACCGCATAGTCGATTGCGAGGGGGATCGGGCTGATCGGCAGTTTGATACGGAATCCCAGCCCGACATCGCTGTAGACATCGTCCGGGGCGATTTCCCATGAGTTATTGTTCACATAACCGACATCGCAAAACACCGCAGCCCGCACGGTATCGATGAGCGGCACAGTGTATTCCACGCTGAGGAAACCGAGCGACTGGCCGCCAAGGACTTCATTGGATACGGGATCGCGTGGACCGCCGATATCGCGGAACTCGAACCCGCGGAGGGTTTGCCCGCCTCCCAGGAACAGGCGGTCGAAGATCGGAACAGTTCCGCTGGTCGCATCCACGAATGCCAACTCACCGTTGAGTGAAAGGATCGTATCCCACTTGAAATTCCAGTATTTCGCCCCTTGCGCGGAGAGACTGATCGTGTCCACGTCGCCACCGAACACTCCGCCCGACACACCGAGGGAAACGTTGAACCGTTCGCCGCTGCGGGGCTCGATCGTGCTGTCGCGGTTGTCGTAGAGATAGTTCAGGCTGACTGCGCTACGGATGTAGTCCCCGTCTTCAGCTTGAAATAGAGGGCCTGCTCCGGTTTCGACATCCACCCCAATCTCCTCAAGGCGGTATTCAAGCTTCAGGGATGACTTATCGGTGAGGGGCTTGCGGATGTAAATCGCGCCACCCACATTCGACTGCTCATATTCATCACTGAAATACTGGGATTGGCGATAGAAGAGCTCACCTCCGAGAGCCAAGCGGCGGTCAAGGAACCATGGCTCGACAAGGGAAATGCTGAATTCGCTCCGTTCCGAACCAAGACGCAGGCTCATGCCGAAACGCTGGCCGCCACCTGTGAATGACCATGGGTTGAAGAGATCGAAGTTACTCTGATCAAGGGTGAGGAAACCGACCACGTTGTCAATCGAGCTGAAACCGAGACCCACACCGACCGTGCCGGTGTTCCGCTCTTCAACAAGAATATCGACGTCACGGTAACCGCTGCCACCCGGAGTCCCGGTGGCCTGCACATCACCGAAATACTGGAGGTTCTGAAGACGAGCCTTGGTCGTCTCGAGTTCGACGGTGTTGAACCAGTCGCCGGGCTTCAGGGGCACCTCGCGGCGTATCACCTTGTCCTTCGTCTTGACGTTACCCTGGACGTTGACTTTCCCGACCCTGTAGCGATTTCCCTCAGAGATCTGGTAGTTAATCGTGACACGGTTCGGTCCGGCATCCTTGATATCCGGCGAAACGAAGGCGTCTGCGTAGCCACGGGAACCGTAGAAGCTGCGGATTGTCTTGATATCCTCGCGCATCCTCGAGGACGAATAGGCATTACCACCGTTCAACCTCATGGAAGGGTAGAGTTCCTCCGGCTTGAAAACGGTCATCCTGCCGAAGCTTACACCCGCGACGGTGTATTTCTCACCTTCGCTGATCGGGATCACCAGATCCACCCGTCCGTCGCCCACCGGCTCGCGGCGGATTCCCGGGCTGCTGGCGCGGAGGTAGCCCCTGCTCCGGTAGTAGTCCAGCACCGCATCGAGATCCTCGTCGAGCTGGTAGGATTCGAAACGACCGGACTTCGTAAGCCATGAGAACCATCCTTTTTGCTTGGTCGACATTTCCTTCCTCAGATCTTTCGATGTGAAAATCGTGTTGCCCTCGAAGCGGATCTTACGAACCTCGTTCTTCGCTCCCTCGTCGATCACGAAGACCAAGTCGGATAAGCCCGCCTGCCCTGTCGCCTGGGTGCGGTGGCTCACCAGCACATCCGGATATCCGTAGCCTTGGTAATATTTCTCGATGTTCCGGCGTGCCTCGAGGATCTCTGAATCGCTCATTGAGCCTCCCGATTTCAGCTTTGTCTCTTTCGCCAGCTTCTGATCGGAAAAGATCGTATTGCCGACGAAGCCGACGCCACTGATCGCCGGACGAGTCAGCACATCTGCGATAACCCTAACCCCGCCGCCTACAGGCTCTGCGAGAAATCTCACGTCATCAATCAGGCCGGATTCGAAAAGCGTTTTGATATCGTTGTCGAGGCGTTCCGCACGATATTTCGTGCCGGCTTTGGTCGACATCAGGTTGCGGATACGGGCTTCATCAACCGTCTTGGCGCCGCGGTAGCGCACGGATACTCCAGTGATATTTTTTCCTTCGAAGTCCTGCGCCTTGAGTTCCCCGGAAAACGAGGCGATAAATACCACGGCGAACAGGGCGATAAATGCCTGCTGCCAACTGCGGAGCGGGTGGAAATTCTTGGATGGTGTCATATTGGAGGAATTGTCGCGCCGATAAAGCCCGGAGCCTTCCGGAGCGTCAAGATCAATAGCGCGCCGCAGTCAAATCGGTAAAACTCCTAGGTATTCCGAGGCTGGCGAAGGAAAGATCGAAAGGTGATAATCTCGCAGCGTATCCTTCAGACGGTTGCAAGATGCCCCGGAATGCGCTTTCTTGCTCCTGTCGGAATGGAAGAAAGCCTTGGAAATATACTGCGCAGCGCACGCGAAGCCTCGGGCATCACGGTCGATGATGCCGTCTATCGTGCCAAGCTGCCCCGAGCTGTCGTCGAGGCTCTGGAGGCAGGTGATATCGGGTTTTTCGCCAGTCCGCTCTACGCCCGCAGCTTCCTGAAGCAATACGGCGAGTACGTCGGCGTCGATGTCAGCCAGTGGATCGACGATCTCGTGCCCACAACCCTGATCGACTCCGAGACGGTCGAGTCCTTCATCGACCTCTCGGATTCCACCACGCCTCCCGCCACGCGCGAGAAAGGGAAAGAGAAGACCAAAAGCTCGGGGGGTGGAGCGATGGCCGCGGTATGGATGGCGCTCATCACCGGCGGTCTGGTCTGGGGGGGCATAGAGGTATTCAAGAGACTGGATGGCAAGCTGTCCCCACCCTCTCCCGTCCCGCAACAGGCAACAGCAGCAGATTCGGCCCCGCCGGAAACGGCTCTCGATGAGCCGGAAGAAAAGCCGATCGCCACCACACAGCCGGAGCCTCCTCGCCGCGCGATCATCGTCAATCTCCCCGAGGACTGATCAGTTCATTGCCCGATAGGTGCGAATCATTTCCAGGAACGGCGGTAGATACGTCTGCGCCTTGCCCTCACCAATGCCCGGAATCGCCAACCCCTCCTCGACACTGGACGGCGCATACTTGGTGAGCGCCTCCAGTACCTTGTTGGTGAAAACGATGTATTGCGGCACCCCTTCCTTCTTCGCGATCTTGTAACGTAGATCCTTGAGCATCGCGAAAAGCTGCGGATCGAAATCCTTTTCCTCCAGACCCTGCGGCTTCGCCACTTCATCGGGCCACCTCAGTTCGAAAGTGCTTTTCCCCCGCATCACCGCCTCGCCCTTTTCCGAGAGGGTCATCAGCGGGTAATCCCCGGCCTGAGTGATCACCAGCCCCTCCTCCGCCATCGAGCGGAAAAGCCCGTTCAGGTAGCCGGTCGTCTTATCGGCGAGAATCCCGTAGGTCGTCAGTTGGTCGAGCCGGTTGTTGATAATCTCCTGAGACTTGCTACCGGAAAGCATCTGGATGATACGCCCTTTCCCGAAGCGACCCTCCCAGCCGCCGCGACCCCGATTCGACATCCTCGCCACACCCGCCAAGGCTTTCTTCACCATCATCTCCTCCACCTGTGTGGGTTTACGGAAATCCCCCGCGCTCCGATCCCGGCATATATCGCAATTCCCGCAGGTCGCAGCATCGGGCTCGCCGAAATATTGCAGGATCCACTGCTGCCGGCATGTCCGCGCATAGCACATCTCCACCATCGCCTTCAGTTTTTCGCGGTCGCGGGAGTCCTTCGCCTCCATCGCCTCCTCGTCGATCTCCAGATCCCGCGCTAAGGTCTCCGGCTTCAGCAACCGTGTCCCCCGCATCCGTTTCCCCTGCACGTCAAATCTCTCGATGAACCTCCCCCGCACCAACACGCTCAGCGCACTGCCCACCGCCATACCGTTCTTCACATCCGCGTTCTCCGCGATATCCTCCAGCCTCCGGAAAACCTCATGGTTGCCGTCCGCCTCGTTCAGCAGATACTGGTAGATTTGCCGCACTGTCGTCGCCGAAGGGTTCGCCCCATCGATGAAAAACTCCTGCGTCCGCGTGTCCGCATAATTGAAAAGCAACTCGCACACCGCCGCCTCGCCGTCCCGCCCGGCGCGACCCGCCTCCTGATAATACGCCTCCACGCTCCCCGGGACCTCATAGTGGATCACAAACCGCACATCCCCGCGGTCAATCCCCATCCCAAACGCATTCGTCGCCACCGCGATATCAACCCTCTTGGAAATGAAAACCTCCTGCGCCTTCACCCGCTCCGCATCGCCCATCCCGCCGTGGTAGGAAACGCATTTCACACCCCAACTCGCCAAGGTCTCGGAAACGAGATCCACCTTCTTCCGCGTCGCACAATAGATGATTCCTGTCTTGTGCGCGGAAATCACTGCCTTGATTCGCTCATCCTTCTGCGCTGCCTTGTCCACCCCCGTGATCCCCAGCGAAAGGTTGGGCCGTGAGAACCCGCTCACCCGCTCGAACGGCTCCCGCAGCCCGAGCACTTTCAGGATATCCTCGCGAACTACGGGAGTCGCGGTCGCCGTCAGCGCAACGCACTGCGGCCTGCCGATCTTCTCCAGCACCTTCCCCAGCCGCATGTAATCCGGCCGAAAATCATGCCCCCACTGCGAAAGGCAATGCGCCTCATCAATCGCGAAAAGCGAAATTTCCACCCCCTCCAGCGCCCGCAAAAAACTCTCCGCCCGGAACCGCTCCGGAGCCACATACACCAACTTAAAATCCCCCCGCACCATCCCCTCGAGCCGCTCCTTCTGCTCAGACCATGACTGGGTTGAATTGATCACCGTCGCCGCAATCCCCCGCGCCTGCAGTGCATCCACCTGATCTTTCATCAGCGCGATCAGCGGCGAAATCACCAGCGTCACCCCCGGGAAACACAGTGCCGGGATCTGGAAACACAGCGATTTACCCCCGCCCGTCGGCATCACCACCAGCCCGTCCCGACCCGATACAATCTCCGAAATCACCTCCTCCTGCCCGTCCAGAAATTTCGAAAACCCGAAATACTCTTTCAGCGCCGCACCCGGCGGCTTCACCAACGCTTTTCTCGACACATTCTCCGCTGCCACGGCAGGATACTCCATCCATCCCCCCGCCCATGCAAGCCAAGCCCTCGCTCTCGCGAATCCAACCTTGCCGGAAAACCAAATCGGACAAAGCCCGCCGAACGCAACGCCTTGACGGGCGACCAACCACAGCGGAGACTACCAATCATGCAAATCCCGCATTCATCCCGCCGCGATTTCGTACGAAACTTCACGCTCGGCGCGGCAGGACTCTGGATTCCCGGCGCGTTCGCCGAGGCCCTGATGCAAACCCCGAAACAAGCCGAGGGGCCGTTCTACCCCGTCAATCTCCCTCTAGATACCGACAACGACCTCATCATCATCAACGACCGGCTCAAGCCCTCGCTCGGCGCGGTCACCCACCTCAGCGGCCGCGTCCTGGATCCCACCGGCTCCCCCATCCGCAACGCCGTGGTCGAAATCTGGCAGGTCGACCATCACGGCGTCTATCTCCACAAGGGCAGCAGCGGCGCGGAGAAGCGCGACGCGAATTTCCAAGGCTTTGGCCGTTTCCTCACCGGCACCCGCGGCGAATACTACTTCCGCACGATCAAACCGGTCTCCTACCCGGGAAGAACCCCGCACATCCACGTCGCCGTGAAAATAAAAGGCCGGGAGAAATGGACCACCCAGCTCTACATCAAGGGCGAACCGCAGAACAAGAAGGACGGCCTCCTCCGCCGCGTAAAGGACGCACAGCAGCGCGCGGCCATCATCCGCGACTTCTCCCCCGTCCCTGCCAGCAAGGCCGGCGAGCTTTCGGCGAATTTCGACATCGTCATGGGCTTCACGCCGGGCGATATGTGAGCGCGACAGATCCCCCGCCACCCAGCTCCCCCTCACTCCCAATGAAACGCCTCTTCACCATCCTCGCCATCCTCGCATTGCTTCCCGCCGCCCTCCCGGCGCAGGAGAGTTCCGCCCCCGCCCCGGCGAAGAAAAAGGTCGTCGTCATCCCAATCCGCGATCAAATCGCCCCGCCGGAGCTCTACATCCTCCGCCGCGGCCTGAAAACCGCTATCGAGCAAGGCGCCGATACTGTCATCCTCGACATGGAGACCCCCGGCGGACGCCTCGATGTCACCTTCGACATGCTCAAGGCGATCGAGAAATATCCCGGCAAAGTCGTCACCTACATCAATACCGAAGCCATTTCCGCAGGCGCGCTCATCTCCGCAGGCACCTCCGAAATCTGGTTCGCGCCGACAGCAATCATCGGTGCGGCGGCTCCCGTTTCCGGCGGCGGACAGGACATCGACGAGACAATGAAACTGAAGATCGTCTCCTACCTCAAGGCTCGGGTCCGCGCGATGTCCGGCGATCAGGAAAACCGCGCGAAAGCGATCTCCGCAATGATCGATGCGAACTACGAGCTGAAATTCGGAGATGAAATCCTCAAGCCAAAAAATGAGCTCCTCACCCTCACCGCAAAGGAAGCCATGAAGGAATACGGCGACCCGCCGAAGCCGCTACTCGCCGCGGGAATCGAACCATCTCTGGAGTCCCTGATGGACACGCTTCTCGGAAAGGGAAACTACACAGCCACAAAATTGGAGGTCTCCTGGTCGGAGCGCGTAGCCCAATACCTTACCGCATGGTCGCCCCTCCTCCTCGCCGCCGGCCTCCTCCTCGTTTACTTGGAGTTCAAAACCCCCGGCTTCGGGATCTTCGGGATCGGCGGCGGCATCGTTCTCGCCATCGTATTCTTCGGCCACTCCGCCGCAGGACTCTCCGGCCACGAACCCGCCCTATTCTTCTTCCTCGGCTTCGCTCTCGTCCTCATCGACCTATTTTTCATCCCTGGCTTCTTCATACTCGCCGTCCCCGGAGCCATCCTCATGCTCGGCTCCCTACTCTGGGGCATGTCCGATATCTGGCCGGACCAACCCATCCCTTGGCAAACCGATTTCCTCGTAAAACCGCTCACCAACCTCATTATCGGTGTCACCGGTTCCATCGTCCTCTTCGCCATGCTCCTCCGCTTCCTGCCGAGAGGCGGACTCTGGGGGAAAATGGTTCTCGAATCCGCCATCGCCGGCGAATCCACCCTCTCCTCCAACGCCCGCAACGAGCCCTCCCTCATCGGCACCACCGGCATCGCCGTCACTGACCTCTACCCCTCCGGCGAGATCGAGATCAACGGCAAACGCTACGACGCCCGCGTCGCCCTCGGCACCGCCGACTCAGGCACCACAGTCAAAGTGGTCGGAAAAAGCGAATTCGAGCTGAAGGTGAAGGAAATCTAATTTCTCGCAATTCACTCTCTAACCCTTCTTCCTTGGAGTTTGAAATTTAGAATTTAAAGTTTCTCCACCGTGACCCTCATCATCCTCCTATTCACCATCGGCCTGCTCCTCCTCGCCGCCGAGGTCATCGTTCCCGGCGGCATACTCGGCACCGCGGGGGGAGTCCTGCTTTTCACCGGCTGCATCGTTTCTTTCGTAACGCTAGGCACCAACGAGGGGCTGATCGCCATCCTCGTAACCGTCCTTGCCGCATCCATCGTTTTCTACATCCAGTTCAAAATCCTCCCGAATACCAAATTCGGACGGAGATTCTTTCTCGATGAAGAGATCTCCGGAAGCGCCACCGCAATCGGTGACGAAGCGCGGGATTTGATTGGCAAAGATGCAGAATCAATCACAGTTCTTTCGCCCAGCGGATATGTCACGGTCGATGGGAAACGCTACGAAGCCGTTTCCGAGTCCGGCCAGATCCCATCTGAAACGATGCTCAAAGTCGTCGCCGCAAACCATTTCCAACTCACCGTCAGAAACAAAAACTAACCCATCATGGACCTAAAAACCATCCTCCTAATCATCCTCGGTCTCGGCGGCCTCATCCTCGCCTTCATCATCCTCTCCTTCTTCAGCGTCTGGCTGCGAGCCTGGCTCGCCGGTGCCTACGTCGGCTTCTCCGATCTCATCGCCATGCGCCTCCGCCAGGTACCTTACGGCCCTATCGTTGACTCCCGCATCACCGCGAAGAAAGCCGGCATCGAAATCGACATCAACGAAATCGAAGCCCACTTCCTCGCAGGCGGCAACGTCCTCCCGACCATCCAGGCACTCATCGCCGCACGCAAAGCCGGCATCGAGCTCGATTGGGATCGCGCCTGCGCCATCGACCTCGCCACCAAGGGCTCCGATAAATCCGTGGTAGAGGCCGTCCGCACCTCGGTTGACCCGAAAGTCATCGACTGCCCCGCCGCCAGCTCCGGACGCAGCACCATCGACGGCGTTTCCAAAGACGGTATCCAGGTGAAAGTCCGCGCCCGCGTCACCGTCCGCTCCAACCTCGACCGCTTTGTTGGCGGAGCGAAAGAGGAAACCATCATCGCCCGCGTCGGCGAGGGTATCGTCACCACCATCGGCTCCGCGGATACCTACAAAGTCGTCCTCGAAAGCCCCGACTCCATCTCCAAGGTCGTGCTCGCACGCGGCCTCGACGTCGGCACCGCCTTCGAGATCCTCTCCATCGACATCGCGGACGTCGATGTCGGCGAAAACGTCGGTGCCCAGCTCCAGGAAGCCCAGGCCGAGGCCAACAAGAACATGGCCCAGGCCGAAGCGGAAATCCGCCGCGCCGCCGCCGTCGCCCTCGAGCAGGAAATGATCGCCCGCGTCGCGGAAATGAAAGCCAAGGTCGTCGAGGCCGAAGCCCAAGTCCCGCTCGCGCTCGCCGAAGCCTTCCGCTCCGGCAACCTCGGCGTCATGGACTACTACCGCATGGAAAACATCAAATCCGATACCGACATGCGCGACTCTATCTCCAAAACAGATAAGTAGCTGCCCCCGTCCCGGGGCAGGCCGTGCCAACCGCGTCTCGCGGTGTTTCAAATCGCCCGAGGAAACCCCTCGGGCTTTTTCTTTGCCCCGGTTTGAGATTTGAAGTTTGAGGTTTGAAATTTAAAGCCTCAGCCTCACCCCGTGAGCGACTGCAAAACACTAGGAATCGGCTTGGCGGGCTTCGGCACCGTTGGCTCGGGCGTATGGAACACAATTGAGAAAAACGGAGAACTCATCTCCGAGCGCACCGGGAAAGACGTTTCCCTCGGTATCACCAAAATCCTCGTCCGCGATCGCAACAAGACCCGCGCAACGAAATCCGCCGTCCCGAAGGAAATTCTCACCACCGACTGGCACGAGCTCGTCCAGGATCCTTCCGTCGATATCGTCGTCGAGCTCATCGGCGGCACCACGGACGCCTTCGAAATCGTCGCCGCATCCCTGCTCGCGAAAAAACCCGTCGTCACCGGCAACAAAGCCCTCCTCGCCGAGCGCGGCGTCGAGCTCTTCGCCATCTCCCGAAAGATGGCGACCCCGATCTTCTTCGAGGCTGCCATCGCCGGTGGCATCCCCATCGTCAAAACCGTCCAGGACTCCTTCGTCGGCAACCAGATCCACTCCTTCACCGGCATCATCAACGGCACCTCGAACTACATACTCGAGCAGATGACCCTGCGCGGCATCGACTACCCGACCGCCCTCCAGGAAGCCCAAGATCTCGGCTACGCGGAGGCCGATCCCGCCCTCGACGTCAACGGCTGGGACGCCGCCCACAAAGCCATCCTGCTCGCCACCCTCGCCTACGGCTTCCCCATCGATCCGCAGAACATCTACGTCACCGGCATCGAACAAGTCCGACCTGCCGATATCAATTTCTCAAAATCCCTTGGCTACGTCATCAAGCTCCTCGCCATCGTCCGTGAGCGTGAATGCGGCGCCGTCGAGCTCCGCGTCCAGCCATCCTTCATCTCCAACAAGCACATTCTCGCCGCCGTCAACGGAGTCTTCAATGCCGTCGCCGTGAATGCCGATGCCGCCGGAGAATCCCTCTTCTACGGAGCGGGCGCAGGCCAGGGTCCCACCGCCTCCTCCGTCGTAGCCGACCTCGTCGAAGCCGCCCGCGCCTTCACCCATACCTCCCGTCACCGCGGCTTCCTCCCCTACCGGGAAAGCGGAACCCTCGTCCCCATCGAGGAAACCACCACCGCCTACTACGTCCGCTTAGATGTCACCGACCAAATCGGCGTCGTCGCCTCCATCGCCAACGTCCTCGCAAAACACGAGATCGGCATTTCCGGCACCCACTCCCCTGTCGATTCCACAAACCCCGACGCCGAATTCGTCGACATGGTCTTCCTCCTCCACACCTGCCCCTTTGGGCAACTCACCAAAGCCCTCCAGGAAATCGAAGCCCTCGACTGCATCAACTCCGCCCCCGTCGTCTTCCGCATCGAAAATCTGGGGTAATAAAAAAGATTTACCGCAAAGGCGCGAAGGTCGCAAAGGATCGCAAAGCCAGTCCTCCGCAATTTTTTCATAACCATCTTCATGCCTTCCCATCCGTGAAATCCATGATCCAAACTTCATCAAGCCCACTCTGAATTCGCGTAAATAGCGTTCATTCGTGGTTAAAAAATCTTTTCTTCCTCCGCCTCCCTTTGCGACCTTCGCGCCTTTGCGGTAAACTCTTCCTATCAACCCAAGTCTTCCCACTGATCACTGATCACTCGGCACTTTCCACTTAAATCCCCATGCCCCTCCTCGTAACGATAGGCCTCGAAGTCCACGCCCAGTTAAACACCGACACCAAGATGTTCTGCGCCTGCCGCACCTCCTTCGGCGACGACCCAAACACCAACACTTGTCCCGTCTGCCTCGGCTACCCCGGTGCCCTGCCCGTGCTCAACAAACTCGCGATCGAGAAAACCCTTCTCACCGGCCTCGCCCTCGGCTGCGGCTCGCCGGAATTCTCCCGCTGGGATCGGAAGAACTACTTCTACCCGGACATGCCAAAAAACTACCAGACCACCCAGATGGACTTCCCCCTCTGTCTCGGCGGCGGCGTGCCCCTCTTCGACGATTGCTACCCCACCGATGCCCGCAAAAGCATCAAGACCCCGAACAAAATCGTCCGCCTCAACCGCATCCACCTTGAGGAAGACGTCGCGAAATCCACCCACCTCGCCACCACCTCGCTCATCGATTTCAACCGCGCCGGCACCCCCCTCATGGAGATCGTCACCGAGCCGGATCTCGAATCCGCCGAAGAGGCCTTCGCCTACCTCCGCTCCCTCCAACTCGTCCTCCAGGAATGCGACACCTCCGGCGCCGACCTCGAAAAAGGCAACCTCCGCTGCGATGTGAACATTTCCCTGCGCGAAAAGGAATCCGACCCCCTCGGAGCAAAAGTAGAGCTAAAAAACCTCAACTCCTTCTCCGCCATCCGCCGCTCCATCTACTACGAGATCGAGCGCCAGACCGAAGAGCTCGGCATGGGCATCGCCCAGATCCAATCCACCCGCCGCTGGAACGACGAACTCGGCGAAACCCAGATGATGCGCACCAAAGAAGACGCCCACGACTACCGCTACTTCCCCTGCCCAGACCTCCTACCCATCGCCACCGCCCCGCTCCTCGAAATCGTCCGCCCCCTCGTGCCCGAGCCGCGCCTCAGCAAGATTTCCCGCTACCAAAACGACTTCGGCCTCACCACCTACGACGCCTCCGTCCTCACCGCAGACCGCCACCTCGCCACCTTCTTCGAGGAAACCAACACCCCGGAAATCCCCGCCAAAAAAACCGCGAATTTCATCATCAACAACCTCCTCGGCACACTCAACGAGCAATCCATCACCATCGCCGATTGCCCCGTCCCTCCGAAAAAACTTCGCGACCTCCTCAGCCTCGTAGAAAACGGCACCCTCGCCCCGAACCAAGCCAAGGAAGTCTTCACCGTCCTCTTTTCCAGCCCCCAGCGTGAGGTGAA
The DNA here is from genome assembly GCA_905478925.1 of uncultured Verrucomicrobiales bacterium. Classification (GTDB taxonomy): domain Bacteria; phylum Verrucomicrobiota; class Verrucomicrobiia; order Verrucomicrobiales; family Akkermansiaceae; genus Luteolibacter. The sequence goes on from CAJQKQ010000027.1 coordinate 66,500, forward strand.
AGCCATCGCCGATGAAATGGGCTTCAAACCCACCTCCGCCGGAGAACTCGACTCCCTCGTCGATCAAATCATCGCCGAAAACCCCGAAGAAGTCGCCGCCGTCAAAGCCGGCAACGAAAAGCTCATCAACTTCCTCACCGGAAAAGTCATGAAGAGCGCCCCCACCAAGCCAAACCCCAAACAGGTCACCGACCTCCTCCGGGCAAGGCTCCTTTAATAAGGAGAAGGGGTTTCCCAACCCCTTTCACAAGCCCTGCTATTTCCCCAGTCCTCCGTAAAGGAGTTAGGAAACCCCTTCTCCAAATTCGAAAACCCATGCCCGAAGAAGATCCAGCTCTTCCACCGGACCCCGCATTCCTCAACCGCCAGCCCAAATGGTTTAAGCCGGTCTTTCACGGAGCCATCGTCGCGTCCATCCTCTTCGTTCTAGCCTTATTTTTCGCACCACTGCTTCTCCGGAGCCGAAAAAAATCTAATCAAACCGAAGCCACTTCCAACGCCCGCCAGATCGGCCTCGCCCTCTTCGAATTCGAAACAGATTACGGCGAATTCCCCAACGAAACTACTAAAGCCCTCGTCAAGAATAACCCAGGCACAACCATCGACCTCACCGGCACCTCCTCCAACACACTCTTTCGCCAGATTTTCGCAGCCAACATCACCCAATCCGAGTCCATGTTCTTCGCGAAAACAAAAGACTCCAGAAAACCTGACGGAATTATTACCCCCGAAAACATTCTCGAATCCGGAGAATGTGGCTTTTCCTACATCGCCGGTCTTTCATTCAAAGACGATCCTTCCACCCCCATCGCCCTCACCCCACTCATCCCCGGCACCACCAAGTTCGACCCCAAGCCTTTCAAAGGCTTTGCCGTCGTCCTCCAGATCGACAATTCCGTCCGTTCTTACAAAATTGAGAATGACGGCCACATCTACCGCGACGGCAAAAACCTCCTCTCCCCCAAGCATCCCATCTGGAAAGGAATAGCTCCCGACATCCGCTATCCTGATCTATAAATATGGAGAAGGGCGTTTCCCAACCCCTTTTCCACAAGCCGAGTCTTCCGCGCCAGTCCTCCGCAAAGGGGTTGGGAAACACCCTTCTCCATATTCCCAAACCCATGTCCGAAAACCCCAAATCAAAATCTTTCGGCTGGCCGTTCTGGCTAGTGTTAACCCTGATCGTTTTTTTGCTCGCTGGCCTGACCGCTCCCATGACCATCCGCTGCAGAAAAAAACCCGAACAAACAGAAGCCACTAGTGCATAGACAGATCTAAATCGTCGCTCTTTTTCGGTTTTTTGACTTGTACTTTTACAAATTACGGTTTCGTTAGGTGATGCCAAACAAAAAGCATCATATCAAGCTGACCCCGGATGAGC
>CAJQKQ010000028.1 GCA_905478925.1 uncultured Verrucomicrobiales bacterium
TGCCCTACAGCGCAGAAGGGGCTTTGATCCTTTTTGCAGGATTTTATGCCTTGTTGATCTATTCCCTAATTCGACAGTTGATTAATTCCTCACATGTTACGAGCGGAGTTCTTTCTGGCACGATGTGCCTTTATCTCGTCATCGGCTTGTTTTGGGGGACGCTCTATACCTTGTTGGAAGTGTTGAGTCCTGGTGCCTTCAGTGGGGCTCTTCTGGAGAATCCGGGAACCAGCGAGCTGCATCTTTTCAACTACTTCAGCTTGGTGACGCTCACCAGCTTGGGCTATGGGGACATCACACCTCAGATTCCCGGTGCTGCTTCACTGTGCCAGATGCAAGCTATCGTAGGGCAGTTTTTCACTGCAGTCCTGGTGGCGTGGTTGGTCGGAATGTATGGCAAGCCAAACCCCAAACACGAAACAGAATCTCTTTCCGAACCTAATTCAAAATGAGTAGCGACGACAAATCCGCCTCCGCGCCAGATACCAAGCCTGCAAAGGAAGAAGCCAGTTCCGCCAAGGATGCTGAAAAGAAACCACGTGATCCGGTCAAATTCTGGACCCGGGCTACGCTTGGCCTCTTGGTGTTTCTATTCGCGGCGCACATCATCAGCGACAAATATGTTCCCTACAGTGCCAATGCTCGCGTGAACGCCTACGTCGTGCCGCTTTCAGCAGATGTTTCGGGACGGCTCTCCAAGGTGTATGTCACCAACAATCAATTGGTGAAGGAAGGCGACAAGCTTCTGGAGATCGATGCTGAGAAATACAAGTTGGTCGTTGATCAGGCCAGGGCCGACCTCGAGCAGGCTTCCCAGGGAACTGAAGCCAACGTTGCTGGAGTTGCTACTGCTCAATCCCGCGTAGCAGAAGCCGAAGCGAATCTCGATAATGCCCGGGTCAAGGGTGAGCGGATTATCAAACTTGCCGAGCAAGGAGCCGCCTCAAAATCACGAGCCGACGATGCCAAAACCCGAATTACCGCGAGTGAAGCCAAGTTGGACAGTGCGAAATCCGAGCTTCAGAAAGCCAAGAGCAATCTTGGTGGCACGGGAGTCGATAACGCGGCGGTGAAGGTCGCTCTTAGCAATTTGGCGAAAGCCGAACTCGACCTCAAGCGAGCAACTTTACTCGCGCCATCGGACGGCTTGATTAGCAATTTCACAATCGATGTGGGTCACTATGCCAACACTGGTGCGCCCTTGTTAACCTTTATCTCTATCCGTGATGTTTGGATCCAGGCTGACATGCGGGAAAATGCTCTTTCACATATTAAGGCTGGGGACAAAGTTGGCATCCTTCTTGATGCCGCGCCCGGACGTGTCTTCGATGGGAAGATCCGGAGTGTGGGATGGGGTGTTTCCGATGATACCCAGAATCAATTGGGAACCCTCACCAGCGTGAAAACGACCCAGGGATGGTTGCGTGAATCACAACATTTTCCTGTGCTTGTGGACTTTGCCGATATGGAGGAATCGAAAGGCTTCAAGCGTGCCGGTGGACAGGCAAATGTTATTGTCTACACCAGCAGCAGCAATGGGCTCTATAACTTGGGTGGCGAAATTTGGATGAAGCTTCTGAGTTGGTTCTCCCACGTCTACTAGTCTGTATTCATTGATTCCCGCAACTCCGGATTCGCGATGACACTTGCTCAAGTCAGAATGTGGCGCATCGCGCTTGGCGCGACGTTTGCGATCGCGGTGAGCTATGGCGTTGCCTGGCCGTTGTCATTTATGATGCCGCTTTTTGCGGTGATGTTCTTGGCCATGCCCGGACCATGGTTCGGCTGGAAGATGGCGAGCAAGATTATCCAGCGCCTCCTTACCGGCCTGTTCTGCGGACTCATAATCAGCGAGTTTTTCATCAGGATGCCCTTGGTGTGTGTACCCCTGTATGCGCTCTTGTTTTTCTATATCTTTTTCAATGATGCCAAAGCCCCTCCTCTGACCACGATCTTCATGACTATGGGGATTACCATGGTGCCTATTTTGGGAATGCAGGGCGCAATGGCTTCGCACCTGGTGGTCCTCTATCTCTTCATTAACATGGCCTCGGGTTTTGTAATGAAATGGCTTTTTCATCTCCTGGTGCCGGATTCCTGGGCTCGTCCAAATCCCAATGCGCCTTCTCCCAAGCGACCGCAAAAACCACCCATCCCGCCCCGTGAGGAACGGGCGCGGCTTGCTCTGGTCAGCACCGCGGTCGCTACCTCAGCTGTCGTCATCTTTTATAGTTTGAATCTGGTTCAGTATTCTCTGGCCATGATTTATATTTGCATGATGGCTGGGACGCCTACCACCAATGCCAGTCTCATGGTGCTGAAGGCAAATTCGAAAGCCTGCGTCATTGGAGGCGTTGCTGTTATTATTGCCTATAACCTCCTGGTGGCGGTGCCGACTTACGCCTTTTTGGTTGTGTTGTGCTTTTTCGTAGCGCTCTTCTTTGCCCAAAAAATGACCTCCGGGCTACCTTCGGCCGGTGCCTGGACATCCGGCTTCACGACTTATCTGGTTCTGCTTGGAAGCTCGACAGGAGTGGATACCAGCGCCAGCGCGAACTTCTACTTAAGAATTGCACAGGTTCTTTTTGCAGGATTCTTCTGTATCGGAGCTATCCTGGTGACGGAACATTTACTTCAGCGTAGAAAACTGAGAAAAGGCCGACCTCGGGGATTTGGAGTTCTAGCATTACTGAGGGGTGGGATTAAAAAAGGATCCTGAGTGGTAGCGGGTAGCTTTTCTTGGTTCCGCTGTCCACCTATCCGGTGCGTGTGCAATTGCAACGCGCGTGCTATCCGCGAACAATGACCAAATTTCCTCGGCCACCCCTTTTGATTTTACTGGGAACCCCACCGGGGTGATTCGATTGGAAAACTCACTTGGAAGACCGCTCCCCATTTCGGGGCATTGGGCTCAGAAAGCGCATGGTAACGGAAGCCCAGCCCCCACTGAACAGGGTGATCCGCGATCAGGGTCAACTGGCTTACGCGGAACTCGAGCGGGCCGGACCATTGGTAGGCCGTCCAATCGAAACTAAGCTCCGCACTGAGTGAAAAAGTCGTCGAGCGCTCCGTGGTGTATCCGAGCAGCGGCTCGATGCGGCTGGCATTGATCGATGAGGCGTCCGATGGGCCGGCCACCGACCAGATGTGGTTGAGGATCACGCCGACCGTCCATGGCTTCGATTGTCGGAAGATTCCGAAACTGGGTCCGACACTCAGTTTATCGGTACCTAGCAAGTGGTTCGTTGCCGTGGGGATCACGAATGTCGGCCCGACACCCCAGTAGAGATCCCAGCCCAGCGACCGATCCGGAGAGAAGAAAAAAGTTTGAACCAGATCGGTCAGCCCCTCCTGGCTGCTGTTTCCGATCACGTCTTTCTGGCTGACCCACGCGAGATCGGATTTACTCAGCACATGCCACTCTTCGTTGATCACGAAAGGTACCCGCGGTGCGAGCCTGATGGCAAACGATTCACCTCTTCCGAGAGCGCCCGAGCCGTTTTTATACTCCACCGATGTCGGGATCACCAGAATGCGTGCAAGCGGGTTCTCCAACCGGAGCGATAGATCCGGATACTCGTCGGTTGCCGTTTCGCGGCGCTCCAGTCTCCGTTCCCTTCCGGACAGCAGTCCCGGTTCCTCCCAAGCCTCCTCGGCGAGCAGCAAATGCGGACAAAGAAGAAGAAGGGCGGCGGACCGCTTCATGGGACTGAGTGGAAAGAGGGCTCCACCCGGAGGCGGAAACCGCAATCAGCAGAGATGGGGTTTATGGTTTCGCGGCTTCCTCCGGGATGACGGGTTCCACCGAGAAGGTTACCGCCATGGCAACCCGCACATCGGTGTTCCCTGCCGCGAGAAGAGTATTCAAGCGCTGTCTCATTTCCGAAGACTTGAGGATCATTTTCATTTCGTGTCAATTACTCCTCCAGCAGAACTTCCGCCGAGATCCGCAACAGAACCCGGTCGCCAACATAAGCCCGCCCCTCCAACTCTACCTTGCGGATTCGAGGCACTAATTTTACAACCTTAACCTCAATGCACACATCATCATCCGGACGCGCCGGAGCCTTGAAGCGCACGTTCAGAGACCGCGCCACCGAGCCCGGACCGGGTAACTGGCTCGCTAGGATCGCCGAGAAAAAACCCACCAGCAACACCCCGTGAGCGATGACTCCACCAAAGCGCGGTTCGGCATAGGCCGGGTCGGTATGCAGCGGATTATGGTCACCGGTGACGTCGGCAAAGCCGGCGATCATTTCGGGGGTGATGTGAATGGTCTGGGTAGCCGTTTGGCCCAGGGCGAGTTCTGAGAATTTCATAGATTGGGTAATCTAGACGAAAGCATTCGGTTCGGATCTCCCCGAAAATCCAAAGCTCAGCTTTTAGGAAGAATGATAGTCACGGCGAAGCGGAGACCCCACTCCGACCCATTGTCTGGCTTCTCGGCGAAATAACGGGCACCCAGTTGCCATGAGGTGGGAGTATCTCCAATTGTGATCAACTTGCTGACCATCAGGTTGACCGGAACTGTCCACTGGCTCGCCGTCCAATCGTAAGTGGCCTCGGTGTTGAGTGAGTAAGTCCATCCGCCACCCGGTATATAGGAAATAAACGGCTGGACGAAGGTGCTGTTCACCGGATCACGACCACCCAATCCGGCATAACTCCATAGGTGGTTGACCAAGGCTCCGTAGGTAAATTTCCCCTGTTGCTTGAGGGCAATGGCCGTCGGCCCTGCAGCCCATTGGTTTGCGGTTAAAAAATTGTCCGTCCCTGTTGGAAACAACAATGCTGGACCCACGCCCCAGATCCATCCGTTGCTTGTCGGAGCCTTCGGAGAAAACCATCCACTGTAGAGAATATCAGACAAGCCACCTTGACTCGACGTACCGACGATATCGTCTTGGAGAATCACCGGAATAATCGTCCGTGAGATCAAATTCCAGTCTTCACTGATGCTAACCGGGATCACCGGTTGGATGTTCAGCTTCCACTGGAATCCGTCGCCGCTCGGCCCGCCGCCCCAATCGAAGTTGTTCTGAAACGGAATACTGATCATTGATGCAATCGGATTGGCCAACTTTTTGGAAAGCTCATCCGCATCGTCAACCAGTGGTGCGGTAGTCGCGTTCAACGATCGATCCGGAGTGACGGGAGTAGCGGCTTGAACCGCGCAGGCAGAAAGACTGAATAGGGCGGCGGCGATTGTGTTGATACGTTTCATAGGATTCTCAGTCCGATTGGATTTTATCAACTGGAGAATAGGGACCACAAATCAGAGAGTAAAGCTGGTAACAAAAAAAACGGCTCCGGGAGTCGGAGCCGCTTTCGAAGGTTTGAAGGAAGATGCTTACTTCACCGGCTCCGGATTCACCGGATTGATCGTTTTGTCGAGAGCAGCCTCACTCACACCGTAGTTGCGGACGATGTAGTTGAACTCTTGTCCGCCGGAGGTGATGTTGTTGATTTCGCCCTCGGCGTTGAAGTGCACGGTGATGGTACCGTCCTCGTTCGGCTTCCACGTATAGCTGTTGATGTGGGTGTTGCCTTCCAGAAGATAGCCATCCAAGTCATAGATTGTGAACGAGGTGAAAAAACCATTTTTCGGATCCGGGAATGTCATCGCGTGGGGGACGTCTCCGGGGATATTCTCTGAAGAGTTGTAGGTATTGGAAACGCCCACTTCCGTGACCATGCCGCCCCAACCGGCCGCGTTCGACCAGGTGCGATGCTCTTCATTGACCTGCGTTTTGCCGTCGCCGTATGTAAAGGAGATGCCCGATTCGAGCATCTCCTTATTATACTCGGCGGTGAGAGCGTGGAGCTGCTCCTGGTTGAAGGCCGGCATAACGTAGGTCTCGGAGCCGTTGCCTTCGACCTTGATTCCTTTTTGAGCCGCGTAGGCTTCTTCGAAGGAAGCCTTGTTGTGACGATCCTTGACGACCGTACGCACCGCGATCATGAGGTATTCGGATTCATTTTTTACGGGGAAGGTCCCTGGTTCAGCAAAGAAGAAGGGGGTGTAGCCATCGGTGTCGAGAATCATGATCGATTGGTAAAGACCCGACTCTGGGATGGTGACACTCATCTCACCATCGTTGTGGTAAACACCGACGCTGTAGAGGGTGTCGAGATTCATGCGAATCGTCGGTGCATCAGGACCAACTGGAGAAAGCTCCGTGCGATGGAGCATCTTGTTGTCCGATCCAAGCTTAACCCAGTTGTTAAAATTTCGAGCCGTCTCGGCCTGGTTGTAGTTTTCGAAGGCGACGTCGATTGATTCGGCGGCGGAATCTTCGGCGTAAAACAGCTTCGTACAAACGCATTCTCAACACACCGGACACTGACTGATCGTCTGGAAGAAATCGTTCCCCTTGTTGTCCACGAGGATGAAGGCAGGGAAATTCTCCACGGTAATTTTCCACACCGCTTCCATCCCGAGTTCGGGGAATGCCACGACCTCCTGCGAACGGATGTGTTCCGTCGCCAGCAAAGCCGCCGGGCCACCTGCCGAGCCCAGGTAGAATCCCCCATGTTTTTTGCAAGCATCTGTCACCTGCTGGGAGCGGTTGCCCTTCGCCAGCATGACCATGGAACCTCCGTGGGATTGAAAAAGATCCACATACCCGTCCATGCGGCCCGCCGTGGTGGGGCCGAAGGAACCCGAGGGCATTCCCTTCGGAGTCTTCGCCGGCCCTGCGTAGTAGACGGGATATTTGCGGAAGTATTCTGGCAATTCGCCAGTCTCCTCCAGGATTTCCTTCATCTTCGCGTGCGCGGAATCGCGGGCGACGATGATTGTCCCGCTGAGGGCGAGGGCTGTTGTAACGGGATATTTGGAAAGCGTCTCCAGCGTCTTCTCCATCCCTTGGTCGAGATCGATATTGACCCCCTTGAACTTCCAGTCGCGATATTTCTCCGGAATGAAACGGCCGGGATTCTTCTCCAGTTTCTCCAAGAAAATCCCATCCTTGGTGATCTTCGCCTTCGCCTGCCGGTCGGCAGAGCATGAGACCCCGATTCCCACCGGGCAGGACGCACCGTGCCTCGGCAACCTGACCACCCGCACATCCAGCGCAAAATATTTGCCACCAAACTGCGCGCCGATCCCGATCTCCCGCGCCTCCGCGAGCAGTTCCTTCTCCAACTCCAGGTCGCGGAACGCGCGGCCGTGTTCGTTCCCACTGGTCGGAAGGGAGTCGTAGTAGCGGGTCGTGGCCATCTTGACCGTCTTTAGATTATTTTCTGCCGAGGTACCGCCGATAACGAAACCGAGGTGATACGGCGGGCAAGCGGCGGTGCCGAGCGTCTTCATCTTCTCAATGCAGAACTCCTTGAGACGCTTCGGATTCAGCAGCGCCTTGGTCTCTTGGTAGAGGAAGGTCTTGTTCGCCGAACCGCCGCCCTTGCTGACGAAGAGAAATTTGTATTCGTCCCCCTGTGTCGCGTAGAGATCGATCTGCGCCGGGAGATTGGTCTTGGTGTTGACCTCGTCATACATGGTCAGCGGCGCGGTCTGCGAGTAGCGTAGGTTCTCCTTGGTGTAGGTGTCGTAGATGCCTTTCGTAAGAAACTCCGCATCGTCGCAGTCGGTCCAAACCTGCTGGCCCTTCTTTCCGATGATCGTCGCGGTTCCCGTGTCCTGACAGGCGGGAAGGATTCCGTGGGAGGCTATTTCCGCATTTTTGAGCAGCATCAGCGCGACCATTCTGTCGTTCTCCGATGCCTCTGGATCATCGAGAATCGCCGCGACCTGCGCGAGATGGCTGCTGCGGAGGGTGAAATTGATCGCTTTGATCGCCTCTGCGGCAAGAAACGAAAGGGCCTCGGGATCGACCTTCAGGACGATTTTGCCACAGCACTCGGCGGTTTCCAAACCGCCTTCGCGGATGCACTCATACTCCGTTTCATCCGCACCCAGTGGGAACGGATCCTGGTAGAAAAATTCCTTCTCGCTCATTACTCCACCAACCTAGCCGCGTGCCGCCGCGATTGAAGCCCTGATTTCGGCAATCCCGTATTATCTTTCTCCAAGCGCCTCCATCTCGCTGTCCATCCGCTCGATCAACCGCTCCATATCGCTCAAATGTCTGCGCATCCGCCGAGGATCGCGAGCCTTGCCCTGGCTGCGCGCTTTTGGAAGCAGGGCGAGCCGCTGCTTGGCCATCTCCTTTTTCCGTAGCCCGATCTTCGTGCGAGCTTCCACCAGCGTGTCGGCTTCCCCTTTCAGCACATCCACAACGGCGGAACTGCCCATGATATAAGTCCTTGTTCGGTCGGCACGCGCCATGGTGACACCGACGATGCGACCCTGCAGATCGACCACTGGCCCGCCGACATGGTTCGCCTTGATTTGCATGTCCGTCTGGACAACCCGAGAAAAGCCGTCACGGACGCCACTGGTATCACCGCCCATGCGTTCCATCTGGTTCAGTCGACCGCCGGAGAACTGCCCGAACACCGGCCGGTTGGAAAGCATCACCTCGAAGATCTGTTGCTTCCCTGCTGACTCGATTTCCACCACCACCTTGTCCCCGGGCTGCTTCCCGCTTAGGGCGTTCCTGAGTTCCTGCAAGCCGGAGATCATACGATCATCAATTTTCAGGATCACATCCCCCGCCTGCAAGCCCGCTTCCGCGGCTCCGAATTCTGGCTGCACATTCGCAATCCTCACCCCTTCGCCACGATATTTCGAATCCGCCATGATTCCAAGGTGAGCCCGATCTGCTTCCCGGAGATTCCTTTCCAAAACCGCGACCACTCCGAAGGCTCCCGGCTTTCCGTTGGGTCGCGAGGCGGCCAGGAAACGCCCCAACGGCAGCTGCGACTCGTAGAATTTCGCGGGAGCGAAGGACTCTCCCAGGATGTCCAGCAACACCAGATCCTCGTCGGTGAAGATCCCGGACACTACCGCTTTCGCAGCCTCGCCCGAACCATTTTGGACATACAGCGTATCGACATATCGTTCAATCTCGCTCCATTTTGTCAGAACCTGAGTCCCGTCCGCTACAACAGTTCCGTATACGAGTTCACGCGGTTTCTTGTCGCGACCCCAAATGAGAACCGTCGATTTTGATGCGTCTTTGACGGCGATCTCAAGCGCCTTGTTGAACCCGAAAGTTTGGTCGTCCACAGCCTTTTTTTCGTCGGGTCGCATCAGCGGAACCTCATCCTTGCCACGCTGCGCAGGTGCCAGTGTGGAAACACCAAGCAGGATCGCGCAATATTTGATGGTTTGCGTAATTTTCATCGTGTTTTGTAAAGCTCCTCGCGTTTCACCAATTCGACCTCAATTTCAAGCGACTTGCTGGCGCGGAGAATCCCGAGCTTCACCCTATCCCCGACCTCACGTTTCACCAGCACTTGTTGGAGGTCGGATCCTTCCCGAACCGGCTCGCCATCCACCGAACGAATCAAGTCCCCGACCCTCACGCCGGCCGCCGCCGCCGGGGAATTCGGCTCCACCTTCTGAACCGGAACGCCCTTTGCCCGGCTGCGCATACCCATCCCGATTCCAAGCACCGGGGTCTCTGGGTTTGCGAGCGGATTCATCTGCAGCGTTCCCCAAGTCTGGCCTTTGATCAGCCTGTCCCAATCCTCACGAAAACCGTCTACACCTGCATGATTGTTGTTTTTCCAAGACCAGCCAATCGACGAATTCACCGCGACAAGCTTGCCGTCGAGATCGAAGAGCGGCCCACCGGAATCGCCGCCGATGAGCGTGCAATCGGTGGTGAAGAAATTCCCCGGACCATCTGACATGACTCGGCCAAAACGAATCGGCGGCGTCCGTGCCGGATCAAAACCTGCGGAATGCCCGAGTGCGACGACCCAATCACCGGCCTCCAGTGGCTTCGATTCGCCGAGCTCGACATGCGGCCATGGCCCGGCCTCGATCATTTTCACCATTCCGATGTCCTTCGAATAATTCGCGCCCAGCACCTTTCCTAGCCATTTCTTGCCATCCGGAAAATAGACGTCCACCTCACTCATGCCCTGAACCACATGGGCGGCGGTAAGAATCAACCCATCCGCCGTAACCAGTACCCCGGATCCGGAGGAACCCGTCTTTTCCGATACCAGCGCAACGGTCGCCGACATCGTCTTCGCAGCGACCTGCGAGACTTTCGTTTCGAGCTTCACGAGGTCGGCAATACTATTCGCCGGCTCGCGGGCCGAAACGATCCCGAACGACATAATGGAGCCCAATGCAACTGCGGAAATTCTCTTCACTTCACACAATCGACACCATGATCCGGTTTCGTCTAGCATTTTATATAATGCAAGATGTGCCCTGCGGGAGAAGTTTACTGTTTGAAGTTCACGGTTTCCCCTTATTCTTCCCGTAACGCAACGATGGCCAAACGCAAGCAGCAGAAAAACAAACCCAGCAAGAAGGCAACCGCCCCGAGGAGGTCGCCCAATCCACTGTCGTTGCTACTTTTCTGGCCCTTCCATCTCTTTTTCCTGCTGACCCGGGGCTTTTCGCCGCTGAAGCGTCTCTTTATCCGGTTTTTCGGCGCTCCGGCCGTTGTTGGGCTCTATGCTCTTGTGGTTCTGGCCGTCATCTACGGCATCCGCTCCTCGCGCTACGATCTCAACCGCATTAACCAGATGCCCGAGCGCACGATCATTCTCGACCGCCAGGGCACTGAAATCGGGCGCATCCATGGCGAGAAACGCTCCATCGTCCCACTCAAGGACGTGGCCGCCGATTTCCGCGATGCGATCCTTGCCCGCGAGGACGAACGCTTCTACTCCCACGGCGCGATCGACATCATAGGCATCGGCCGGGCGTTTTTTGCAAATCTCAAGGGAAAGCGGGAGGGAGCTTCCACGATCACCCAGCAACTCGCTTCCGATGTCTTCCAGCTCAAGTACGGAGAGAAACGGGGTGACCTCCCCCGACAACTCGACAGGAAATGCCTTGAGATCGCCATCGCGTTCCGCATCAACGCCGCCCTCGATAAAGACAGGATACTCGAGGCCTACATCAACCAGATCAACTGGGGCCGCCAGATCAAGGGCGTCGCAGAAGCCTCCCGGATTTACTTCGAGAAACACCCTTCGGAACTGACCCTTTCCGAGTCCGCTCTGCTGGCCGGCATCGTCCGTGGACCGGATGCCTACAACCCGTTCAGCTCGATGGAGGCCGCAGAGCGCGAACGCAACACCACCCTCGCACGGATGGTCACCGCGGAAAAAATCTCCACATCGCAGGCCGAAGAGGCGAAGAAGGAACTCATTACCGTCCGCCCCGTATGGCGCCGCGCTTCCCAGCAATCCTACTCGATGGACGCGATCCGCCGAGATCTTGAGATCATCCTCGAAAAGGAAAACATCCAACTCGGCGGACTGACCATCGTCACCACCATCGACCAGCGCCTGCAGACCGTCGCCGAGGAGGCTCTCGACAAGAAATTGAGGGAAACGGAGCGCCTTTCCGGCTATCCTCATCAGACACGCGCCGCGTGGCAAAACATCGCGATCGAGGAGCGCAAAGAGCCTCAATACATACAGGGTTCCGCCGTCCTCATCGAAAACCGGACCGGAGCCGTCCTCGCCCTTGTCGGCGGCCGCGATGCCAAGGAATCCCAGTTCAACCGTGCAATTCAAGCCCGCCGCCAGATCGGTTCGATCTTCAAGCCCTTCGTCTATCTCGCCGCCTTCGACAAGGGTCTGCGCCCCTCGACCCAGATTTCCGACGGATCCATCCGGCGCGGTGAAATCAAGGGCGCACCGACATGGCGCCCCAACAACTCCGACGGGAAATTCGGCGGAATGCACCCCGTTTCCTACGGTCTGATCCGCTCCCGCAACACCATGTCAGTTCGTGTCGGCAACTACGCGGGCGTGTCCAACGTAAAGGAAGTATCTCGCAAGGCGGGCTTCGGCACCGCCATGCCGGAGACTCCCGCCTCCTTCCTCGGTTCATGGGAAGCGAGCCCATGGGAAGTCGCCACCGCTTACACGATTTTCCCGAACGACGGCAGCCGCTACCGCCCGTTCCTCATCTCCGAAATCAAGGATCGCAACGGAAATATCCTCTACTCCACCCCGCCGCTCTCCTACCAGGCGACCAACAGCGGTTCGGCATGGTCGGTTTCAAAAATTCTCCAGGAAGTCGCAACCTCCGGCACTGCCGCCGCCGTCAAGCGCCTCGGCTTCACCAAGGACGCCGCCGGAAAAACCGGAACCACCAACGACTTCAAGGACGCATGGTTTGCCGGCTACACCTCGAACCTCACCTGCGCCGTATGGGTGGGCTTCGATAAACCGAAAAAAACCATCCAGGGCGGCTACGGCTCCAGGCTGGCTCTTCCGGTCTGGGTCGATATCATGAAAACCGCAGATCGGCTCGACTACAAGGCCGGCGAGCTCCACTCGAACATCAACCTCACCACCGTCGGGCTTTGCAGGCTCTCCGGAAAACGTTCCACCGCGGGCTGCAAGGCAGCAGACACGGCCTACACGGAAAACGTCCCAGCAGATAGCGCGCCCTCCCACACCGATCTGTGTCCCATCCACCCCGCAAAGGCAGTGCCTGTTTCGGAAAACCTCCCTGCCCGCCCGCCCAGAACGCCTGCCCGCCCTCCCCGCGCGCAGCCGGTTCGCGAAGACCCTCCGCTTCGAGCAAAACCAGTCGGGGATGCCCCGCTCAGGGCTCAGCCAGTCGAATGACCTCACCCATTTCCAGACAACTCCTCCAGCCAACGGCATTACCCATCAAACGACTATGAAACTAGGAAAATCCAGCATCCAAAATCCACCATCCAAAATCGCTTCCAGAGGCTTCACCCTTCTCGAAATCGTCATCGTCCTCGGCATCATCGCTGTCATCCTCGGCGGATCCATCGCCATGCTTGGAAAGCTCGGTGACGGGGCAAAGGTCCAGAGAGTTCAGGGCGATTTCAATAACATCGAGTCCGCCGTGCGATCCTATGCAATGCTCGCAGGCAATCCGCCGACCACGTCCCAGGGGCTGAAGGCTCTTTTCGTAAAACCGACCAGCCCGCCTAAACCCAAACGCTGGGCCAGCGCGGGCAAGGACGTCCCGCTCGATCCATGGGGTGTCGCTTACCAATACCGCAACCCGGGCAAGATCGATTCCTCCACTTTCGAAATCTATACCGCAGGACCGGACAAACAGGAAGGCACCGACGATGACATGTCTTCCCAAGAGTGAGCCGTTGCAGGGAAAGACACCTCGTCCTTTCCTCCGTCCGCAGCTAAGCCGGGGCTTTACCCTGATCGAGATCGTCATCGTCCTGATGATCATCGGCTTGGTAACCGGCGGTTCGATCGCGGCCATGCTCCTCACGTCCTCGGAGCGAGTGCTACGGAACGCCTCCGGCGAGGTTGAACTCCTCGCCAAGAAGGCCCGCACCGCGTCCATCCTCCACCAGACACCTTACGCCATCGAATTCCACGCCGGATCTGTCCGGCTCCTGCCTTTTGCAGAGGCCTCGGAATTCGAGCGCTCAACCGCCCTCGGGAACTCCATCGGCGGTGAAGCCGTGGAGCAGGAAGGCCCCCGCTCCATCCGTGAGGACATCGAAATCGACCCCGATATCACCCTCACCGTCCGCCGCTGGAACACCACGGATTTCATCACACCCAGCGAAAACAAAGTCCCCGTCTGGCGTTTCGATCCCGATGGCCTGTCCGAGCCGCTCACAGTCCGCTTCGAAACCGGAAAAAGCTACGCCATGGACACCTACCACCCTCTCACAGCAACCATCGCCGACTCCGAGTTGGAAGCGAATTAGAGTTTTCCCGTCTTCCTTGATCGTTACATTTTGAAAGTTAAATTTTCCAGCCGCAAACGCAGCAAGGGCTTCCTCCTCCTTGAGGTTGTCCTCGCGCTTGGCGTGTTCGCGATCGCCTGCACCGGGCTCACCGTCGCCTTTCACCGCATGGCGGATGCGGCAAAGCTGGCTCAGAGCGAGCTCCGCATCACCCGCATCCTCGATTCAGCCCTGACCGAACAACTCTCCTTCCCCACGGTCGAGGAAAGCGTCATCCAAATCCCTGTCGAGGGCACAGACATCGAGCTCGATGTCGTGATCGAGCCAATCGAGAACCTAGAAAACCAGGATGGAGAGCTGCTCCAGCAGATGTTCCATATCACAGTCACCGCAAACTGGTTCGAGAACGGCTCATGGCAATCCCGCTCCGCGGAGACGTGGCGCTACAACCTCATGTATCAACCATGAAGTGTTGTAGCAGAGAGCGGGAGAGCGGGAGAGTGGATTCCCCATTTCGACGTTCATCATTCCGCCGAGCGTTCACACTGCTCGAACTCGTGATAGCCCTACTACTCATCGCCCTGCTGGTGGGAATGGTCTTCTCCACAGCCCGCTCTTCCCTGGTTCTCGGGAACAACGTCGTCCAAACTCAGAACGAGGAAATGCTCCACCAGGCCTTCTTCGATTTCCTAGAAAACCGAATTTCTGCACTGCCAGGCAACACCCGTATGGAACTCACCGTCACGGACGCCGGCTCCCATTACCTGTCGGATCTCGCACTCCAGAACGTCCCCATTTCCTTCACTTGGGGCGGAGAGGAACGGACAGCAAAGGCCGTCCGTCTCTCCACCGTGAAACGCCGCTCCGGCTATCTCGACATCATACTCAGCTACTACGAGAACGAGATCATTGAGGCAAATTCATCGGCAACATCGGGAACCGGTTTCGCTTCAACCGCCGTCGCCGAGGAACCCTTCGCTGAAATCGTCCTCCTCACCGATGTCGCCTATTTCGAGTGGCAGCTTCTCGACGGCAGAACCATGGACTACCAATACGACTGGGATCTCCCCGGGCGTCTACCCCTTCAGATGGAACTCACCTGCGCCTTCGGGGCAGAGGGCGGGGAAATGCGGCACGTGTTCTGGATCCCGCCACGCCAGAACCCAGAGGTTTTCATGCGTCAGCTCCAGCAGGGGCAAAGTGGTGGTTCCAGCGGAAACTCGGGGAGCCCCACAACTCCCGGCCAACCATCCACACCCGTCAGCCCTGAAGTAGTCCTCCCACCCACCCAGAGATGATCATTTCACGACACCATCCCGAAAAGACCGGCTTCGCCCTCATCGCGGTGCTCTGGCTCATCGCGATCCTCTCGCTCGCCGCGATCAGCACTCTCCGGGTCATCTCCTTCGACATGGATCTGGCCACAGCAAAAGTTCACGGATCCCGTGCCTACCAGCTTGCGGAAACCGGCATCGCTGTCGGCACCAACCCGGCCGTTGAGCGCAACGATCCCCTGCTCCACCGCTTTGATGAAGCCAACAACGAGGAAGTCCACGTCACCCTCACTTCCGAGGGTGCCCGCTTCAACATCAACTCTCTCGTCCTCTCCGAGGACAAGAGCATGCTCCGATCCATTTTCATCTATTGGGGTCTCGACCTCGATTCGGCACAGGCGCTCACCGACGCCCTCACCGATTGGGTCGATACAAATGACGAAGTCGCCCTCAACGGCGCGGAGATCGAGGAATACGAGAAAGCGGGGCGCATCAACCAGCCTTTCAACCACCCATTCTACGACATCGCAGAAATGAGCCTCGTCCTCGGCATGGATCAGGTCGAGGCACTCCGCCCGGATTGGAGAAACTGGTTCACCGTCTGGTCCAGCGGCACGCTCGACCTCAATGAAGCCGAAGCAGAATTCATCGCCGCTGCCGCCGAAGTCACAGAAGTGCAGGCCTCGATCATCCCACAAACCGTCCGGGGGATCGATGACATCCGGGATACGGAGGACGATGTCCCTTTCCAGGATGTCGAATCCGCACTTTCCTTGCTTGGAATCGGCGGAGAAACAGCTCAACTGATCGCGCAACGCTTCACCGTCGACGACACCACAACGCGCATCACCTCAACCGCACGTTCCGGAAACTCCAAGCGCCGCATCACAGCCATCGTCCGCAACCGCACCGGAAAGCCCATCCTCCTCGACCGCACCACCGAGATCGTCCCTTGAAAACTCAAACCTTAAAATTCAAGTTTCAAGAAAAACGAAGACGAATGAAATCATCCCCATATGCTACTGACAACCAAACGGAAATTCAATTTCCCCATCACCTACTCCGTAGCAATAACTCTTCCTTGAGAGTTGAATTTTGAAAGTTGAATTTTATGGCCAAGAATAACAGCACACACCTCCTCATCCCAGGCGAGTCATCATGGGAATTCTGGACCGTCGAACCTGGCGCACCGGCCACTCTCCATTCAAGCCACCCAGTCGCGAAACCTTCGGAAATCGAGAAGCCGCCACAAGGTGATCTCATCTTCCTTTTTCCGGTCAAGGCGCTCACCGCGCTGCCCATGCATGTACCGACCGGCGACACCTCCCTTTTCCCAGATCTCGCCGCCACCCACGCGGAGCGCTCCGGCCTGCGTCCCGATCCCTTCGCCGGGCAACTGACCGATATATTCCCGGTCTTCACGAACTCCGAAGAATCCATCTTCCTCTCCGTCGTCCTCCGCACACCTCAATCGGAGGATCTACCCCATAAATCTCCGAAAGCCTTCGACATCTCCCCCCGCTGCCTTCCGGTCCGTGGCAACACCCTCTCCCTCTGGCGGGAACTCGGCTATTGGGTCTTCGCCCTCCACACTGAGGGAAAACTCCTCTACTGCCAGGCCACTTCCGTCTCATCTCCCGCCCCCGACGCCTCGCTGGTGCGTGAAATCCGCATCGCTATCACCCAGCTTTCCATGCAGGGCGTCCGCGCAGAGCCATCCAATGCGCTCGTCTGGTGCTCCAACCCGGAGACCGATACCTCTCTCCTCGCAACATCCCTGTCACTGCAGGCGGAACTCACACCCCGCCCCGCCCCGGTTCTGCCCCAACCCCTCAGCTCCCTGCTCCCTGCCGACGTCCGGGCTGCCCGCCGCGCCGCCCGCAAGCGCCAGAACACAATCCTCGCCATCGCCGCGATCGCAGTGATCTATCTCGGCACGATCGGATACCTCGGCTACGAACTCTGGAAAACCCAATCCACCACAAAAAAACTCCTGACAGAGGTCGACATCGTCGCGCCGCAGCAGGAGGCCTTCCAGCAGCATATCGCAAAATGGGACGAACTGGAACACGGCATCGACCTGAACCACAACACGGTCGACATTCTCAACCGTATCTCACGCTCCATCCCTTCTGGCTCGGGTCTTAGGCTCACCACCGCCATCATCTCTCCGAACGAAATCCAGTTGGACGGAGAAGCGCCCAAACCCCAGGCGGTCAATCAGTTCTCGCTTAATCTCAAGAAAAACAACGACCTCGCCGCCTTTGAGTGGCAAACCTCGGAGCCCAGGCAGACAAAACTTGGCTGGGGATTCCGATTCAGCGGCACCAGCCTGACAGCCACTCCCTGACACCAAACAAGCCAAGGCTGCGCCTCTTTTCACCAACAATTCAACGATTCACCGGCATTCCATTTCCGTATCCATCATGTCCGACCGCGAAAAAAAGCTCCTCGCCCTCCTTCTCTTCGCGGGCTTTGTCATCCTCAATTTCTTCCTATTCACCATCTACTCCCAGACCAAGGCTCGCTACACCAACGAGCTCGAAACGGCGAAGTCGAAACTCCAGCAGGCGATTCTTTTCAGTGAAAGCTCCGAGGAATATGCGGAGGAAATGGAATGGCTCAACGGCAATGAACCCGAGCCCGCCGCCTACCAAGATATCCAGAGCGAGCTCCAAAAATTCGCCGATGCACAGGCTCGCAAGCTCGGCCTCACCGTCAAAAAACAGGATTTCTTACCCACCGACCAAAGCGGCATCTACTACCACCGGGTGCAGGTGAAAATCAACCTCACCGGCAAGGAGCAGGCTCTCTACCGCTGGTTTGATATGATCAACGACCCAGAAGCCTTCCGCGCCGCATACCAAATCATCCTCAAACCTAACAGCCAGGATGACACCCTAATCGACTGCTCTGCCACACTTGCCCAATGGTTTCCGCCCGCAACATGAAGACTTCACTCCTTTCCCTTTCCACACGCTTGATCCTCGCATCCGCAGTCTGCGGGACGGCCTTCGCTGATTCACCGAAGAAGGCTCCCTTGGTGAAATACACGGGTCTCTGGACAAACAGCCCTTTTACCTCAAAGCCCCCCCCACTGCCGCCTGGCGAAGTGGTCAACCCACTGGATGATTTCACCCTCACCGGCATCGCCCCCGTTCCCGGAGGCTACCGAATCACGATCATCAACAAGAAAAACCCGGAGCTAAAAAAAGTCATCGAACCCGGTGTGGCGGGCGAGTTCAAGGTCGTTTCCGTGAATCGGAACCCGGAAAAAACACTCGGCACCACCGTCGTCCTCTCCTCTGGATCCATTCAGGGCACCGTCTCCTTCGAGCCCGATCTCATCACCCTAAAGGCCGCACCCGCGCCCCAGCGGCAGACCAATGCCAAGCTACCTCCCGGAATCACCCCCGCTATGGTAGGCAAAAAAAGCGGCACCCGAACAAACACCCGCAAGCCGCGCCCCCGTATCGTGCTGCCACCCACCCCCGCCAACAAAAAAACCAATAGCGGGCGCAGCAACAAGCCCCGCCGCTGATCCCATTCCCACCTGGAAAACTCCACTGCAAACTAGAATATCATGCGCATTTCCCCACTCACCTTGATCCCCATACTGGCTCTCCCGGCCTTCTCACAAAACGAGGAGATACCGGCCATTCCGGGAATCGCCCCACGGCCTGCTCCACCCGTTCCGGTGGCTGCAGAGCCTGCTCCTGCGAACGGAGCGAAATTCGGAGATACAATCATTAACGAGTCCATCGAAGAGCTGAAACTTTCCGGACAGGCACTTGCCGACCTCTACCGCCTCTACACAGGCCGTCGCGTAATCGTCTCTTCCGCCGCCAGCCAGGCGGAGTTCCAATTCATCCAGTTCGCATCTCCGCAGGATCCCCTCACTTACAAGGAGGCGGCAGAACTCCTAAAGAAGGCGGCAACCATCGAGAACTTCATCTTCGTTCCAGCTTCGGATCTCCCGAACGTCGACTATCTCACGCTCGCCACCGCCGGCGTAAAACCGGCAGGTATCGGGATTGGGGTTTACACGGAGAACGACACTCTCCCGAAAGGCGATGCCGTCATCTCCTACGTCATGAGCCTGAGCTACATCAAACCCGATGAAGCCGTCCGCACATTCACACAGATCGTCGGCCAGTTCGGCGCCTTCGGCTCCATCGCCCCCGTACCCAACGCCGCCTCCGTCGTCATCACGGAAAACACCTCCCTCATCCGCAAGCTCATCGACCTCAAGGCTCAGATCGACAAGCCATCCTCCCAGGTCGCCACCAGGTTCATCGACGTGAGATATGCGGATGTCACGGAACTGGCCGCCACACTCAACGAACTCCTCGGCCAGGCACAGGACTCCAACCTCACCGCCGGCGTCCAGCGCGCCCAGCAGAACCAGCCGACCCCCAACGGCGGCAACGTCGCAATCTCCATCGAAGGCGGAGCTGGGGCATCCGGCGAGACAACCCCCGTCCAGATCATCCCTGACGCCCGCACCAACCGCATCTTCGCGATGGGTCGACCGGTCGACCTCCTTTTCATTGAGGGTCTTGTCCGCGAGTTCGATACCGAGTCCGACCAACGCAATTTCCTCCGCCGCAAGCTCAAGTTCCTCGCCGTCGCCGATTTCCTCCCCATCGCCGGGGATGCACTCACCCGCGCCTTCACCGGCACCGGCACAGCCGAAGCAGGCGCCCAGGCTTCGACAGGTGGGAACAACCGCCAGAACCAACGCCAGCAATCGAACGGCAATCTCTTCAACCGCGGTGGGAATCAAGGCAACACTTCCGGAAGAAACTCTGGGAGCGGCGGCTCCGGCGGCTCCAGCGGCAACTCCCTTGCCGATCCGCAAATTAATTCCGCACCAGAATCCCTCCTTATCGGCCGCACTCTCCTCGTCGCCGACAACATCACCAACTCCATCGTGGTCCAAGGGCCGCCTTCCGGCGTTGAAATTATCGAGAGACTCCTCGATCAGGTCGATGTGAAGGCAGACCAAGTGATGATCTCCACCGTCTTCGGCCAACTCACGCTGGGAGACGAACTTTCGACCGGTGTTGACTGGATCAGGGCTTACCGGGGCAACGATAACGGAGGCATCGCCGGTTCAAACATCACCGGAGGCACCGCAAACAACTTCGATCCGGTCGACCTTATCTTACCTTACACGGGATTGCTTGCGGGCACGGGCACGGGCACGTTCCCAAGCCAGACAGGTCTCTCGCTCTACGGGAAAATTGGAAGTTCTCTCTCTGCCTACGTGAACCTGCTCTCCGCTTCCTCCGATTTTACAGTGCTATCGAGACCCTCGATCTTTACCGCCAATAACCAGAAAGGCACGATTTCCTCAGGACGACGGATCGCCATCCCAACCAACTCGAACCAATTTGGAGGCGGCGGTGTTTCAACCAACATCGAATATCGCGATGTCGTTCTCAAGCTCGAGGTCATCCCGCTGGTCAACTCCGAAGACGAAATCACGCTCCAGATCGCCATTCTCAGCGATGACATCATCGGTGAATCGAACTTCATCGAGGGAATTGGCCGGGTTCCCATCATCGGCACCCGCGAACTCCTGACCACTGTCACGGTCCCAAACAACCAGACCATCGTGCTGGGCGGACTGATTACCACCAACGAAACCGAAACCGTATCAGGTATCCCTCTTCTCAGCGACATTCCCGGGCTCGGACGTCTATTCTCGACCACAACCGACAGCGTGGAACGCGATGAACTGATGATCTTCATCCAGCCTTCCATCGTCAATGGCGGCAACACGCTCGACCATGTCCAGACAGACATGGATTCGCGCTACAACGTCTCGGGATCGGTCCGCACCTTCGCAGACGGCGCCGTCCTGCCACCCCTAGATGACATCCAGGAAAAGGGTTCCCCACGCGGCAACACCCGCATCCCCGCCGCTGTCCCCGTTCAGGAGAAAGGCGACAACGCCTCATTCATCCGCCCCTTCCGCAGGCGCTGATCGAACTTCCCGCTAATTCGACATCGGATACGTCTGGAAAATCATCCCAGGAGCCAGCAGGCAAAGGCTGGCCAGCACTTTCAGCGTACTACGGCGGAAGCGATTCCGTGTCTGGTTCAACACCTGCAGCAGGGCCGCACCGGTCAGTATCGCGTAGAAGAACGGCCGCACTGTCATCGAATCGTTCTGAACCGCGAACACAAGTGCGGCGGCACCGAGAAGTGTCAACGGCAGCGAAAGCACCAGTTCATCGATGGAAAACATATCGTCGTTGTCCGCTTTTTCGGAATGCTCCCACATGTCCGTCGCCGAGGATGCGAGGAGACATAGCACCGCAAAGCTAATGAACTCGCGGGAAAAAATTAACTGCTGGATCCCAAGGGTGGGGAGATAGACATGTGCCGCGAGCGCAGTCCCGAAGGCGAAGGCCGCCCCTCCGAGGGCGTGCCGTGCGTAAGGAACCTCGCCCTCCTCCTGTGTCGAGAATAGCCAAAGCGCGAAATACCCGAGAACAAGAAGCGCCCCCACCAATAGGTAGTTGTAACCCGAAAGGGGAAATTTCAGCACGGTCAGGGCAAGCGCCGAAACTCCGGTGCAAATCGCAAGTCGGCGCAGGGATAAGCGGTGGATCATCGCGAAGGATGAAACATCGCTGTGCATTGCCCCCGCCAACAATTTCGCGGCGATCCTGATCGTCCATACGGCCAGGCCGAGCGCAACGTATGCCTCCCAAGGATGATAGTTCACCCGCCATGTCCGGGCAAAAAGGAAAAGCCACATCACCGCGATAAGCGGAGCATCCAGACCCAGCAGATTCAAATAGAGCCACCATGGCTTCCGTTCCTTCTCCACGGGGGGAATCTTTCCCACGCTACGCCAAGAACGCAAGCCCTACTGAAGCGCTTTCCGAACAAGTGGTGGAACCGGAGCACCGATCGCCTCCGCCGTCGCACGCAGCAACTCGAGTTCAGAGTCTACGATCTTACTATCATCGGTGACCACCAAGCCACACAAGCGCAGGATCTGCTGCTTTACGAGAGGTGTGGCAGCATCCATCTCCAACAGCGCGGAGGCCACATCCTGAAGACCGCTCTCAACCCGGGGCAGATCCCTGCCGGTGTGTTCGACGTACTCCGCAGCCGCCGCATCAAGCGAATGTCCGCCACCCGCCAGCGAAGCGAACATTCCAACAAGCCGCGCCACTTCCATCTCAAGAGACGCAATTTTGCGAAATCTCATCGCTGGCACAGGTTTCAGACCCAAGCCGATACAGACATGCCGCTCGATGACTTTCTGAAGCATGAACTCGAACAGATTCACCTCACCGTCCGCCTCTATCAGCGCCTGGCTGGCTTTGACGAAATCCTCCGCCTCGGCACGGCTCATCTTTCTCAGCCACGAAAGAGAAAGATCCACCAATGCCAGCTTCTTGGAAGACGAGTATTCCTCAAGATCCATGCTCCAACCGATTACCTGGTCAATCGTATCTCCATCGGAACCATGTGCCGCCATAATCCCTTCGGCCATCTTTCGGCCATCCGAATCGGAAGCGACCAGTAGGCCTAGCAACAGGGCTTTCGCTCCCTGTTTTGAAAATGACGTAACTTTTCCCGACCGCAGTTCCTCGCGAATCATCGCCCCAACATGAGTATCGAGCCGCACGCTCTCTCCCAACGAATCCAGCCTGTCGGTGGAATCCACCTGCTCAAGCGAACCGGAGAAACCCATAGCTCCTGAGAACTCGGCAGGCGCGACCGGATCCGCCTTACCCTTCAGCATCCCGCCATTCCAGCGCGGATCGATCGCAAGGATCCGCTTATCCAGCGGAGGATGGGTCGCCATCAGCGAAGTCAGGCCGCTGCTGGCAAAGAACATATGCCTCGCCTCCATCGCCTTGGGAGATGTGATCCGCCCGTGGTCAGAAAAACCGCCGATCTTCTTCAACGCCCCCGAAATCCCATCCGGATTGCGCGTAAACTGCACTGCAGAGGCATCCGCAAGGTATTCACGCTGCCGTGAGATCGCCGCCTGAAGCATCCTTGCAAACAGCACTCCCGCCGAACCCACCAGCCAGACCACAAGCCCCGCGAGCATGATCGCGATCACAATCCCGTTGCCCTTGGAATTCCGCGAGGAACCCCGCATGAACCGGAACGATTCAATCATCACCCGCCCCAGCATAGAGAGCATCACCAAACCGAAGATCCAGCCCATCAGCCGCACGTTCAGTTTCATATCGCCGTTGAGTATGTGGCTGAACTCATGCGCCACCACACCCTGGAGCTCCGAACGCGTCAACCGATCGATGGTTCCCCTCGTAACCCCCACCACCGCATTCGTCGGATCGGTTCCGGCGGCAAAGGCGTTGATCCCCTGCTCCTCATCCATGATCCACACCCCTGGAACCGGCAACCCAGAGGCGATCGCCATTTCCTCGACGACATTCAGCAAACGCCGCTCCGAAAGGTCGGTCGTTGTTGGCTCCACCGGCCTCCCGCCCAAGCCCTGCGCCACAACCTTTCCGCCGGCGGAAAGCTGCGCTAACTTCGACCAGCTTCCGATCATGATCACCCCGCCGACAATGGTGGAAATCCAGAACGCACGCTCACTGTCCCACCAACTGAGCTGCCCCAATTCCGTCACTTGGTAAACCCCCTCGGGATTCGATGTGTTAAACAGCAACCCGAAGGTGACGAGAAGATACATCACCACGATGACGCCCAGCACAGAAAGGCCGAACCACCAGACGAGCGTGCGGCTCGATCTTCTCGCACGCTCCTGTGCCTCGAAAAAATTCATCTACGTAAAACTCAGGCAGGATCAGAACTGAACCTTGGGAGCGTCCCGCTCCGCCTCCACATCGATCTCGAAAAGGGCGGCCTTGGTGAAGCCGAACATACCGGCCACCATGTTGTTTGGGAAAACCTCACGCTTGTTGTTGAAAGCCAGCACCGAGTCGTTGTAGGCCTGCCTTGAGAACGCCACCTTGTTCTCAGTCGTCGTCAGTTCCTCGCTGAGCTGCATCATGTTCTGGTTCGCCTTGAGATCCGGGTAGGCCTCCGCCACGGCAAACAGCCGACCAAGGACACCGCCCAAGCCTGCCTCCGCCTTGCCGAGTTGGGCGAGCGTGGCCGGATCTCCGGGATTCGCCGCCGCCGCCTGGCGTGCACTCTCGGCGCCATTCCTTGCAGAGATCACAGCCTCAAGCGTCTCACGCTCATGGCTCATGTATGCCTTCGCTGTCTCGACAAGATTCGGGATCAGATCATGCCTCCGTTTCAACTGCACGTCGATCTGCGAAAACGAGTTCTTGTAGAAATTCCGCAGCTTCACGAGGCCGTTGTAAACGCCCATCGCGAAAAGCCCGATCAGAGCAACAAGACCGATGACAACAACCAACCCGACCAATCCTACAGCTCCAGTTCCCATAATGGATATCCTAAGTGCCGACGGCTTGCCATTGCCACTCCAAAAACGAATCGTCAGTTCCCGCGACCACGGCCACGGCCGCCCCACATGGATTTTCCACTCAGCAGGCGCTCCTTCATATCGTCCGATATCGAGGTGTTTTCATTGATATACTCGGTGGCTCCGGCCTTGTCTTCCTGCATCCAGCGGGCTGCAACAACCCCCGTCGCACGGTTCCTATCGCCCTCATCGGTGATCATACCGGCCACCTCCGCCAGTTCCGCCGGGGGCGAATTCCTGTTGCTCCAGACATAGGTTTCCGCGGCGCGGTCCTTCACCTCCGGAGACGATTGGCTTTTGATGAAATCCAAGGCCGCCTCACTATCTGATGCCGCCCAAATCGGCATAACCTGGCGCATGGAATCGCGCTTGGCGTCGTCGTCGCTCAGGCTGTTGAGCCAATCCATGGATCCACGCACATCGGAGCGGGCGTAGTTCTTCGCCACCGTTGGCACCGCATCACGGATCGCATCCGCGTCAGTCATCTTTCCGATCTCGGCGGCGGCAAGCTCCGGGCGGCTCTGGGCAAGCCCCTCGATCGCCGCTGAAATCGCCGCAGCACGCTGTTCATCCGGAAGTCCGTTCGCCCATGCCTGTGCCTCGGAAAAATCCTTCGCTCCCCACTGCTTGGCGATAGTTTCGTAAGCGCCCTTCTGCGCGTCCGCATCCATACTTCCGACCATTTCCGCAGCCTTCGAGGGGTCAGTCTTCGCCAACTGCGAGATCACCGAAGTCATCGCTGAACCGCTTTTGGTTTTTAAACCGGCGGCCCATTCCATCGCAGCCGTCGGATCCTGCTTCGCCCACTCGCCGGCAATGATCTCGCCCGGCCCCTGAGCACCCATGCCGCCCCTACCGCGCCCACCCATCATGTTCATCATCGCGAACTGGGACGGATTCTCGGTGTAATATTTCGCCGCGTTCACCGGATCGGTGCTCGCCCAACCCTGAAGAACCGTCGGCCTGACGAATGCCCCGGCAAAGCCCATGGAGTCGGTGAACCCCATCGCCGCAGTCGGATCGACTTCCGACCATTTCCCGAAAAGGAGAACGGAAGCAAGGATGCGCTCATTGAACGGCAAGGCATCGAGCTTTTCCGCTTCCGCAGCGAACTCGTCCGGCCCGAGGTTCGAATACAGGTCAAGCAAGGCCTGAACCCGGCTGGTTTGACCCGGCCTGTTGTAGATTTCCTCAAGGCTCCTGATCTTCCGATCTCTGCCTCTCTCCCCTGCCTGACTCGATCCCATACGCTCTCCGGCGCGTGTCCGCAGGTTCACATCTTCCGCAGAATTCCCTGCCTGGGAATCATCTCCGGACTTGCCCACCCCGAAGCCCACACCCAGCCCGATCGCCAACGCCACACCTGGTATCAATATATTCGTTTTCATATTTTTATAATTTGGAAGCATCCGGAAAACCCCGCCCGGCTCTACAAGTTGCGCGAGATCCGAAAAAATGTGCATAAAAAAACCGCTCCTGACGGAGCGGCTTTTTGAAAGTGAATCCGAAACGCGATCAGCGCTTGGAGAACTGGAAGCGAGCACGTGCACCGGGTTGACCGGGCTTCTTGCGTTCCTTCATCCGCGGGTCGCGAGTGAGGAAGCCTTCTGGCTTGATCAGCTTGCGATTCTCCGGGTCGAACAGGGTCAGCGTACGGGAAATCGCGTGGCGGATTGCTATCGCTTGAGCGTGCTTGCCTCCGCCCTTAACGAGCGCCTTGACGTCGAACTTGTTGACCATGTTCACGGTCTGGAAAGGGGCGATGACGGAGTTCTGGAGATCGATGGTAGGGAGGTAATCCTCAAAGGAAAGACCGTTGATGGTCATTTCCCCGGTTCCTTCGGAGACCCAGACGTGTGCGACTGCAGTCTTGCGGCGTCCGGTTGCGCTTTTGGTTTCGGTGGCTGGCATGGTGTTGGGATGAAAAGTTTAGTGATCAGCGAATTTCGTAGACGGACGGCTCCTGAGCCTCGTGCGGGTGGGCTTCACCTGCGTATACCTTGAGCTTGCCGAACTGGGCGCGGCCGAGGCGGGTCTTGGGAATCATTCCCCAAACTGCGCGCTCTACGAGCAGAACCGGACGGCGCTGACGGAGCTTCTGCGGGGTCTCGACCTTCTTGCCGCCGACATAGCCGGAGAAACGGGTGTAGATCTTGTCGGTCTCTTTGGTGCCGGTAAGGACACACTGGTCGGAGTTGATCACAACGACGAAATCGCCGGTGTCAACGTGGCTGGTGAAAGTTGGCTTGTGCTTGCCACGGAGCAGGCGTGCGGCCTCCACGGCAATTTGGCCGAGGACTTTGCCTTTCGCGTCAATCACATACCATTTGCGATCAACTTCATGTGACTTAGCGGAAAATGTCTTCATTTCAGTAGTAGGGAAATCCTGCGTAAAAGGTGCGAAGTTGCATGCTTCTCGAAGGGGCGCGAAAGCTAGGACAGCCAATGCAGGCATGTCAACCGGGAAATATTCTGAATCTCCGAAGTTTTTTGTCCGGCAAACGCCCTAGTGTTCTGAAAATCTTAACCTGATGGATGAGCGAAGGCGATTTTTCTCAAGAGCAAGGCGCAAGGAGGGAGTGAAAGCCACCATTCATGCCTCCGGAGGAGGAGGGCACACGCCGCTTGGCCGGAGAGGAGCGCAGGCAATCGAGATTCACGACTCGACGCGCAACGCAGCGATTGGGAAAAAGCCTCGAGCTTTCTCAACCTACGCGGCCACCGGAAGCCTTTTGACCTTAAAAATCCCCATCCGTCAGATTAAGGTTTTCAGGGCACTAGTATACACCACCATTTTTCTCTCGCCCAACGCACCCACCCCGACCAATCTCCGCCCGCTATGCTCAAAGCAGGAATCGTAGGCCTACCAAACGTCGGAAAATCAACCCTTTTTAATGCCGTCACCCGTACCCGCAAGGCGGAGGCAGCAAACTATCCGTTCTGCACGATCGACCCGAACGTCGGCATCGTGATGGTTCCAGACGACAGGCTCGCCGTGCTGTCCAAATTGTCCGGCTCGCAGAAGCTCATCCCGACCGCCATCGAGTTCGTCGATATCGCCGGCCTCGTCGAGGGCGCATCCGAAGGAGCGGGCCTCGGCAACAAGTTCCTCGCAAACATCCGTGAGACCGACGCGATCGTCCAGGTGGTTCGCTGCTTCGAAAACGACGACATCATTCACGAACTGGGCTCCGTCGATCCCCTCCGCGACATCGAGATCATCAACGCGGAGCTCATCCTCGCCGACATAGCAGCGCTCGACAAACGCCGCTACTCCCGGGAAAAGAAAGCCAAGGGCGGCGACAAGGAATCCAAAAAAGAAGTCGAACTCATCGACATCATCATGCCCCACCTCGATCAGGGCAAACCCGCTCTGACCTTGGAGTTTTCCACAGAAGACGCCGAGGTCGTGAAAGGGTTTTTCCTCCTCTCCTCAAAGCGCAACATCTACGCCTGTAACGTCGCCGAAGATGAACTCGCCGGAGCCACCGAAGATCTTGACTCACACCCGCAGGTCGCCCGAGTCCGCAAATACGCCGCCGAGCACTCTGGAGCCGAGGCCGTCGTCATCTCAGCCCGCATCGAAGAAGAACTCTCCGAACTCGAACCCGATGAGGTTGCCATGTTCCTTACCGAAATGGGAGCGAAAGACTCCGGTGTCTCCAGCCTGATCCGTGGGGTCTACAACCTACTCGGGCTCCGCACCTATCTCACCACCGGGGTGCAGGAAACCCGCGCATGGACTATCATTGAGGGCGACAAGGCACCCGCTGCCGCCGGGGTAATCCACACCGATTTCGAACGCGGCTTCATCGCCGCAGAGGTCGTCCACTATGACGATCTCACAACGCTCGGTTCAAAAAACGCCGCCAAGGAAGCGGGCAAGCTCCGCATCGAGGGCAAGGAATACGTGGTCAAGGACGGCGACGTGATCGAGTTCCGCTTCAACGTCTAACCGGCGACCCGGTCATTCAGCTTCGTCAGGAACCGGGGGAGCATCGCCCTCCGGAATCTCATTTTCGGAGTCAGAGTTCCCCATGATCGAGCTAAACAGAGCCTCACCGGTCACCTTGCGGTGCCGGATTTCGAGACCCGCATAGAACGCACCGGCAGCAAGAACAAGGAACAGCAGGATTATGACAAAGCTCGCACCGAAGGAAACAGGTTTTGGCGCAACCAGCTGCTTGCGTGGAGCGCTCCGTTTGGCGGGTGCAGCTGCTTCAGTAGATTTTGGCGGGGAAGCAACCTCTTCCTTCGTAACCGGTGACTCCTGAGCCGGCTTCTCGCGGCCGAGGGTCTCCAGCTCCTCCTCGGAGAGCGTAAAATCAAACACCACGTCCCCCATCCTCAGTGACATACCGGAGCGTAGCGAAAGCACCCGCTGGCGGGTACCGTCATACTTGATGCCATTTGTGGAGCCCAGATCCGCAAGTTCATAACCTCCCTCGACCCGGTGCATCTCCGCGTGCTTGCCAGAAACCGAGTCGCTGTCGATGACGATGTCGTTGTCGCTCCCCCGCCCGATACTGACTACTTTTCGGGCCAGTTTGAAGCGATAAGGCTGCGCGTTTTTCTCCGGGACTGTAATGATGACTCTTGGCATGATGTTAAAAACGGTTGGGCTTCATCCTTTCTAGCGTGAAAATGGTTTTTCCCGCAGTCAAAAAATCAGGGAACTTCGAGAATTCTTTCCGGTTGCCAGCCATTCGGTCATCTGCTTTGCTTCCGGTGCTATGGCAAACGCTACCAACGTCCTCTCAACCGGAATCGAAATCACCGGATCCATCCGTTTCTCCAACGACATGATCATCGACGGCAAAATCGAGGGTGAAATCAGCTCCGACAAGGGCAAGGTCACCATCGGCGAGAACGCCAGGGTCAAGGGCGACGTCACCGCCGGTGAGGTCAAGGTCTACGGCAACGTCGAGGGCAAGATCACCTCGCAGCGCTGCGAACTTAAGGACAAATCCAAGATCAACGGCGACATCAAATCCAAGGTTTTCTCCATGGAAGAAGGTGCCCAGCTCACCGGCCGCACCGAAATCGGCGGATAGTCTCCCTATCTCCAATCCCCTTTCAATTCAGGCGAGCCATCCGGCTCGCCTTTTTCATACCCTCTTCCTTCGGGTTTAGAATTTGAAATTTGAAATTTCTCAGAACGGATCGTCCTCCGTCCACTCGTTCCCAACGTTCCACTCCTCCACCATTTCTTTCGGGAAATCGTCCAGAAACCGCGAAGGCCTGCAAAGCACATCGCCGGTATAGCTCTTCGGATTCAGCATCGGATAAGTGAGATAGAGCTCATCCTTCGCCCGCGTCAGTGCGACATAGAACAGCCGCCTCTCCTCCTCAAACGCGGCCTCATCGTCCGCCTCCAAGATTCTCCCATTCGGAAATTGCCCGTCCACCAGCCAGATCAGGAAAACCGCTTTCCACTCCAAGCCCTTCGCCTGGTGGATTGATGACAGCGTCACCTTGTCCTCATCTCTCTCGGACTTATCACCCGTCGGCTCACCGTCCGTGGTGCTCATCAGCGAAAGCTGCGCCAGGAACTCCAGGACATCATCGAAACCAGTACCATACTGGGTCAGTTGCTCAATATCCGCGCGCCGCAGTTCGTAGTTATCGAAGCTCTCCTTCAGGTAGTCATCGTAGATCCCCTCCAACACGCTGAACATCATTTCGGAGGGCGTGGCGAACATCCCTCTCGGATTCAATTCGTCCAACGTGTAGCAAAGTTGCTCCCAGTGCTTCGTCGCCTTTTTCGGCAACGGGTAGCCTAGAAAAACATCCGACCACTTGTCCGGTGGCTCCGGATTTCCCGAAGCCGGATCTCGCAACCATTTCTGCCACACCTTCTCCGATGTTCCCGGCCCACAGCCGGGCAGCAACTGCACCATGCGCTTGAAACTCACCTCATCCTTGCGGTTCGTAACGAAGCGCAGGAACGCTGCGACATCCTTGATATGCGCCTGTTCGAAAAACCTCAGTCCGCTGGTGATCCCGAATGGGATTCCCCGCCGCGTGAGCTCCATCTGGATCTCGAGGCTCTGGAAATGCGCCCGGTAAAGCACAGCCATTTCCGAAAGATCAATCCCCTCGTCCCTCAGCTCCAACATCCGTTGCGCCACGAACACCGCCTGCATGGATGGATCCTCCACCGCCACCAAAGCCGGCTTCGCACCAACCTCGGGCCGCGATGACTTCAGGGTTTTCTCGAAACGCATCTTGTTCGCCGAAATCGCCGCGTTCGAGAGATCCAAGATCTCCGGCACGCTCCGATAATTCGTCTCGATCGTATGCACCACCGACTCCGGATAACGCCGCTGAAAATTCAAAATGTGATCCACCTCCGCCCCTCGCCACGAGTAGATCGATTGCGAATCATCCCCCACCGCCATCAGGCTGTTGGAATCGCCCGCCAAAAGGTCAATCAACTCGCTCTGTACCGAGTTCGTATCCTGATACTCATCCACCAGGATGTTCCGAAAACGCTTTTGATAGATCGCCAGCACATCCGGATGCTCTTTGAAAAGCTCCACCGCCATCACCAACATGTCGTCGAAATCCAGCGAGTTCGTATCGCGCTTTTTCTTCGTATATCCCATACGCACCTTCTCCAACTCTTCCTCCCAATCCGCGAAATACGGATACCTCGCATCCAGTACCCCGCGCAGGCCAGCTCCCGTGTTCGCCATCAGGCTGAACATGGAGATGAGCACATCCGCCTTCGGAAAACGCCGCTGCTTGGTATCGATCTCGCAACTCGCAACCACTCCGCTCATCAGCGATTTCTGGTCATCTCGATCCAGGATAGAAAACGATTTCGTAAACCCGATCTCCTCCGCGTGCCGGCGCAGGATGCGGTTGCAAATCGAGTGGAACGTCCCCGCCCATAGATCCGTCACATCCCCCGCTACCAGAGACCTCACCCGCTCCACCATCTCCCGCGCCGCCTTGTTGGTGAACGTCAGAAGTAGGATGTTCCGCGCATTTTCGCCGCGATCCAATAACCACGAAACACGATACGTCAGCGTCCGCGTCTTTCCTGATCCGGCTCCAGCGATCACCAGCGCCTTACCCGGTGCCGAGGTCACCGCTTGGAACTGCTCCTCGTTCAGCTCTTTCTGGTAGTCGATCCCGGAGGCCGATACCGGCTTCGATCGCTGCAGTTTGTAGTCACGTGCCATACCGCAAAAGTGATCCAAGCCTTACTTGGATCAAGCCCTTCCCTCTGGTTCAGGAAGTTTCGATTTTACATGCTCGTCCGCCATCTCAATGGATTCGCCGGCGTCCACACGTTTGGCAAACAGCATAAATTTCTTCAGTTCCTTGCGAATCACCGGCAGCAGTAGATACACGCCCAAAAGGTTCGCAAACGACATACTAAACAGCATCGCGTCCGAGAAATCGATCACCTTGCCGGGCGACATCGCTGACCCGAGTATGATGACGGAACAAAAGAGGAGCTTGTAGGTAACGTCCGAAGCATGAGATTTGCCGAACAGGAACTTCCATGCCTGCAGTCCATAGTAGGACCAGCTGATCATCGTCGATAGCGCGAACAGAATCACAGCAAGTGAAAGCACGTAGGAAAACCACGGTACCACCGATGCGAACGAGTCCGAGGTGATCGTGATCCCACCGACTCCCTGCTCCTGACCCGCGTAATTGCCGGTAACGATCACCACCAGCGCGGTCATCGTGCAGATGATCACCGTATCAATGAAAGGCTCAAGCAAACCAACCAGCCCTTCGCTCGCCGCATAGCGCGTCTTCACCGCCGCATGTGCGATGGGTGCCGAGCCGATACCTGCCTCATTGGAGAATGCCGCACGCCGGATGCCTTGCAACAAAGTGCCTATCATGCCGCCGGCCAAAGCATCACCGCTGAATGCACTTGAAATGATCAATCCTAACGTCGGGACGATCTTATCCATATTCGATCCAAGCACCACAAAACATCCGATGAGATAGAGCACCGTCATCGCAGGAACCAATCTCGCGGTGACCTTCCCGATTCGGGTGATACCTCCGATAATTGCCCCTCCGACAAGGATGGCTACCACCAACCCGAAGAGCCATTGCTTGTCGGCGAAAAAGCTCTCAGTGCCCCCCGTAACATTGACCAACTGGGACGTGGCCTGGTTGATCTGAAACATGTTCCCACCGCCGAACGAAGCCCCGATGCAACAGATTCCGAAAAGCACCGCGAGCGTTTTTCCGAGCGCTCCCATTCCCCGATCCGCGAATCCCCTCGTCAAATAAAGCATCGCCCCGCCGTGCACCTTTCCGTCCTTGCCGATGTGCCGGTATTTCACCCCCAGCGTGCACTCGGCGAACTTGCTCGTCATTCCAAAAAGCCCCATCACTACCATCCAGAAAGCCGCACCCGGCCCTCCCACGCTGATCGCAATGGCCACCCCCGCGATATTTCCCAAACCGACCGTTCCCGAAACAGCGGCGGTCAGTGCCTGGAAATGTGAAATCTCACCCGGATCATCCTTCTTCGAGTATTTTCCCCTCACCGTCCGGAGCGCGAGTGCAAACCCGCGAAAGTTGATGAACTTAAAAAACAGCGTAAGGAAAACCGCAGCGCCCGCCAGCCACAGAAGCACAAAGGGAATCTCCAGATCCACCTCGTTCCCTTCCGGTCCCACCTGCCCCTTCCAAATCGGGA
This sequence comes from uncultured Verrucomicrobiales bacterium, assembly GCA_905478925.1. Lineage (GTDB taxonomy): Bacteria > Verrucomicrobiota > Verrucomicrobiia > Verrucomicrobiales > Akkermansiaceae > Luteolibacter. The sequence continues at coordinate 33,163 of CAJQKQ010000028.1, forward strand.
CGAAAACCACTTTGGATATCGCATCCGTGTAGGGGCTCACCGCCTCGTCGATTTTCTGGTCGAGGGTCTTCGCCGGGGCGGGAGCATCGGTTGGGGGTTCTTCCTGGGCAAAAGTAGCTCCGCAGGCGAACCAGAGGCATAGCAGGAGTGTGAACTGGCGGAACAGAAGGGTAGCTTTCTTCATGGACCAAGAAACTGGCAATCCGCGTGCCGGGGTGCAAGGAGCAAAGCTCCCGTTTCCGTGCTCCTGTGAGAATGTTTGCGATTCATTTGCGCCCAAACGGTATACGACGTAGGAATGCATTGGGTTGCACGCCCGAATTGAAAATGAAATCGTTCCTAAGAGCCGCAATTCTCGCGTATGCCCTCGGGCTGACGCTATCCCTCACCGCCCATGCAGAGCCAACCACGGCGCTGACGTGGAACATCGAATGGTTCCCCGGCGGACGCCCGAATGCAAAGCAAGCGGAGAAGGACAAGCAATTCGCCGAGATTCAGGCCGAACTCGCCAAGCTCAAGCCCGACATCTTCCTGGCGCAGGAAGTCAGCGATGAGGAAGCCTTCAAAAAACTTGTCGCCACCATGCCCGGCATGAAAGTCGATGTATTCAGCCGCTTCCTCCAGCCCGATTCAGAGAAGATCGGAGCGCAGCAATGTTGCATCGCTTCGAACCTCAAGGCGAACTCCGCATTCTTCGAACCTTTCAAGCCGACCGAGAACCTGCCGAACCTCCGCCGGGGCTTCGCCTTCGCTGCCCTCGAGCATCCCGATGGCGGCCTGATCATGCTCTACTCCGTCCATCTCAAGAGCAACCGCGGCAGCGACACCCCCAAGGGGGAAATATACGTCGCCAATACCCGCAAGGAATCCATTCGTCAAATTCTCACCCACAAGGTGGAAATGGAGAAGCGCTTTGCCGGACAAAAAATCGTCGGCTGGCTCATCGGCGGCGATTTCAATACGAACCACGACGGGCAGTTCCCCAAGTGCACCGTGGTCGCAGATCTCGTGAAAGCTGGTTTCCACAATACCTGGGGTTCCACCCCGAAGAAGCAGCGGCTCACCTGGCACAACGACCCTTGGTATAAAAAATTCAAACCGACCACCTTCGACTATATGATGACCACCGGCTTCAAGGAAAATATTTCAAAAGCCATCTCCGTACCACGTGACACCTCAGACCATGATCCGGTCATGCTGATGCTCGAAGCAAAATAGGCAGCGCGGCTTTGCACGCCGCTTTCTGTGCCCCGTCACCACGCTACCGCTCCGCCTACCCGAAGCATTCTGTCAGCCAAGCATCGATCGCTTCCACGATCACCGGATAGCTCTCCTCGTCAAATGAATGCCCGGCGTCAGGAATCCGTATCAGCTTTTTCTCGCACCTAGCGGCTTCGAAGGCGTCAATGCTGTCCTGTATTGGAACCACATCGTCCGCCGTGCCATGGATCAGCAACCATGGCTGCCTGACCTCCGAAGCCTGGCTCGCCAGACTGCCGATCGCCTTCATGTCCTGAACGAATGTGGACGAAAGCGGACATCCCTCCTCATCCCACATATTCCCTTGGTCGGGTGTAACATCACCGAACTCCCTTTCGAGGAATTCAGCGGTGTGAACCATACCCGAAAGTGAAACAAGAGTCTGTATGGTCAGGCCGCTGCCAGCCTTGGTCACACCCACCGCAGCGCCCATGCTGTGCCCGACGTACGCAATCCGCCTCTCCTGCGGCACCGTCTTCAGCACACAATGAAGATCACGTATCTCTTTGGTGATGGTCGCCTCTTCGAAGCGCCCCTCGGATTCCCCGTTACCGGAAAACGAAAATCTCAGGCAAGGCCAGCCCTTCGCAGCAAGGCCTTCCGCAACCGCCAGCAGCAGCGGCCTGTCCTTGTTGCCCGTCACTCCGTGACCCAGCACCACCATGAACCCATGCTTGTCCCCTCCATGGAATGCGGTATCGAGCCGCTCTCCATCTTCGTTCCGTATCTGGCTTGTATCTGTCATTGTTCTTCAGGTATTCGATCCACCACGTCCGGGGAAAGTCAGCTCCGCAACGGCGGATTTGTCCAGTTCTCCCGAACCGAGTTCAACAAGTTTCCGGTATTGCGCTTCCGTCGCCACAGAAAGCGGCACCGCAACCCCCGCCTCTGCCGCAATCTCGTTCGCAATTCCGCTGTCCTTGGCGGCGTGGGATGCGGAGAAATAGCATTCGTGATCCCTCAGCACCATGTCGTCGCCATCGGTCTCAAGCACCCGGGAATTTGCCCCCGTCTGCGAGAACACCTCCCGCAAAAGATCCAAGTCGATCCCAAGCGCTTTCCCCAGTCCAAGCCCCTCCGCCAACCCGGCGGTGTTGATGTTCATCACCATGTTCACCAGCGCCTTGATCTTGGCTGCGTTCCCCACCGGCCCAACGTACCGCAGCGATGAAGAAATATCTTTAAGCAAAGCCTCCTGGCCGGAAAACGTCTCTTCATCGCCACCGATCATCAGGTAAAGCGTCCCCTGCCGTGCCTGCGTGATCGAGGACGCCATGCTTGCCGCGAGCGTCTCCGCCCCTGCCTTTTTAGCTGCCTCAGCGGCTTTCTCATGCGCCTCCGGACTAACCGTCGCGCAGTTGATGAAAATCTTTCCCTTCGCCTCAACCAACAAAGAATCCTCTCCGCCAAAAATCCCCTCCATCGAAGCATCATCCGTCACCACCGTGAAAATCACATCCGCCAATGCCGTAACTTCCGCCAGTGAAGTAACCGCCTTCGCCCCCAGCTCCCCGGCAACCGCCTCCGCAACAGGATGGAAGTGATCGTGAATCGCCGTCACTTCGTAATCTAGGTCATGCAACCGCCGTGCCATGTTGGATCCCATCCGCCCCGCTCCCACAAATCCTATTCTTGCCTTTGCCATATGCCCCACATTCCCCCGAATCATCCGCACTCCGCAATCGAAAAAAAACTTAAACCTCCTCCTTAGGGTTTAGAATTTACCATTTTAAGCTTAGTGTCTCGGCCACATGGCCGAAATCCTCATCCGCGGTGCCCGCCAGCATCACCTAAAAAATCTCACGGTCGCCATACCTAAGGGAAAAATCACGGTCATCACCGGGCCTTCCGGATCGGGAAAATCCTCGCTCGCCTTCGATACGCTCTACGCCGAGGGTCAGCGCCGCTACGTCGAGTCACTCTCCGTCTACGCGCGTCAGTTCCTCTCCCAGCTCGAAAAACCCGACGTCGATTCCATCGAAGGCCTCAACCCCGCGATAGCCATCGAGCAACGCGTTGGCGGCCTCTCGCCCCGCTCCACCGTCGCCTCCGCCACCGAGATCTACGACTACCTCCGCATCATCTGGGCCGCCGCGGGCATCCCTCACGATACGGAAACCGGGGAAGCCATGACTCGCATGGGTCCCACCGAAATCATCTCCGAACTCTCAGCCCAGCCAGAAGGCTCCAAACTCATCATCCTTGCCGCCGTCCCCGAAGAGGAAACCGCCGAACCCGACCGCCTCCTCGGCGACCTCCAGCGCCAGGGCTTCATCCGCATCCGCCTTAACGGCGAGATCCAGGAAATCACCGAAACCACTCTCGATGGCACCGGCCCCCACCGCATTGAGATCGTCATCGACCGCCTCGTCATCCGCGAAGGCATCGCCTCCCGCCTAGCAGACTCCATCGAGCTAGCGCTCCGCATCTGCGGAGCCGAAGCCAAGGTCCTCCTACAAAAACCCGAGGAAAAGCAATACCGCGAGCTCACCTTCCAAACCTCCTACAGCAACCCCCGCACTGGAGAAATCTTCGGCGACCTCACCCCCCGCCACTTCTCCTTCAACACCCTCGAAGGTGCCTGCCCCACCTGCGAAGGCCTAGGCTGCCCCACCTGCCACCACCTCCGCCTCAAGCGCGAGATCCAACACGTAAAAGTAGCGGCAACCTTCGCTCGCCCCTCCCACAACCCAAGTCTTCCACTGATCACTGATCACTCGGCACTAGCAAACTCAGAATTAGGCATCATGCAATTCTGCCAGCTAGGAATCTCCGAAGCAAAGCAGTGGATCTCCACCCTGAAATCCAGCCCCGCCCCCCTCGGTGACCTAGCCGCCGAAGTAGAAAAACGCCTCACCTTCCTCGAAGACGTCGGCCTCGACTACCTCACCCTCGACCGCTCCTCCGGCACCCTCTCCGGCGGCGAAGTCCAGCGCATCAAGCTAGCCACCCAACTCGGAGCCGGCCTGTCCGGCGTTATCTACGTTCTCGACGAGCCCTCCATCGGCCTTCACTCCAGCGACACCGCCCGCCTCATCACCGCCATCACCCGCCTCCGCGACATCGGAAATACCGTAGTCGTAGTAGAACACGACGAAGACATCATCCGCGCCGCCGATCACCTCATCGACATGGGCCCCGGAGCTGGTCCCACCGGTGGCGAAATCCTAGCCCAAGGCAACCCTCTCACCATCGACTCCCCCACCGGCCAATGGCTGCGCGGCGAGATCCCTAGATTCTCCCCTCCAAAATTCAAAATTCAAAATTCAAAATCTAAAATCACCATAGTCGGCGCGCGGGAGCACAACCTCAGCAACCTCACCGTCGAAATCCCCCTCCACCAAGTCGTCGTCATCTCCGGCCCTTCCGGCTCCGGGAAATCGACCCTCATCAACAGCATCCTCGCCAAAGCCCTCGGCAAGCATTTCCACAACTCCAAGAACGAACCCGGCGCGCACGACTCCATCACCGGCCTCGAGCACATTGAGAAATTCGTCTTCTGCGACCAATCATCCATCGGCCGCTCCCCCCGCTCGAACCCCGCCACCTTTATCGGTGCCTTCGATCTCATCCGCGACCTCTTTTCCAAGCTCCCCCTCGCCAAGCAACGCGGCTATGGCAAAGGCCGTTTCTCCTTCAACGCGAAGGGCGGTCGCTGCGAACGCTGCCAGGGCAACGGCAAGCTCAAGATCGAGATGCACTTCCTCCCCGACGCATGGACCGAGTGCCCCGCCTGCTTGGGAAAACGTTTCAACCGCGAAACCCTGGAAATTACCTACAAAGGAAAATCCATCGCCGACATTCTCGCCATGTCAGTCGCCGAGGCGAAAGCCCACTTCCGCCCCATCCCCAAGCTCTACCGCCTGCTCCACACCATGGACGAACTAGGCCTAGGCTACCTCTCCCTCGGCCAGGCCGGCAACACCCTCTCCGGGGGCGAGTCCCAACGCCTTAAACTCGCCCTCGAAATCGCAAAACCCACCTCCCCCCACACCCTCTACCTCTTCGACGAGCCCACCACCGGCCTCCACTTCGACGACGTCGAAAAGCTCTTGGCTGCCATCTTCAAACTCCGCGACGCCGGCCACTCCGTGCTCATCATCGAGCACCACCCCGACATCATCGCCACCGCCGACCACCTCATCCAACTCGGTCCCGGCGGAGGGAAGAACGGTGGAAGACTTCTTTAGCAAGGAGGGGCTGCATTCTGCTGCCCAGCAACCCCGGATATTTCAAATCCCCAATCGCGCGATCAACTCCTCGACCGTCAGCTTGTGGTGAGCTGCCACAGGTTTCAAAACGCCTCCCAGCAAAGTTCCTGTCTTCAACGGCCTGTGATTCGGAACCGTGACATGATGTTTCCCGGCCACTTCGCAAGTTCACCGTATGTGCGATCCGTTCTGCCTCACCGTTTCATAACCAAGGCCACGCAAAGCCTTAACCAGTTCAGCCGCCGAAACATTCCGAGTAACCTTCATACTGCGATGGCCTCGTCCCGCACAAAGTGCAAACGGATCATCCCCGGCATTTCCCCCGCTTCCCCATCATCGAAGTGACAGCGAACCGCATCGCGCACCATTTCCCGCAACTCCTCCTCAGTCTCCCCCTGCGTCGCGATCGCATGACCCAGCGCGACAGCGACAAAACCGCCGTCCGCCTCATCCTCACGCACCTCGAAAATGATCTCCTGCATGGCTGGACTTTCGCACAGACCCAGCTATTCCCGCAAGTAGGAAGGTTTTTTCCTCAATACTCTTCGACGAACCCACCACCGGCCTCCACTTCGACGACGTCGAAAAGCTCTTGGCTGCCATCTTCCGCCTCCGCGACGCCGGCCACTCCGTGCTCATCATTGAGCACCACCCCGACATCATCGCCACCGCCGACCACCTCATCACCCTCGGCCCCGGCGGAGGAAAAAACGGCGGCAGGCTTCTTTAACAAGGAAGGGCTGCATTCTGCTGCCCAGCAACCCAAGGCTCATTAGCCTCTCTGCCTTCCCAACGACGAGCGGGTCTCCCGCCACCGCTTCCTGCTCGAAGCCTGTCCGATCCAATCCTCCCTGCGCGATCTCGGCAGCATGAACGGCACCCATGTAAAACCCCAAATCATGCTCTCCCGCGCCCAGGCCGACACCCGTCGGCCATAGCCCAGTTTAAGCGCGAGATGGACGTCATCGCCAAGCCCCGGCATCCCAATACGCGGGAGGTCGAGGGTTTCCGTGGATGGAATCCGCTAAGGTTCCGGAGGCGTTCAGACTTGATCAGGGAGCGCGGGGGCAGCGGGCTTATGCGCCTTATCTGGAGGAGCGAGCAAAGCATCAAAAAGGAACAATCAAAGCTCAATCCCTTCAAGCGCTTCGCCCGCCCAGGAGGGGAGAAAGGCGGTTGGTAGGCCAAAACGACACGGTGTCGTATTTGCCCCCCCATCCTCCCAGGCACTCCGGGGGGAAGGGCGACTTCGTTTTACCCGGCGGGAGAGTTACTTCTTCGCGGCCGCTTTCGGATGGGCCATCAGCCAGTCGATGACGAGCTTGTTGGCATGGTCTGTAAAGCTGGGAACATGCCCGCCACCATCGATGGTCCACAGCTCGAAGCCGTCTCCGTAGCGTGTGACCGTCGTCTCTTTGCCTTCGAGCTTCTTGTCCAGATCGAGCTTCTGCTCGGCTGCGGCTGCCTTTGTTGATTTGTCATTGAACTCGGCCCAGTTCTTGACGGTTTCCTCGGCTCCGGGATACGCGACGCCTTTGATCTCCCCGCCGCTCTTGTAGCGGTTGAGTTTGTCCTCGGTGCCGTGGATATGGAGAATGTTCACTGGGCGCTCCGGTTTGGGGCCGGCCAGAGTCATGGGAGCCGCGCCGTTCAGGCTCGCGATTGCCGCGATGGTATCGGGGTGATCCACTGCCATGCGGTGCGACATGAACCCGCCATTGGAGTGTCCGATCAAGTAGACGCGATCTTCATCGACCGAGTATTGCTTCTTCACGGCGTCGATCAGGTCCTTGAGATACTTGGAGTCGTCGACGTTGCTCTTGTAGAAGTCGCAACACGCCGGGGAAGCATTCCAGAAGCGATGCTTCTTGTCGGATTCTTCCTTGGTCCCGTCCGGCGCGATGAAGAGGTATCCATAGGTGTCCGCCAGAGCTCCAAATTTCATATAGCCATCCTGGCCCGCGCCGCTCGAAGTGTAGCCGTGCAACAAAACCACCAACGGAGCTGGCTACGCCTTGTCATACTTTGCCGGGACGACCAGAGACACCGCCCCGCGCCCGGCGTCGATGGTTTGGGCCGGCAAGCGGTGAGAGAAGAGCGTTACGAGAAGGAGAAGGATTGAGGTGCTTACTGACATGATGGAGAAACAACTGGTTCGGATGGAGCGTGCGGCTCCTCGGGGCGATCGGTCAAGGGGGTAGGTCAAGAGGGTAGGTCAAGAGAAAGGGGGTCAGTGTGCCCGAAAGAACCATCGGGGTCAGTTTCCGAAAGAATCCAATTGGCTTTGTAGAAAATGTTGCGATGCAGCTCCTGACCCCAGGTCTTACACCCCCCATTTCCCGCCCTCCGGCCCGGCCCAACGGCTGTTTCAGGAGCCACCCGCCAAAAGCAATTTCCTTGCAGTCAGCACTTTGCCAAAGCCGCCGGCTTCCGCATTTTCGGAAGATAAGGATTTACATGGAATATGGGCTTTGTGACAATTTCCCGCCTGGAATGGTTTGATATCCATCGAAAATGAGCGCCTATGCAAAAAGCAATTTCTTATCAGTTCAGGTTTTTAGTCCATGATAACAGAAAATTGGGGTCAATATGAGCGATTCAGATAAAAGCAAATTCCTATCAGTTACAATTGCGGTGAGAGCAGAGGTATTAACATTAGTCAGGAATACGTGTTGGTTGCTGGGTGCGGTGGCTCTGCTTGCGTTTTACCCGAACAACGCGTCAGCGTGGGAGTCCAAGTATGCTTATTACAAGAACGGCAAACTGACCTACTATTCAGACGCGGAAAAAAACCGGATCCCGGATTACAGTTACGCGGGTTACAAATATGGGGAATCGCCAATCCCAGTCGTTCCCGAGGTCGCCAGTCTTACACCGGTCGCAGGTGACAACACGGCACGGATCCAGCAGGCGCTCGATAAGGTGGGGGCACGCAGGCCGGACGCGAATGGAATACGAGGCGCGCTAGTTCTCGGACCCGGCGTGTATCAAATCAACGGAACGGTAAACATCAATAAGAGCGGGGTCGTATTGCGCGGCTCCGGCGACGGAGCGGATGCGCTGGCCAATACGATCCTGACGGCGCCCGGCGACTCACCCCATCAGCGCACGGTGGTGGTACTGGGTTCGGGAAACTCAAAGTGGACCGAAACGCGCGTGCGGAGCGACATAACGACACCATTCGTCCAGGTCGGATCAAAATCTTTTGAGGTTCAAAGCGCCGCTGCTTTTGCGGTCGGCGATGAAATAATTGTCCACCATCCCTCCTCGCAGGCCTGGATTGATGCAGTGGACGGCGGAGGAGTAGGTTCCGACAAGCCCTGGAGGCCGGGCCAGATGGATATACCATTTCTCCGTCGTATTACCGCGATCTCCGGAACTTTCCTGACACTCGATGTGCCGGTTTATAACCACCTGAATCGCGACCTTGCGCAATCATATATAGCCAAGGCAGTCTGGACCCCGGTCATACTGTCTGGTGTGGAAAACCTGCGGATTGATATTCAAACGGATCCGGATAAGCCTAAGGACGAGAACCATGCGAAGAACGGCGTCAGCGTGGTCGGCGCGAGGGACTGCTGGGTCCAAAAAGTCACGGCGCTTCACTTCGTGTATGCCGCGGTCAGGACAGAAGGGGCTTTCTGCGTTACTGTTGACAGTTGCCAGGGCCTCGACCCGGTCGGCATACGGACCGGAGGGCGGTTCTACAATTTCTGCGCCGACAGACGTTCCCAATGCGTGCTTTTCACCAAGTGCCATGCAACCGGAGCGCGGCACGGCTATGTCTCCAACGGGACGAGCAGCGTCTCTGGCCTCGTTTTTTTCCGCTGCACTTCCAAAGGAGGTCACGATATGGAGGCCGGCCACCGGTGGTGGACTCAGGGCGTTCTTTTCGATAACATGTTTGAGGAGAGCAGCGGCAGCCTGCGTCTCATAAACCGCGGTGAATGGGGAACACAGCACGGATGGAGTTCGGTCCACTCAGTAGCATGGAACTTCAACAAGGGAATGCTTATCCAGAAACCTCCTACGGCACAGAATTACGGAATTTCCTCAACAGGCTCCTTTCCGACTGGCTTTCCGTTCTCGGGGGAGGGTCCGCAGGGGGTCACGGAACAGAAAAGCGGCGAACTGGTACCCGCTTCGCTCTATGAAGCACAGCTCTCCGAGAGGTTGAATGCTGAACCACAGAAGACAGGCGCCAAAAGACCTTCCGCGCGCCGGGCAAGGAGCAACAAGCCGGCCAAACCGGGGCGAACGGTAAAAGCAGAATACGCCAAGGCTTTCGATGCCAAACTACTGGCCGAGATCGATACACTCGCAGGTGAAGGGGATTTTCCGACCAACAAGATCACGCTGAGCATAAGCCGCACGCCCCTCATCATTCAGGGCGCCGACCCGAAGGCTCTTACAGTGAAACTCCGCGGCGGGGCCATCGAAAAGGATCTGGGGTTCCGAGCTCTCACAGATGTGGATCGCGCCAAGATCGCCATGACCGTAGCCGAGCTGGATCCAACAAATCAGGACCTGGCAGCCGTTGCCGCCTTCATGCTGGAATGCGCCGGTCGATCCGATATGGCTAAAGGCTACTTTGAACGCGCGGGAGAGTCCAATGCCAAGGAAGTGAATGACTCCTTTGAACTACTTCCCGCGAAAAAAACAGAACCGTAATCTGGGCGCAGGCGAAGCGCTTGCGAAGACGAAGAGGGATAGTTTCATGCATCCATACCAAGCGATCGGCGCGCTGCGGGCAAAGCATTTTCCGCCGGGTTCGCTGGTGCTTTCTGTTTGCAAGGGGATGAATCGGCGGAGGACATTGGCGGCATGATCCACCCGCTCGCGCCGTTCACGATGCGCGGGATCATCTGGTACTAGGGTGAGTCGAACTCCCTCAAGGGTGACACGACGATCTACACCGACCGCACCCTCCCATGGCATCAGGATTCCAGGGAATTCCGCGAAACATAGCTGATAAGGAGAAGGGCGGAACCCGATGCGCTACGCGTGTGCCTCAGGCGAGAATGCTTTTGATGACCTTTCCGGAGACGTCAGTGAGCCGGAAATCGCGGCTGTTATGGCGAAATACGAGCTTTTCATGATCCAGGCCGAGGAGGTGAAGCATGGTTGCGTGAAGATCCGGGACGGAGACAGGGTCTTTTGCTGCATGGTAGCCGATCTCGTCGGTCTCGCCGTGGCTGATGCCGCCCCTTACCCCGCCACCCGCCATCCAGGTGAGAAACCCGTTGGGGTTGTGGTCCCGGCCGCTACCCCGCTGGGAAACGGGCATCCGGCCGAACTCGCCGCCCCATACGACGAGCGTGTCTTCAAGCAGGCCACGCTGTTTCAGATCCGCGAGCAGTCCGGCGATCGGGATGTCGGTTTCCGCGATGCGCTCGCGGTGGTTCTTTTCAAGCCCTCCGTGCGCATCCCATTCGCCATCGCAGTAAACCTGGACGAAACGGACGCCGCGCTCGACAAGACGGCGCGCCATCAGGCATTTGCGGCCGTAAGGGGCGGTCGTCTTGTCATCGAGGCCATAGAGTTTCCGGATATGCTCTGGCTCTGAATCGATGTCCACCGCTTCCTCGGCTTCGGTCTGCATCTGGAAGGCGAGTTCGTAGCTCTGGATGCGGCCGAGCAGATCGGGTTCCGCCGGGTGGCGCGCGAAGTGGCTGCGGTTGAGGTCTCCGGCGAGATCAAGCATTCTGCGCTGGCGTGCGGTGTCCATGTCGCCCGGAGGCCGGAGGTTGAGCAGAGCCTGTCCTTCAGGGCGGAAGGTGGTCCCTTGGTAGGCGCTCGGCAGGAAACCCGATCCCCAGTTTAGCGGCCCGCCTTTGCTGCCTCGCGAGTTCGGAAGGACTACGTATCCGGGCAGGTTCTCATTGGGCGTGCCGAGGCCGTATCCCGCCCATGAGCCGGCGCTGGGAAAACCCTGGCGGGTCATGCCGGTGTTCATCTGGTACATCGCGGGCGCGTGGTTGGGGGATTCCGCGTGGCAGGATTTGATGAAGGCGATGTCATCGACGTGGGCAGCGAGCTTTTCGAAATGCTCGCATACCCACGCCCCGCTTTCCCCGTGCCGCTTGAAGCCGTAGGGGGATTTCATAAGCGGACCGGGTGCGCCGAAGCTTACATCGATTTCCGAAGCGGGTTGCTTGCCATGGTTTCTGGTCAGCTCGGGCTTGGGATCGAAGGTGTCCATGGCGCTCGGCCCGCCTTCCATGAACAGCCAGATGACGGATCTGGCTTTTGCGGGAAAGCGCGGCGGAGAGTTCGCCCAGGGACCGGAGGTGGTGGGTGGGGAGGCCAGGAGCTTTTCGCGCCCGAGCAGCGAGGCAAGGGCCAGCATGCCGAAGCCTTGACCCGCGGTTGCGAGAAAATGGCGGCGGTCGATCACGTCCTGGTATCGTCCGCAGTGGGTCGTGCCGTGTTTACTCGACATAGATGAATTCATTGAGGTTGTAGAGCGCGTGGCAGAAATCAACGGCATTCTCTAGGGAGACCGCATCCGTTTCTTTTCCGAAAAAACGCAGCGAGCGGGTGGACTCGTCACTGGCGGGGTCGCGGGAGAGGGCCAGCCGGAACGCATTGCGGACGAATTCCGCCGGCGGGGAGGAACCCGCTCCGGCGCGCATCGCGAAATGGCGTGCCTGGTTCCGCACGAAGGGATCGTTCAGCAGGGCGAGCGCCTGGGTCGGGACGGTGGTGCCGTTGCGTTGTCCGCAGCTAGCCGAGGGATCGGGCGCGTCGAAGACCTCCATCATCGGGGTGGGGACGGAGCGTTTCACGAAAAGGTAGATGCTGCGGCGCCATTGCTCCGGGGATTCCTCGACCACTGGATATGCATCCCTGCTGCGGGTAGCCATGGCGGCGGCGGGGATGGGGGTGCGGATTGCGGGACCGAGGAGGCTAGGGTCGAGCTTCCCGGAGACGGCGAGAATGGAATCGCGGATGTTTTCCGCATCCAGCCGGATGGGGCGCCGGTAAGAGAAGAGGAGGTTTCCGCGGTCGGCGGTGGAGTTTCCTCCTGGGGTGGAGGCGGTCTGCCTGTAGGTCTCGGAGTTCAGGATAAGGCGGTGGACGTGCTTCAACCTCCAGCCGCTCCGGATCAGCTCGCCTGCTAGGAAATCCAACAGCTCGGGATGTGTGGGTGGCGCGCCTTGGACGCCGAAGTCATCCGGAGTGCGGACGAGTCCCTGCCCGAAGTGGTGCTGCCAGATGCGGTTGACGGCGACGCGGGCGAGTAACGCCCCGGCGCCATCCGCGGGATCGGTGAGCCACTCCGCGAGGGCCGCGCGACCGTAGGTGGAGGAGGCCTCCACAGTGACCCGTTCGCGCGCCAAGGCACGGAAATGTTCCGGGGTCTTTTCCCCACCGATCGCGGAAAGGAAACCGAAAGTGACCTTTTCCTCCGGTGTTCCGACATCGCCGCGACCGTAAATCCACGCGGAAGGTGCCTGCGGACCCTGATCGAAAATGAGATGCGCCCGCCCTTTCGGGAAGATTTTTCCGGCGGAGCTTACTTTCGACTCGAGAGCCGCCAACGTTTCCGAATCGCGGTGATTTAGCGAGGCAAGCCATTCCTTCTCAGTGACAGCCACTTTGTCTCCGAATTTCCCATAGGCGGTTTTTGACTCGGAGGGAGCCGAGGCAGCCTCGCGGAGCCATGCCTTTTCGTTCGCCGTGGCACCCTCCAGGGCATCGATCCTGGACTCACGCAATTCCCGTTTGCTGGTGGTTTTCCAAAGCTCCAGCTCCCGGTGGGGGCGGGATAGAGGGGCCTCGTGCGCTTCGGAGGGCAGGAACACGGCGCTCAGACGGTAATAGTCCCGCGTAGGGATGGGATCGAACTTGTGGTCATGACAGCGGGCACAACCGACGGTGAGCGAGAGCATCGCCGATCCCGTGGTGGAAATCAGGTCGTCGAGCTGGTCGTAGCGTGCCTTTTTCTTAACCAGAGCCGTGTCGGAGGGGGTGAAAGTGGCGACCGGGCCAAGCGTGGTGAATCCGGTCGCGGCAAGGGCGTCGGCCGAGTCCGGGGCAAGCTCGTCTCCGGCCAGTTGCAAGCGCACGAACTCGTCGAAGGGGAGATCGGAGTTGAGCGAACGGATTACGAAATCCCGGTATTGGTAGGCATGGGGCAGATCGGCGTCCCTCTCGTATCCGGCGCTGTCCGCGTAGCGGGCGAGATCGAGCCACCGGCGCGCCCAATGCTCCCCGTAGTGGGGGCTTGCCAGCAGGGAATCGACAAGTTCCGCGACGGCACCGCTGCCGCCACCGGTGATCCTTTTTTCCCATTCGGCGAGATCGTCGGGGGAAGCAGGCAGGCCGGTCAGGCCGAGATGGATGCGGCGGATGATCGTCGCGGAAGGGGCTTCAGGTGAAAGGGAGAGGCCGCTGGTGGAGAGTTTCTCCCGGATGAAATCGTCCACCGGTGCGGGATTGACCTTGGCAAGCGACTTAAAAGCCCAGTGCGTCCCATAGCTTGCGCCGTCCGCGATCCATTGCCGCAGGGTTTCTCGTTCACCCGTTGCCAGTTGGCGGTTCGATTCGGGCGGTGGCATCTTTTCCTCGGGATCATCGGAAAAAATTTTGGCGAGGAGGAGGCTTGCGGCGGGATCACCGGGGGAGATCGCGGGCTTTCCCGATTCACCGCCTTTCAACGCCAGATCCCTGGTATCAAGCCGAAGCCCGCCCTCTACAGCGGTGGCATCAGGACCGTGGCAGGCGAAGCATTTTGTGGCGAGAATTTGCTGTGCGTCCGGTGCGCCCGCAGCGGACGAAGCGATGAGAATAATGCCCGCGAGACCCAAAGGAAGAGCGTGAAATGATAGGCCGAAAGGAAGGGTTCGCGCTTCCGGAAGTTGCTCGCGGAGGAACGAGTGGACGGCGTTCTGTTCAACGTAAATGTTGTCGGTGCCGATCATGAGGTCGGCAAAAGTTTCGGCGTTTATCCCTGCGATTACAACTCCATAGCTCCTTTTCCGATCCCACATCTACGCCACCACGACCGCTTCGTTCGCTAGCGCCTCTCCTGCAAAGCAGACGTTGAGCTATTTCAAAGCCCCCTGTATTCCGCAGCGAGGCGTTGCGCGGTGGCGATGGTGTTGCGGTGAAGCTTGGCGGTGAACTCCGGCTGACGGTTGTAGCCGCCGCCGTAGAGGATGGCGACGGGGATGCGGTTCTTGATCAACCCCTTTTCTCCCCTCTCCCCTCTTCGCCAAGGCTTCGACCGGCACGCCGGTCCTCTCAACAGCGCCCCCAAGCACCTAAGCCCAAAAGCAAATTCCTAGCAGCCAGCCAGCAGGATTGCTAACCTCGGGCACTTTCGGGAAAGTTCTGTCCAGACTCGTTGTCTGCGGGAGTGATAGACAGACGATTAATCTTTCCGCACTATCTCCTGATAATGGAACAAACGATGAAAACCCGCGCTCTTTCCCTCCCCCTGATCGCCGCTGTTGTCGGCGCCTTCGCGCTGGTTATTTGCGCTGCGCCCAAAGCCAAGGCCGACCCGAAAGCCGGCGCAATCCGCCCGGCGGCGTGGGCCGATGGGACAATTGCTGACAAGGCCAAACGCCTGTTCGGCGAACGGAGAGGGTCGGACGGAACGGAAGGCAAGCATCTCCTGGACAAGGTCGATTTCGCAGACGATCCGGAGATGCTTCGCATCTTGGACACCAGCCTGGATGGCAAGGTGTCTGAGCAGGAGTTCGTTGAGTTCTACCAGCGTTCCAGCAAGCGATACTTTCGTCGCAACGTCGCCTACGCGGAAAACAAGGCTGAGAATCGGCAAAGCTTCAATATCTCAGTGCCGATTGCAGATCTATCTCTCGACACGGACTGTTTCCAGCGTGATTACGATGCAAAGGTCCAACGTGCTATCAAGAAGGCACCGGCCCTGCCCGTGATTCTCTTCTTTCATGGCGGTGGCTTGAACATGTGGGAAAAGGACGGGCGTATCAACTTCTTGCGAAGGGTCGTCGGAGAAGAACTCGACGGAAAGTTTGTGCTCGCAAGCGTGGGATACCGGACTACGAAGTTCGCCACTTGGCCGGCACAAATCAATGACGTCAAGAGTTCCATCCGGCATCTGAAGAAGAATGCCGGCAAGTTCCGGATCGATCCCAACCGGATCGGGGTCTCGGGTTTTTCCGCAGGTGCAGGCCTTTGTGAATCACTGGCGACAAGCGGGCACCTTGTCAAAACGCTCGAAGGCGATGTGGGCGTGAAATACGACCCGAAGAACGGCATCGATTCCATACCGGCTTGTGTCCTTCCTTTCTCCGGTGGCGGCGGGGGGTCTATTTTCGACAAGAGCATCAACAATCCACAGGCGATAGAAAGATTGCTCAAGACCGCGTTCGAAGAAGACAACACAACCAATCTCGATGACGTGCTGAGCAAGCGAATGGGTGGCCGACCCTATATTCGCACCAAGGAGAATGGGTATAGCGAACATCCGGGAAGCAGTCTTTATGGGAGCGGCTACGATAAGGCGCATTACCCGATGATCTCCACGTCGCCCCGCTATGTGATCGATTTCATGGATTCACCCGCGCCGCCGATATTGAGTATCGCGGGCGGTAAGGGTCAATATGGGTCGATCGCCGGAGCGGAGAGCTTCGTCAAGAAATGTCGCGAACACAAATGCGCAGCCAATATCATCCGGGTGATGAATATGCCGCACGACAAAGACTACCTGTTCCTGCCGAAATGGAAGGAAAGCCACCGGGAAGCGATTCAGAATATCAGGCATTTCTTGATGAAGCATTTGTATGACGAAGATAGAGAGATCAAGGATCTTACTGTAACTGCACCTGCGGAGAAGTAGCCCGTATGGCCCCCAAACTCAGCCGCGTTGCAGGTTATGTTTCCTGAAGTGTTTACCGGACTGGATGCGAAACGACGAGTCGTCCGGCTGTGCAAGATCACCAAAACAACCCCCTTTCTCCCCTCTCCGATCCCCTCAACAGCGCCCCCAAGCACCTAAGCCCAAAAGCAAATTCCTAGCAGCGTGCGTGATTACTTCTTCGGGTTGCCCTTCTTGCGTTTGGCTTTCCCCTTGGGCTGCTTAGGGAGCGTCTTTTTCACCAACTCGGTAAATTCATCAGTCTGCGCCTGCCAAACCTTCTCCAATTCCTTCACCTTCTCAGGCATCTTCGCCGCAAGATTGTTCTGCTCGGCTCGGTCAGTCTTCAAATCGTAGAGCTCCCAGGGATCCCCCTCCGCCGCCACCAACTTCAGATCCCCCACTCGCACTGCCCGGTGCCCTTCATGCAGCCACCAAATGCTCTCGCGGCTGATCGCCACATCCTCCTTCAAAGCAGGCACCAAACTCTTCCCCGGTGCCTCAGGAATCGGCTCGCCCTTCCACTCCTTCGGTTTCTCGATTCCCGCCAACTCCAACACCGTCGGCACAATGTCGATGACATGCCCCGGAGTGCTCCGGAGTTCACCCTTCGCCTTGATCCCCGCAGGCCATCGAGTTCCTCGTAAAACAGCAAGTGATAGGGAAATTTCTCAAGATTGGCACGTCGCCAGCCACTGGGATCGAAGTGATCGCGTTCCGGACGCGCTTCCACTTAGAGACAGATTTTCTCAAATCTCACCCATAAATCGTCGCCGAGCGAATCGCTGATCGAGTCATCGTGACGGATCGCGAGGGTCACGTCGCGCCGGACTGTGAAACCTCGGCATTAGCGCCCCCGGTCGGATAAAACACCGTCGCGCAACTCATCCATGGAGATGGTTGCGACTTCGCCAGATTTCACTTGGCGAACTCTCTCGGCCACTTCCTCGTCGGAGACGTCGTAATCGGGGTCGGGCAGCGAGTGGAGGAGGAGGAACGGCGGCGCTGAGGTTTCGGACTTTGAGTCCCGCTGGGGAGCTGGCTGGCGGCGGGACTCCCCCAAAACGGCCTGGAGCGAGAGTCTCCAGCAAGAACTCCCCAAAACTGTCAGATTGAGAGTTTTTTAACCACAGATGGACTAGATGAACGCAGATGAAGAACGCAGATCGAATCTGAAAACCTCTTGAATCTCTTCTCTTACATCTGCGTTCATCCTGTTAATCTGCGGTTAAATTCTTCTATATTCATCTTTTACCTGACGGTACTTGGCTGGGAGCCCTGATCTCCAATGCGCTTCTGCGCGGCAAACTCATTACAGGGCAGATCCTTCGCGTCAAAACAACCGACGGCGCAATTCTAACTTGGCAGGCTTGATACTCCTGCATCGTAACACAGTCATCTCCCAACTTGACAGAAAGCCAGAAAGCTGGAAAGTTTCCTCTATGAAAACCACCCTCGATCTACCCGAGGAGCTTGTGCGAGAAATGAAAGTCCGTGCGGCTCGTGAAGGAAGGAAGCTGCGTGAAGTCGCGACCGAAGTGATTCAGCGTGGACTATCCGCACCTACACCAACCAAAGAAGTAGCGGCAAAGCGGATTAAATTCCCCATTCTGAGATGTGAAGGCCCCGCAACCCGACAATTCACTCCGGAGGAGCTGGACGAAATTCTTTTTCAGCCGGAAATTGATAGCTTATCATGAAACTTCCAGACGCGAACATCTGGTTTGCTCTCTCGCTGACAAACCACGAACACCACGATCAGGCGAGAGCCTGGCTGGAAACTCAAGATCTTGATTCATCCATACATTTCTGCCGTCCCACCAAACAGGCGCTTCTAAGACTACTCACGACCTCCGCTGTCATGAAAGGTCTTGGGAAAATCGTTTTATCGAATACCGAAGCGTGGCGAACTTTCGAAACGATAGCCCAAGACCCGCGTATCACCTTCGCCCCCGAACCCGAGGGAATCGATGAAACCTGGAAATCCTTCGCGCTCCGCAAAACCCCGTCACCGAAGCTCTGGATGGATGCCTACCTCGCGGCCTTCGCTGTCCGCTCCGGCTACCAACTCGTCACTGCGGACAAGGCGTTCTCACAATTCAAGGGGCTGGACGTGCATATTCTCTGATCGTATCTAACTATATCTGGATCGCACGGGCTTGCCCGGACGGTCGAATCTTTGAATCATCAAGTAATGAGTAAAAACGGAAATCATACGAGGCGACGTATCGTTGTGACCGGCGGGCCGGGCGGCGGCAAGACAACTGCGGTGGACTTTTTCCGGAGGGAGATCGGCGAGCAGATCGTGATCGTACCGGAAGCAGCCACGATGATTTTCTCAGGAGGATTCCCCCGCGAACCGGAAGAGCATGCGCGGATGGCGGCGCAGCGGGCAGTCTATCACGTCCAGCGAAACCTCGAGGACGTGCAAGCAGCGCTCTATCCGGAACGCGTGTTGCTTTGCGACCGCGGCACGGTGGACGGTGCGGTTTACTGGCCGGGCGAACCAGATGGATTTTTCGAGGAACTCAAGACCAGCCTCGAGGCGGAGTTGGAGCGCTACGATGCCGTGATTTTCTTCGAAAGCGCGGCCGTTGGTGGAATGGGAATCGAGGGTGGAAATCCGATTCGCAGCGAGACGATGGACGAAGCGGTCGACCTCAACTCGCGGCTTCGAGCCATCTGGGCACAGCACCCGCATTTCACGGTCGTAGAGCACAACCCATCGTTCTTCCGAAAAATCGGCCTCGGGCTCGACGCCCTTTCGGAAACGATTCGGGAGCTTTCCCCCTGATCCAAAATATGGGGAATTGCGAATATTCAATGGGTCGGCGGAAAAATTCCCGGGCGAACACCAAAATTTAGTGTTCCATCCCGCGCCGGAGGTACATACCCTCCCGCCCCGTGCCCACAACCGCCATTCTCGCCCTCGAAGACGGACGCTGTTTTTCCGGAATTTCCTACGGAGCCACAGGAACCACCACCGGAGAAATCTGCTTCAACACCTCCATGACCGGATACCAGGAGGTCATTACCGATCCCTCCTATCGCGGCCAGATCGTCGCGATGACCTACCCGATGATCGGAAACTACGGGGTGAACCCCGCCGACAACGAATCCGCCGGACCTCACATCCGCGCCTTCGTCATCGGCGAGCTTTGCGAGATCCCCTCGAACTACCGCTCCACGGAAGCTCTTGCCCCCTATCTCGAGCGCCACAATATCCTCGGCATCGAGGGCATCGATACTCGCGCACTCACCAAGCACCTCCGCTCACTCGGAGCCATGCGCGCCTGCGTCACCACCGAGCTTTCCGAAGCCGAAGCCATCGAAGCCGCGAAAAATTCAGCTCCCATGGCTGGCTCTGATTTCGTAAAAGAGGTCACCACCAAGGAAGCCTACACTTGGACAGAGGAGTCCCGCAAATGGACGCTTCCAAACGCATCCATCGGCGAAACCGAAACCTACCAAGAACTTCCCGAGGCCAAATACAAGGTCGTCGCCCTCGATCTCGGCCTGAAATACAACCAGCTCCGCATGCTCCGCCAAGCCGGCTTCGAGGTCGAAGTCGTCCCCGCCAGCACCTCCGCCGCCGACATCCTCGCGAAAAATCCCGACGGCCTGTTCCTCACCAACGGCCCCGGAGACCCATCCGCCCTCGGCTACATCCATGATGAGATCAAAGAACTCATCACCAAGCTCCCCACCTTCGGCATCTGCCTCGGCAACCAGCTCCTCGCCCACGCTTACGGCGGCAAAACCTTCAAACTGAAGTTCGGTCACCGCGGCGGCAACCAGCCGGTCAAGGATCTCCGTTCTGGGAAAATCTCCATCACCTCCCAGAACCACGGTTTCGCCGTCGACCCCGACTCCCTCCCCGACGAAATCGAGGTGACCCACATCAACCTCAACGACAACACCGTCGAAGGCATGCGCCACAAGACACTCCCGGTCTTCTCCGTTCAATACCACCCGGAAGCCGCCCCCGGCCCCAACGACGCCGCCCACTTCTTCGAAGACTTCGCGGAGATGATCGAAAGTTCAAAGCGCTAACCACAAACCCTCAATCCACCCCTAGCGCAGGGCACCACGACTCTTCCTTGAGAGTTGGAATTTGAAATTTGAAATTTATGAACACAGTCATCACCGGCCTCCAATGGGGCGACGAAGGAAAAGGCAAGATTGTCGACTACCTCACCGAATCCGCCGACGTCGTCATCCGTGGCCAAGGCGGCAACAACGCCGGGCACACCGTCATCGCCAAAGGTGAAAAGTATGTCCTCCACCTGCTCCCTTCCGGCATCCTCTGGGACGACAAGATCAACGTCATCGGCAACGGCGTCGTCGTCGATCCCGTCGGCCTCTGTGTCGAAATCAAACGCATCGAAGGACAGGGCGTCAAAATTGACGCTGAAAAACTCCTGATCTCAGATCGCGCCCACGTCGTCCTCCCCTTCCACAAGGAACTCGACGCCGCCCGCGAGATCGCCCTCGGCGACCAGAAGATCGGCACCACCAAACGCGGCATCGGCCCGGCCTACGCCGACAAGGTCAACCGCTGCGGACTCCGTATGGCAGACCTCCTCGACCGCCCCTTCGCCGAAACGCAGATCGCCAAACGCGTTACCGAAGTAAACGAGATCCTCTCCAAATACGATCTCCCCACCTTCACCGCCGAGGCCGTCATCGAGGAAACCTACACCGCCTTCGAGCGCCTCCGCCCGCACGTCACCAATACGATCCCAGTTCTCCACAAGGCGTGGAAAGCGAAACAGAATCTCCTCTTCGAAGGCGCCCAAGGCACCCTCCTCGATATCGATTTCGGCACCTACCCCTTCGTCACCTCCTCGAACACCACCGCCGGCGGCTCCACCACTGGCACCGGCCTCCCGCCCACCGCCATCGAGGCGATCATTGGTGTCTGCAAAGCCTACACCACCCGCGTCGGCTCCGGCCCCTTCCCCACCGGCGACGAAGGACTTTCCAAATACCTCCACGATCTCGGCCGCGAGTTCGGAGCCACCACCGGCCGCGCACGCGGCTGCGGATGGCTCGATACCGTCCTGCTCCGCTTCGCCTGCATGGTGAACGGCGTCACCGGCTTGGCCGTCACCAATGTCGACGGCCTCGACGAATACGATGAGCTCAAAATCTGCATCGCCTACGACGTCGACGGCACCCGCCACGAGCTCCCGCCCGCCGACCGCTCCTTCTGGGATCGCGCGGAACCCGTCTACGAGTCCCTCCCCGGCTGGAACGAAGATACCACCGCCTGCACCAGCTACGACCAGCTCCCGGAAAACGCCAAGGCCTATCTCGCCCGCCTTTCCGAACTCTGCGACGCCCCCATCGCCTTTGTCGGCGTGGGACCCGACAGAACGCAGACGATCAAGAGGTAAACCCCCTCATTTTGGCGCATTACACCACTTGGTTTGATGCATAATTCATTGCATCATGTTCCCGCTATGAGAATCACAGCAGACAGCGATGAAACGACTTTAGCCGATCTGCTGAAAATAACGGGGAACAAAACCAAAAGTGCGGCGATTGCTAGAGCGGTCAAAGACTTCGTCAATCGACAGAAGTCGAAGCAGTTCGGCCGCATGATCCGTGGACAAAAACTTTGAGCAGATCGCAAAGTTCGTTCCCCTCCATCTCTACAAGCCGGCCTACGGTGGCTCCTATCAGGAAGAAGAAGAGAAATTCTAGGCTTTGGCAACTCTTGGAAATGTAGCCTTGCTGGCAGTCGGCAAGCGTAGTCTCCTCTCGTCCCGGATTTTTTCATGCAGCACATCGCAATCATCATGGACGGCAACGGCCGTTGGGCAAAGGAACGAGGCCTGCCCCGCGCCGAAGGCCATCGTGCGGGCGCGGAATCTGTTCGTGAGGTGATGGAGGCCTGCAAGGGGCTCGATGTGAAATACCTCACCCTCTACGCCTTTTCCTCCGAGAACTGGAACCGACCCGAGGCGGAAATCGAGGCGCTGATGACCCTCCTCGAACGTTTCCTGGACGAGAAGATGGAGGAACTCGACAAGCAGAACGTCCGCCTCCAGGCCATCGGCCAGCTCGACCGCCTCCCCGCCTCCACCCGGGAGCGCCTCGAGCGCATCCAGGAACACACCAAGGACAACGACTCCATGACCCTGGTCCTCGCCCTCTCCTACGGCGCGCGGGAGGAAATCACCGCCGCCGCCCGCTCCATCGCAGAGGCCGCCGTTTCCGGGAAAATTTCCCCCGAGGACATCACCTGCGATCTCTTCGCCAAGCATCTCTACACGGCAGACATCCCGGATCCCGATCTTCTCATCCGCACCTCCGGCGAAATGCGCATCTCGAATTTCCTGCTCTGGCAGATCTCCTATTCGGAAATCGTCATCGTCAAGAAAATGTGGCCGGACTTCCGCCAGGGCGACCTCATCGCCGCCGTTGAGGAATACAAGAGCCGCGACCGCCGCTTCGGCGCACTCTAGTGGCAATCTTCGGTCGCCACTACCTGTCCGTGATAACATTCCCCGGGATGCATCGTATCTACCCAGAATTCCGTGATGCGTTTTCTTTTCCTAGCAATACTCGCGACCCAAATGTCGCACGCACAATCTGACATCCGTGCACATCTCGATCCTTTTTTGGAGCAACACTGCTACGAATGCCACGACGACATCGAAGCGGAGGCGGATTTAAATCTTCTCGATCTAAAATTCAATCCAACCGATCCCGCAAATTTCGCCACGTGGGAAAGGGTTTTCAGAAAAATCCACGAAAGCGAGATGCCGCCGAAGGAAAACAAGCGCCCCGGCGGAGCGGCTCTAGAAGCGTTTCTGGCTGCGCTGGGGCAACCGCTATACGATAGCGACCGAGCCGCCATCCAGACCAAGGGTCGGGTTCAAGCACGGCGGCTGACTCGTGAGGAATACGAATACAGCCTCCACGATCTACTCGGTGTCGGCGTGAAACTGCAGGGCACCCTCACCGCCGATGCTGAAGATGGATTTACCAACACCGCCGCCCATCAGCAACTTAGCCACTTCCATCTCGAAAACTACCTGAATGCTTCCGATCTGGCTCTCGAAGAGGCATTTTCGCGAATCCTGGAAAAAGAACCTGCTTTCAATCGCCGTTACGGAAAAAAGGAACTCACCGATCGTATTGGCAAAGGCAATTACCGCGGTCCCGAGCCATCGGGAAAAGACCTGATCACTTGGAATATGGGCGTCCAGTTCTACGGGCGGATGCCAAAGACCAAGGTTCCTGAAGACGGCTGGTATGACGTGACCATACACGCAGCCAGCGGCATCAACCGAGGCAGCGACGGGGTGACTTGGACAGCTTTGAACTCGGGCTCGGGGCAATCGAACGAACCTCTCCAGTTCCCCATAGCAATCGTGGAAGGCGCGGAAAAACCATCAGACCAGAGCTTCCGGGCATGGATCAGGAAAGGCCATTGCCTGATCATGAAACCAGCCGAAGGCGGCAAGAAAAGAGCTCGTTCCAACGTCGTCGGCAAGGATGGCGGCACGGTGACTTTCGAAAACAGAAACCTCGAAAAACAGGGCTACGACGGCCTCCGGTTTTCCGGGATCACCGTCACGCAGGTGCATCCCAATGGAAGCAAACGGGATGTGATGGAAAAGCTTTTCCCCGGCTTCAGCGAAGACGAGATCAGGAAGGGTCCTGCGAACCCCGCCGCACAGGCGAAGCGTTTACTCAAAAATTTCGCCGGGCGTGCGTTCCGCAGACCCGTCGCCACTTCCACGCTCATTCCCTATGAAAAACTGGTCACATCCGCATTGGCATCTGGGAAGGATTTCGCCACCGCGATACGCGAGGGCTATCACGCGATCCTCTGCTCTCCGAATTTCCTGACCTTTGTCGAAAAACCCGGCTCCCTGGATGCTCATGCAATCGCATCCCGGCTGAGCTACATGCTTTGGAAATCCGTCCCCGATCCGGAACTCCGAAAATTGGTGATCAACGGCAAGCTCCGCGATCCGGCAGTCATTTCCGCGCAGATCGACCGCCTGCTCGCCGATCCAAAATCCTCCCGTTTCATCGAGTCGTTCACAGATCAATGGCTGGAGCTGCGCGACATCGATGCCACCCAGCCCGATCCGAAACGCTTCAAAACCTTCGACCCCATCCTCCAACAGTCGATGGTTGCCGAAACGCGTGCCTTCGTTTCCGAACTCTTCGCAAACAATCTCGCCATCGGCAATCTTCTAAAATCGGATTTCGCATTCCTCAACACCCGGCTCCAGGATCACTACGGTCTGGAAACACTGAACGTCATCCCCGGCAACGGTTTGCAGAAGGTCACCGTTCCAGACGACTCGCGCTCGGGGCTGCTCACCCAGGGAGCCATACTCAAAGTCACGGCGGATGGTTCAGTCACATCTCCGGTCGTGCGCGGGGTCTTCGTCAACGAGCGCATACTCGGGCGCCACATCGATCCCCCTCCGCCGAACATTCCCGCCATCGAACCGGACATTCGGGGAGCCGTCTCCATCCGCGACCAACTCGCCAAGCACCGCAACTCAAAGTCCTGTGCTTCGTGCCATATCAAAATCGATCCTTCCGGCTTCGCGCTCGAAGAATTCAATCCTGTCGGTGACATCCGCCGGTTTTACGGGAAACCGAAAAAGTCAGCGAAAGTCGATCCTCACGGAATCACCTCAGAGGGCGAAAAATTCCGGAACTACGGGGAATGGAGAACCATCCAACTCTCCCGTCCCGAAAAGCTGGCCGAAGCATTCGTCGGGCAGTTGCTCCGCTACGGCACCGGGGGTGAAATCCGTTTCAGCGACAGGGATGTGCTG
This sequence comes from uncultured Verrucomicrobiales bacterium, assembly GCA_905478925.1. GTDB lineage: Bacteria > Verrucomicrobiota > Verrucomicrobiia > Verrucomicrobiales > Akkermansiaceae > Luteolibacter. Next base: position 58,299 of record CAJQKQ010000028.1, read on the forward strand.
AAAAAAATCACTGAGGAAGCACGTGAAAACGACTATGGTCTGAAATCGCTTCTCAAGGAGACCCTCACCAGTCAGCTGTTCCTGGAAAAATAACGCAGAATCTTTCCTGAAAACTTCCCACCAGCAAACTCACGCAATGCACATCGCCACCCACAAAGCCCTTTCCCGCCGCACCGTCCTCAAGCAGGCCGGTGTCGCCCTGTGCCTGCCGCTGCTCGATGCGATGGTGCCCGCCTTCGCAGCCGGTGCCGCACCACCGAACCCCAGACGCTTCGTCGGCGTTTCACTTTCACTCGGCCTGCACAACCCGCTTCTCATTCCGAAAGGCAAAGGGGCAACCTATACGCCCTCACCTTACCTAAAGGACATCCAGGATCTACGAGAGGATTTCACAGTCATTTCCGGCACCTCCCATCCGGGAGTGAAAGGTGGCCATTCGGCGGAGGCTTCGATTTTCTCCGCCTGCCCAATGGAGCGAAATTCCGCGAAGTCAAACACGGTATCCG
>CAJQKQ010000029.1 GCA_905478925.1 uncultured Verrucomicrobiales bacterium
TGGAATTCTGAGTTGTCCGCAAACCATGCGTATTCGCCGAGTTGCGCGGGGTCGTCGCCGAAGGAGTAGGCTGTCGTCGTGCCGGCACGGCAGGCGTATTCCCACTCGGCTTCGGTGGGGAGGCGATAGAAGTGCCCGGTCTGGGCGGAGAGCCATTCACAGAATTTGTTCGCCGAATGGTAGGTGATGCCCACGGCGGGAAAATTCTTCGAATACCCGTCACCCATGGAGAAGTGCATGGGCATATAGGGTGGAGTGGGTTGGGTGATCGTGTCCACGAGGCTCTCACCCTCCTTGATATCCGGCGGTTCCGTCGTGAACATGTCGGAGTCACGGTTCAGCGTGCCGTCCTTGTTACGAGCCTTGCCGTTTTCCATGAACGGGCGGTAGAGGTTCCAGGTTGTCTCCAGCTTGGCCATCCAGAAGGGCTCGATGGTGACCTGCTTCTGTGGAGCCTCATCCGGCTTGTGCTCCTTTTCTGCTTCCGGGGAACCGATTTTGAATGTTCCACCGGGGATGGGGATCATATCGATGGTGGCGGCCTCGGCGAGGGGGAGGGCTTCTGTATACGCCTTCATCGCGGCTTTGGCGGGATCCGGGGTGGCGGCGATTTTCTCGTGGATGGCCTTGGTGGTCGGGAGAAGCTGGGCGTTCGGCAGTGCCTGAGCGGAAAGCGGGGAGCAGAGAGTGGGGAGCAGAAGTAGGGTGGCGGCTTTCATCGAATAGGTCTTATGAATTCTATACGACGTATCTCTAGAGAGTTTTCTTTCCGAAAGAGGAAACGAGGGAGCTGAAATCGACGGGTTCCGCCTTGTCGGCGTTGAGTATTGCCATTTTTTGGAGGGAGAAAATTTCGGAAACCCCTTTGGATGAGAGCTCGAGCATGGAGTCCATTTGGGCTTTGGTAAAAACGGCTTCCTCTCCGGCTCCCTGGACTTCGACGAACTCGAGCGCCTCGGTCATGACGATATTGAAATCGACGGTGGCGGCCTTGTCCTCCGGGTAGTTCAGGTCGAGCACGGGGGTGCCTTCGTAGACTCCGGCCGAGACGGCGGCGACGAGTTTCTTCAGCGGGAAGTCTTTGATTTTTCCCTCGGCCATCAGGCGGTTGAAGGCGATGGCCGTAGCAACGCAGGCACCGGTGACGGATGCGGTGCGGGTGCCGCCGTCTGCCTGGAGCACGTCGCAGTCGATCCAGAGGGTGCGCTGGCCGATTTTTTGCAAATCCACCACGGCGCGCATCGAGCGCCCGATGAGGCGTTGGATTTCGGAGGAACGTCCGTCGAGCTTGCCGCGCGAGATGTCACGGGATTTCCTGTCGTGGGTGGAGTAGGGGAGCATGGAATACTCTGCCGTCAGCCAGCCGCCCGGCACGCGTTGATGGCGCATCCAGCCGGGGACGCCGTCTTCGATGGTTGCGGAGCAGATGACGCGGGTATCGCCGAAGCAAACCAGGACGGATCCGGTGGCGTTCGGGGCGACGTTTGGGTGGAAGGAAATAGGGCGGAGTTGGTCGTCTGCGCGATTGTCGGGGCGGGGCATGGCGTGAGGTCTAAACTTTACGCCTTAAAGTTCAAACCTCAAATGAGATGGTTCATTTTAACCTGCAATGTGCAGTTCGAATCGAATTTCTCACCGCAAAGCCGCAGTGGTCGCAAAGGGACGCAGAGCGGGGTATGGTTTTTGCGAGAGGTAGACTGGTGTCAGCCCCTCCGGTTGTGATTGGGATTGTTTGTAGGCGGCTGAGGAGATAGTTGTATTTGCGGATGGGGCAAATGGGATTTCTGGAAAATTTGGGGATTATTGCCGTCAGTGCGGCGATTCTGGTTGCCGTTGGGCGGGCGGTGCGGATGCCTGCGATCGTGGTCTATCTGCTTTGTGGGATCTTGCTCGGGCCGGTTCTCGGGCTGGTGGAGATGGAGGAAGGGCTGGAGTTGGTTTCCGAGACGGGAATCGCGTTGTTGCTATTTCTAGTCGGGCTTGAGCTGAGTATTGGCAAGGTGAGGGATGTGGGGAAAGTGGCGCTCATCGCCGGTTCTGCTCAGGTGGGGCTGACGGCACTGCTTGGGTTAGGGATCAGCGCGGCGCTTGGGTTTGGGCTGATGGAGGCGACCTTCCTCGCGATGGCGCTGACGTTCAGCAGCACGGTGGTGGTGGTGAAACTGCTCGAGGAAAAAGGCGAGTTGGAGAGTCTTTACGGTCGGATCGGGGTTGGGGTTTTGCTGGTGCAGGATCTGGTGGTGATCATGTTGCTGACCTTCCTCGCGGGGATGTCCGGGGCTGGCGAGGCGATGGATGCGGGGACGATCGGATTGGGATTGCTCAAAGCCTTCGGGGGCATGGCGGTGTTGCTGGTGGTGGCTCTGGTGGCTTCGAAATATATTCTGCCGAAGCCTTTCAAATGGGCGGCGAGATCGCCCGAGGTGCTGTTGGTGTGGGCGCTTTCCTGGTGCTTCCTGATGGTTTTCGGCGCGCATGCATTTCACCTCTCCCTGGAGATTGGGGCGTTCCTTGCGGGGATGAGCTTGGCGCAGCTGCCATACAACGAGGATCTCCGCCGGCGGGTGCATCCGTTGATGAATTTTTTCGTCGCGGTGTTTTTTGTGACACTCGGGATACGAATCGATCTGGGAGGTGCGGCGGATCAGATCGGCGCGGTGCTTGCGCTTTCCACCTTTGTCCTGATCGGGAAACCGCTGATGTTTCTAGGGATTCTGGGGCTTTTGGGATACGGCAGGAAGACGGCGTTCCTGACCGGGACAACGCTCGCGCAGACCAGCGAGTTCTCGTTTATCCTTGCTGGGTTGGCGATGAGCAAGGGGCTGATCGGTGGGGAGATACTTCTGGTTTCCGCGCTGGTGGGGGTTGTGACGATCGCCGTTTCCTCCTACATGATCATCCAGAGCCACGGGCTGTATGCGTGGGTGCTGAGGACGGGTTTTTTGCGATTCAAGTTTCTCGATGGAAAGCCGGAAATAACGGCGCAGATCGTCCACGCCGGTGAGCACCTCAGTGGGCACGTGGTGGTCGTCGGGATGAACACGCTTGGGCGGGAGCTTGTCAGGAGGCTGGTTGCGAAAGGCGAGGATGTGCTCGCGGTGGACACCGATCCGAACAAGCTCGAAGACCTGCCGGGTAGAAAGCTTCTCGGCAGCGTGGGCTATCTTTCCGTGTTGGAGGAGGTTGGCTATCAGCGTGCGAAGTTGCTTGTTTCCGCTCTACAGATTGAGGAGGTGAATGACCTGCTCGCCTACCGCTGCAAGAGCACAGGAACTTCCTGCGCGATCCATGTCGTGGATTTCTCGGTGGTGGAAAACTTGCTCGATCTTGAGGCGGATTACCTGATGGTCTCCAAGGTCGATGGGGTGAAGGCGCAACTCGCGATACTGAAAGAAATGGAGGTGCTGAAATGAATGCCTTTGCTCTCTTGCTTGCGACCGCTGCCGTTGCCTACGGGCTGGCGAGATACTTTCGGCTGCCATCGATTCCCATTCTGATCGGTGCGGGGATGAGCCTGAGTCTTGCGGGGCTTGCTCCGAAGGAAATTGAGATCGGCGGCGATGGCGCGGCGGACATGTTGGAGCTCGGGCTGGTGTTTCTGGTTTTCGCCTCGGGCGTGGAGCTCAACCCCCGGCGCTTCAAGCGCTTTGGAAAAGCCGTGCTTTGGGTGGCCGGGGTGCAGTTCGCTTTGGCGATGGGCGTGGGTTTCCTGTGCGCGAGATGGCTGGGCTTGGAAACGCTGGAGGCCGTTTACATGGGCGGCGGGTTGGCGGCGAGTTCTACGCTGGTGGTGCTGCGACATCTGCAGAACCGCAGGGCGATGTTCGAGCCATACGGCCGGGTGGTGACCGGGGTTCTGCTGCTTCAGGATGTCGCCTTGGTGCTGCTGATCGTGCTGCTCTCGCGGGTTGACGGTGGAGGATGGGATGTGGGGAAAGCGCTTTTCGAGGTGCTGGTGATGGGAGGGATCGCATGGATCGCGCAACGCTTCGTGATCCCGAAGCTGGTTTTCCGCGTCAAGCCGGATGAGGAGAATCTCCTGCTGTGGTTGGTGGCGGTGCTGCTGGCTTTCGTCGGTGTGGCGTCGTGGCTGGATCTTCCGCTGATCGCGGGAGCCTTCGCGGGTGGTTTTGTTTTTTCCGCTTTCCCTCTCAACGGGCTGGTGCGTGGGCAGCTGTCCTCGCTGGTGGACTTTTTCCAGGCGATGTTCTTTGTCGCGCTTGGTGCAATTCTCGGGGTTCCGGAGCCGGGGCTGTGGATGCAGGCTGCGCTTTACTCGGTGGTGGTGCTCGTGGTGACGCCGCCGCTTGTTGCTCTGGTCGCGGAAAGGCGTGGACTGAACGCGCGGGCGGGAATCGAGGCGGGGCTGTTGCTGGCGCAGACGAGTGAGTATTCGCTACTGCTGGGGCTGAGCGGGGTGGTTCTCGGGCACGTGAGTCCGGATACGTTTTCCATACTCGCGCTGACAACCGTGGTGACGATGACATTGACCCCTGTGCTCGGGCGGGAACAGGTCGCAAATTTCCTGTTGCCCTTCCATCCGCTTCGGAAAAAGGGGCGCATCGCAGATGTTCCGGAAGGACATGTGCTGATCCTTGGTTTCGGTTCCGCCGGAATGTGGACGCTCAAGCCGCTGCTCGCGCAGGGTGAGAAGGTGCTGGTTGTGGATGACGATGCGGTCGTCTGCGCGGCTCTCGCGAAAAAGGGAATCCCTTTCCTGCGCGGAGATGGCGCGGAGGTGGATGTGCTGGAGAAGGCCGGTGCGAGAAACGCGAAACTCGTCATCGCCTCGATGCGGAGGGTGGGGGATGCGTTGACCGTGCTGCGCTATGTTCAGGGCGTGCCGGTTGTCGTGAGGGTGTTCGAGGAAGAGGATGCGAATTTAATCCGTAGGGCTGGTGGAAAACCCGTGATGAACTCCATGGCCGCCGCCGATACTTTTATGGCCTGGCTGGAGAACAATGACCGGGTGACGAAATGATGTAAAATTAACATCACCTATGAGTGATTTAAGTTTGGCTCATGACGAGAACACAGATCCAGCTTCCCGATGAGCTTTATCAGCGTGCGAAGTCTTTTGCCGCGCAGAGGGAGCTTTCCCTGGCGGAAGTGACGCGCCGGGGTTTGGCGCTTTTTCTGGATAGGTTTCCAGAGAAAAGCCCTGAGCGAGAGCCATGGAAAATCCCTACTTTCGATGGCGGGGGAATGCTCGTTCCACTGGAGAAATTGCGGGATATTACCTTTGATGAGGAAGCAAATCGTAGCTTGCCGAGATCATGATCTCCATCGATACGAACATTCTGTTCCTAGCTATGGAGGAGCGAAATCCAAATCACTCAAAAGCATTTGAGTTTCTCACATCATTGGAGGACAGGGACGATGTCGTGATCTCCGAATTCATTCTCCTCGAACTGTATGTATTGCTTAGGAATCCGGCAGTATCTGCCAAACCGATGGAGCCGCGTGCCGCCGTCGGCATGTGCGAACCATTCCGAAATCATCCTCGATGGCAGGTCATTGGTTTTCCTCCAGACACGCGGAGGTTCCACGATGAAATGTGGCCGATGCTGAAGAAAAAGGATTTCGCCCGCCGCCATGCTTATGATTGGCGCACCGCACTCTCTCTCCTCCGCCAAGGCGTCACCGAATTCGCGACTGTGAATGAAAAGGATTTCCGGGGATTTGGCTTCAAGCGGGTTTGGAACCCGCTGTAGAGGCGGTCTTCGGTCGCCTCTTGTCTGGAAACGAGCGGCGACCGAAGGTCACCGCTACGTTTAGACCAGTGCGATTTCGTTGGCTTCTAGGAAATTTCCGGATTCTTTTAGGTCGGTGAGGGGTGCTATGGGTTTGGTTTTTAAGGCTGATGCGATTCGTTTGCGGTCGAGCAGGACGGTGCAGCGTTTGCCGGTGAAGCGGCTGGTGAAGTGGAAGGCGTCCACTTTTTCGGGGTGGTTTACGATGGCCAATCCCCATGCTTGGGGGATGGTTAGGTCGGTGTGTTTTAGGGCGCTGAGGTCTAGTTTCAGAGAGGTGCGCGTTTTTAGATCGGTCAGGTCGCAGAGGCGTAACTTGGCTTTGGTGTGTATCTCGCTCACTTGCCGGGACATCCAGATGGAGCGTGAGATTACGGAGTTGGGGTTGAGGATCGCATCGCCGAAGGTTTCCCAGAGACAGGTTTCGAGATCGTCCGCGAGATAGATGAGGCTGATTGGTGAATCGGGATGGGAGAAACGGTGGGAAGGCACTCGGCGGAACTCGATGGCCGGGCGGGTGGTGCCATGCAGGCGCAGTGCTTTGAAGCTGCTGACGACTTTGATAGGCAAAGGTTTTTTATGGAAATCCTCTGCGGGGAGCCGGATAGGTCGGGAGGTGGACATTCGGGGCTTATTCCACGATTCCTTGGGCTGCCCAGATCACCCTGTGGAGATCTCCTGCACGGAGAAGATCGAGGGGACGTTTGCCGTCCATGCTTGCGAGGGGCGTGAGAAAGAAGACGATTTTCGCCCAGTCGTCGATTTCCTCCGCTCTTTTGAAAACGGCAAGAACCTCCGAGAGGCCGGGGACGACATCGTCTTCGGTGAATTGCCAGACGGGGAAACGCACGGCGTTTTGTTTGGCTTCCCTCCAGCCGAGGAGTTGGCCTTTCTGAAATCGTTTGAGGATCGCCGCTTTGGTGATCCCGAGTCTTGCACCAGCTTGCTCTGCGGAAAAACTGCCGCCTTCGCTAGACTTCATTTCCTCACGGGCGACGTTTCCTCTCGCGACTGCTCTTGCTAGGTTTGTCTGGGGGGTGCGGTTCACGGGAAGTTGCTCGCCAATGACGGCCATGACCATTTTCACGAGATCAAGCGGATCGTGAGTTTGGGCTGCTTTTGCGAATGCGGGTCGGAGGCTGCGGGCGAAGGCGCGTTGCTTGTCCGGTAGTTCGGATACTTTCATTGGGAATGTTTTTCCCGAGCGGGTGATGGTAGCCATGTGGAAAGGTTAAGTTATTATTTGGATTTCGTCAACTTCGTCAACTTTTGTTCGCGGAGTGGCGACCGAAGGTCACCGCTACGTTTCGTGGCTCTCCCGTATTTTCCACTGGCCGGGTTGTAGATCTCCCAGCGTGTATGAACCGATGGATTCGCGGTGGAGGGCGGTGACGCGGATGTCGAAGCGCAGGAACATGCGTTTGATCTGGTGGTGGAGGCCTTCGTGGATGGTGAGGCGGCAGGAGTTTTCCGGTAAGAGATCGACGATGGCGGGCTGGGAGCGGGTGTTTTCCTTTTCGAAGGACATGCCCTTTCGGAATTTTTCGATAGCTTCTTCGGGGATGGCTTGGTCGGTGTGGACGAGGTAGGTTTTGGGGATTTTATTTTCCGGGCGGGTGAGGGATTCGGAAAATTTGCTATCGTTGGTGAGGATGACGAGTCCGGTGGTGGAGCGGTCCAGGCGGCCGGCGAGATGGAGTTCGTGCGCCCAGGGTTCGTCGATGAGGTCGATGACGGTGCGGTGGGTGGGATCGGTTGTGGCGGAGAGGATGCCGGCGGGTTTGTGGAGGAGGATGTATCGCGGGGTGTTGGACTGGAGGGTTTTGCCGGCGGCGGTGAGATGGTCGAATTTTCCGAGTTCGATGGTGCCGATGGTCACGGTATTTCCGTTTAGGATGACTTCACCGTTTTCGAGGAGTTTTTTTGCGTGGCGTTTCCCGAGGGCAGTGCGTTTGGCGATGAATTGGGCGAGGGTCATGGGAGAGTTTTTGAACCACGGATCGGATTCTTTTGGCTTGGGTTTTGAGGTTGTGGGCTCAGGGCCTCTGTGAGGTGGAAGTGTTACCCCGTCCGGATGGATCAGGGAGCCATGATCCTGATACCGGCCTCTTCTAGGGATGAGCGGGTGGATCGCAGCAAATCCACGGCATCGGGACTGTCGCCATGGATGCACAGTGTTCTCGCTTCCAAGGGGATGGTGGTTCCCTTGAGGGTCGTGACCGTTTGTTGGATGGCGATCTTGAGGGCCTGCGACACCGCTTCGTCGACGTCTTCGATCAGCGCCCGTTTTTCGGTGCGCGGGCAGAGGTTGCCGTCCTCCGCGTAGCGGCGGTCGATGAAACCTTCGGCACAGGTGGTCAGCTTGATCCCGGCGGCAGCCTTGGCGAGTGCGCCGCGGGGAGGGCAATAGAGGATCGTGTCTGGTTGTATCTCGGCGATGGCGGCGACCAGCGCTTCCGCCATGGCCTCATCCTGGTTGGACTGGTTGTAGAGTGCGCCGTGGGGCTTGACGTGATGAAGCCGTGGGTGGATGGCGAGGATGCGCTCCAACTGGCGATGGATCAGGCCACGGATATCATCATCGGAAACCTTCATTGGGCGTCTCCCGAAATGGATCGGGTCTTCGTAGCCGGGATGGGCGCCGATGGCGACCTGCGTCTGAATGGCGAGTCCGACCGCGCGTCGGATGCTCCGCTCATCTCCGGCATGTCCCCCGCAGGCGATGTTAACCGAACTGGCGAGGGTCATCAGCGCCTCATCCTGTTCGCCGCCTTCAGCGAGGTCCGCATTGAGATCAATCGCGTGCATGAATGGCTATTCTGTTTTTGATTCAACGAGTTCGCAACTCAGATAATCGTCATTAGCAGGGCATCTACTTTTGAATCGGGAACGAAAGAAACAAAAGATTTTAACCGCAGATGGACGGGATGAACGCAGATCCGGGACGATGGAAATAGGATGGATCACCGGGTGTAAGAGTCTTCTTAAGTTTTGAATTAGAATTTTAAATCCCTTCGTTCATCTGCGTTCATCCCGTCGATCTGCGGTTGGACATCCTTCAAATGCATATGCTCTGTCGTCATCAGCCCGACGTTGAGGATACCGAGGTCGCGTTGCAGTTCATTCCAGGCATGTCGGGCCTCGTCCAGATCGACTTGCCGGAAGCTCACTTGGGTTCCCGGCCAGGCACGGGCGAGTTTGGGGATATCCGCCGAGATGACGTGGCCAATCTGCGGATATCCGCCGATGGTCTGGCGCTCACTCATCAGGACGATGGGCTGGCCCTCCGGGGGGATCTGCACGGATCCAGCGACCACTGGTTGGGACACCATCTCCCGAGGCTCCCTGAGCTTGAGCTTGGGTCCCTTAAGCCGCGTGCCCGTGCGGTCGGAGGCCGGGCTGATTTCGTAGAAATTTTCCGAGAACAAGCGGTGGGCTTCCTCGGTGAACCAATCCGTCTGAACTCCACGGAGGTAGCGGAGTTCCATCAAGTGCCCATCGGGGTGGGGCCAGGAAACGTGCCACTTGTCGGACACCGGAGTGGTGCTGGCATGGGCTATGGGCAGAATGTCTCCGGCTTGGAGGCTGCGGCCGTGATGGCCTCCGAGAACCGCACGCAGATCCGTGGCGCTACTGCCAAGCACCTCCGGCACGGCTATGCCGCCTGCCACTGCGACATAGCCTCGCAGGTGACTCATGCGGCTGCGGAGATCGATGCTGCCGCCGGACTTGATCTGGTGCGGTCTGCCGGAGGCCTCATTAGCCCAACCAACCCAGGCCACCCGGGCATCGGCGTCGAACTGCAGCACGGGGCCGGTCATGGTGCATTCGATGACTGCGGCATCGTCCGGATTGCCAACGAGGCGGTTGGCGATGGAGGCCAGCACCGGGTCGGTGGCCCCTCCGGGCGAGACGCCGAGATGCTGAAGACCCCACCTGCCGTGATCCTGGATCGTGCTGAGGGCGCCCGGTTCGATGACTTGAATGCCATCGAGCGAGGCTACGGAGTATGGAGGGTCGGGTTTGGTTTTCTGCAGCGTTTTCGTCTCCACGAAGCGCACCTTGTCGCCGGGTTGCAGCAGGGCAGGATGCTCGCGATGGGGATCGAACAGCGTCAGATCGGTGCGGCCGATCACATGCCATCCGCCCTGTGAAGCGAAGGGGTAGATGCCGGCCTGGTCGCCGGCGATCGCCACCGAACCCGCCGGTACCTTGCGCGGGCTGGAGTGGCGTGGCTGATGGAGCTGTGGGGGCAGTCCCTGAAGGTAGGGGAAACCCGGTGAGAATCCTATCGCTGCGACGGTGTATTCCGTATTGCGGTGGGACTCGATGAGTTCGGGCACGGTGAAGTTCCTGGCATCCGCCAGCGCCTGCAGGTCGGGACCGTGATCCCCGCCATAAACCACGGGGATGGTGATGGTGTGACCCCCAAAGGGTTGCTGATTACCGGCCTGATCGAGTTGCAGCGAGGTCAGGTGGTCGAGGACGGTTTGGCCGTCGGAGGGATTGAAATGTACCGCGATGGTGTCGAAGGATGAGACGATATCGACGATCCCGGGAATGGGATTGAGCTCCAGAAGCCGGCGCAGGCGGAGGATCAGCTCGAGTTTCTTTTCCGAAGACGACCCGCCGACCTTGAACAGCCATGCCGAGTCTCCGAGTGCATGCAATCCCATGGGAGCAGGATGGCAGAAACGCGGGGCGGCGCAAGGTGGGGGAAACTCTAAATCTTAAATTTTCATCCGCCGCGGCGGACCAAGGAAGAGGGGTATCCAATTTCCATGACCCGTCTGGATTAGGATTTTTTTGTCCAACAGCTTATTGGTTCAGTCGGTGTTCTATTTGTTATAGCAGATTCCGTTGAGCATCCAAAAGCGAACTCCCGCAGGTAGCTGGTTTCCGATGAGTAGAGAATTTGCTACCGACGCCTTTGAATTTTGGGTTCTGGAACTCGGGGCAGACTGGTGTCAGCCCCTCCGTGGAGGGTTGAGTTCCCTGAAAATGGGGTTTGGAATTTGCTCTGCGTGGGATGAGGCTTTGCGGCATGAAGCTGGCGCGATTTGGGGATGGAGCGGAGATTTTCCACACCTTGCAGGGTGAAGGGGTGAGTGTGGGTGCACCGGCGGTTTTCGTGAGGTTTTCCCTGTGCAACCTGCATTGCGTCTGGTGCGACACGGATCATACGTGGAACTTCGAAGGGACGCCCTGGAAGCACGAGAAGGATGCGGAGCCCGGCTATGTGAAGCATCGCAAGGTGGATGTGATCATCGAGATGGGTGTGGATGAAGTTGCGGAAACGGTAAGAGGCCTGAATTGCCGGAGGGTGGTGCTGACCGGCGGCGAGCCGCTTCTGCAGGAGCAGGGGCTGGTGGAGTTGATGGAAGCGCTCCGAGGGGACGGCGAGGAATGGTTTTTCGAGATTGAGACAAACGGGACGCAGATGCCGGGTGAGGCGCTGATTGCGGGTATGGGGCAGTTCAATGTTTCGCCCAAGCTGGCGAACAGTGGAATGTCGGAGGAACTGCGAATCAAAACGGACGTTTTGGATGGGCTGGCAGCGACCGGGAAGGCGTGGTTTAAATTTGTGGTGCAGGGCGAGCGGGATATTGAGGAGGTGCTTGGTATCATGGCGAAAACCGGGATTTCACCGACACGGGTGATTCTGATGCCCGAGGGCAGGAGCGTGGCGGAGATCGATAAGCTTGCGGCTTGGTTGGCGGGAAGGTGCCGCGAACTCGGGTTCCGCTTCTCGGATCGGCTGCATGTCCGCTTGTGGGGGGATAGGCGGGGGGTCTGAAGTAGTAAAACTTTTGCGAAACTTTTGAATCGGAACGGTGTTTTGAGGATGTAAAATGAAAGCAGTGAAGGACAACAACGAGTGGAAGGAAGGCGATACCACCTGGGATCTGCTCGGAAAGGCTGCACCCAAGGAGGCGGGGACGAGGTTTGCGGATGATACGTTGCGGGCGGTGAGGCTGTTGCCTGAGGCTGCTCCTTGGTGGTCAAACGTGTTGAGATTTTCGCCTTGGGCTGCCGTTGCCGCCTGTGGGGTTTTCGCCGCGCTGTTCCTGTTGAATGAGCCGGATGCTGGTTCCGGGGATGATCCGAAAGTGGTATCCACGGTTTTCGACGAGCAGTGGGTGCAGATCGAGGAGGTGGCCGAGGCCGAGATGCTGATGGCCGCTGCGGATCACCTCGACCGTTTCAGCGATCAGGAGTTGGTGTCGCTGATCGGCTTTTGAGTTCAGCTGACACTCCGTGGAATGCGGGTTGCATTGCTCACTTGTGACGGGCTATGATCCGTCTTCGAAGGTAATATTTATGGCGATCGAAGGAGAAGAGTTGGCAAAGGTGTGTGTGAGGGCTGCAGAGGAGATGCAGGCCGAAAACATTAGGGTTTGGGATATGCGTGGGGTGTCGAACCTAACGGATTTCATGATCGTATGCGCGGGATCCTCGATGCCGCACCTGCGTGCGATCATCCGGGAAGTGGCTGGAATCGTGGAAAAGGAGTCCAAGGTCAAGCCGGTGCACTCGGATGGAAAGGTTGATTCACGCTGGGTGGTTCTCGATTACATTGATGTGATGGTGCATGTGATGCATGAGGAGATGAGAGATTTCTACGGGCTTGAGGAGCTTTGGGCGGACGCGAAGGAGCCGGAATGGAGCCAGGCCGGATCCGATCAAGGCGATGGAGGACGTAAAAAATCCAATTTCACCCACTGAGGGTGATGGAAGCACGGGACGAATCCGGATCTCATCGACCCGGAGGGGGCTGATCCTTGCCGGTTTGGGCGTCTCGCTGTTCGTGGTGGGGATGTGGCGGGTTGACGGTGTGATGGCATCGATGGGTCTCGCGGTGGGCGTCTTGTTCCCCGTGGCCTGGATTTTCGGGCGGATGAACTTGGGTGGGCTGAGATTGTATTTCCGCGGGCCGCGCAGGGTCGAATCCGGGAAAGGTTTCTCGGCAAAGCTTGTTCTAGCGAATGAAGGTCGTGCGTTCGACGGATTTTGGATCGAGTTCCGCATGTTGGTGATGGGGGAGAGGGAGTTGTCCGGGAGATCGCCCTGGATCGGGAGCAAAGGAATCGCCGAGATCGGGGACAGGGTGGTGCTTCGCAAGCGGGGGCTCACCAAGGCTCACCACGGCCGGCTGCGATCCGCATTTCCGCTGGGTTTGATGACGTTTGCGCGGGATGTGCCGGTTGTTGCAGAGATTGGTGTCTTGCCGAAACTCCTTGTGCCTCGTGAGTTGTATCTCGGTGGGTATCTGCTCGACGGATCGCCGTTCGGGGCTTCGAGGCATTTCGGTGGGATCGGTGAGTGGAAGAGTCTGCGCGAAAGGCGCGGCGGAGACGGCCTGAGACGGATCGCCTGGGCCGCGAGCCTGAGATCGGAAGCTGCGGGTGGTGCGATGCTGGTGAGAGAGGACGAGCCTCCCGGATCGCAGGCGGAGGGATGCATGGTGGTTTTTCACTCCTACGGCGGAGACGGGAACCTCATCCGGCCCGACCGGTTCGAGAAGGCTCTGTCGCTCCTGTTCGGGTCGTTGGGGGCTTTGGTCGGCCGGGGCATGGCAGTGAGGTGGGTGGATGATTTCAATGGGTGGGAGGAAAACGAGGTAAGGACGCGCAGGCAGCTCGCTGATGCACGCGAGGCGATCATGGTTGCGGAGAGGGTGCCGGGGACGGAGGCGCATGACCTCATTGCCGCGCTGGGCAGGGCAAAGGAACATGAGTGCATTGTAGTCATTTCCGATATGCCGCGCGTGGGGTGGGAGGGGTTTGTGACGGAATTGTCGATTCCGCCCGTGCTGGTCGATATTTGCGCCTACGATGGTTCCCGTAAAAATGGCTCCGCTTCCGGCAAAGGGGGGCAGCCATGATCGCGAGACTCGTTGTCCTTTGTCTTTCGGGAGCCCTGGCATATGTCCTTCTGAGGGGGGTGCCGGAGGCTTTCCCTCCGCTGGTTCGATCTTGCCTCGCGGTGCTACTTTTGGTCGGCGGGCTGGGTTGGTGGGCCGTGCGCCGCAAGGGCGAAGATCTTCTTGTCGCAAAAGGATCAGGGAACCCGAGGTGGCGTGACTTCCTGGCGATCGGCATGGGTATACTGGCACTGGAATGTGGTTTCCTTTGGGTGCTCAGCGCAGCACCGGCGCCCTTGGAGGAGGTGGCGGTGATGATCGAGGCGAAACTGCAGCCGGAAGCCGCGGCGGAGAGAGCTGTGGATGCCGCCTCGGTAGCGGGCACGGGTAACTGGCTATGGAGCGATGAGGGAAGAAGGGCGTTGCCGAGGCGGACGAACCTGAAACCCGGGGTGAAACCCGAGGTGTTCATCAGGCTTTCGCGCGAGACGGATGCGCAGAAACTGCTGGAGCGGAAAACCTATGTGAGGGCGTTTGCGCTCGATGACTTCAGGAACGGTGTCTGGAGCACCCGAAATTTGCGCGACAACACCGTGGAGGCCAATGAAGGCGGGTGGATTCGGTTCGGGGATCGTCGCAAAGGCGAGATCCTGCACGAGGTGTTCCACGGGAAGGATACGGGGGGGAGAGATGTCCTGACGGCGCTTCAAGGTGTCAGGGCGGTAAGACTTCCAGAACTGCGCGTTGCGGCGGAAGGGATGGTGTTGCTTCCCGATGCCAGCGGCTCCAACGGATACGGCTACATGGCGGGTTCGCTGCCGCTTGGGCTGGAAGATCTCAAGGGACGGGATGTCAGGCAGACGGTATCCGGCGCATCGAGAAAAGGGCGATTCTCCGAATTGGCGGCGAAGGCTGCAGGAGAGGGTGATGTCCTCGAAAAACTTCTGAACATCCAAGCGTTCCTCAGGAAGACTTACGGTTATTCATTGGTGACTGAGAACCCAAGAGATCTCGATCCGTTGGAGAACTTCCTGTTCGGGGAGAAAAAGGGGCACTGCGAGTTTTTCGCCACCGCGGGTGCGCTGATGGCAAGGGAACTGGGGCTCGAAACCCGGGTCGCATACGGCTGGGCTGGCGGCGAGTATTTCAAGGAGAGCCTGATGTTCGTTTTTCGGGCGCGTGAGGCGCACGCCTGGGTGGAGGTGAATGTTCCGGGATACGGCTGGGCGGTCATGGAGCCGACTCCGCCGGTCGTGCTCGGGGGTGGAGGCGTGCCTAGGTCAGCGGCTTCCGGGGAGCTTCCGCCGTCCCCCGATGAGATACTCACGGACGAGGAAATCCCCGAGCTTGCCAACAACGATCATGTTGCAAAGGTCGCGTTGGGGCTGATGGCCGCCTTCGGGGTTGCGGCGTTGATCGTTTTCATGGTGAAAGGCTGGAGGCGGCCTTCCGATGGCGGGGGATTTGCAACGACCGCGAGCTTGGGGCGGAAAGGCGGATATTTACGTGCGTGGAGGAGGGCTTGTGAGGATAGAGGATTACGCTGGCCCGCAGGGGCGACCTTGCGGAGGCAGTTGGAGGAAATTGAGGGCAAGCCGGGCTTTGCCGACGATCTGCTTGGCTACCACTACGGCTTGAAATATGAGGGGAAATCAGCCGACCCAAAGAGTGAAGGACAGCTGGTAGAGAGAATCAAGGGGTGGCAATGAGCGCGGCCTTGCGTGATTGCTGCGAGGGCTGGGCTGAACTGGGTGTTTCTTAGGAATTTTCCGTTACGGAAAGCGATGCGAACGTTTTTCGCGAATCGAAGAATATTCGGAATAGCGGTTGGGGGAAAGCGCTCCTATGCTGCAGGTATGAGTGAATTTGCAGAATTGGTTGATGCCCATTACCAGGCGCTTTACCGGTTTGGCTACTCGCTGACGAGGAGCCCGGATCGGGCGGCGGATCTTGTGCAGGAGACATTCTGTATCTGGGCGGAGAAAAACTCGCAGCTCAGGGACAGGAGTAAGGCGAAAACGTGGCTGTTTACGACACTCCATCGCGAGTTCCTCGGGCAACGCAGGAAGATGGCTCGCTTTTCCGATGAGCCGATCGATGAGAACTCCCTCGGGGCGGAGGCGGGTGGCGAGGATGACGCGGAGCGGCAGATGGACGGGCAGAGGGCGGTGGAATTACTCCGTGAGATGGATGAAATCTACCAAGCTCCGCTGGCGTTGTTCTATCTCCAACAGCACAGCTACAAGGAAATCGCGGAGATTCTCGACGTTCCAATCGGGACGGTGATGTCACGGCTTTCGCGGGGCAAGGAGTTGCTAAGAAAGAGGATGGTTGCGGAGCCTTCGAGCGGCCCAAAGAATCTGGTGGATGTGAACCCCGAACTTTTTCAGAACAACAATGGATAAAGAGCGAGCAAAGTTCGTATTGCGAAGCTTCCGGCCGGATGGGGCGGATGCCTTGGACAATGATTTTACCGAGGCCTTGCAAATGGCCACCAGCGACCGCGAACTCGGGGAATGGCTGATGCGCGAGCGCGCATTCGATGCTGAGTTCGCCGAGGCGCTTGCGCGGGTCGATCTGCCTGAGGGGCTGCGCGAGAGTGTACTCCTCGCGATGGTGAGGGACGGTCAGGGGTTTCCGAAGGTAGACTCGCAAGGGCAGGAGGAAATGATCAGCGCGATGGCTGGGATCGAGGTGCCGACCGGGTTGCGCGAGCACACCCTGGAGGCCATGGAGCGCACCGCCAAGGTGGAACGAGTCAACTTCGGATGGAAGCGTTTCGGTATCCCACTTGCGGCGGCGGCCGGGATTGCGTTGGCGTTCGTTTTCGTCGACGGCAGGCAGAAGAATGGCATCGCCGGAAGTGAACAGAGGATAACGATCGAGGCGGTGCAGGCTGGATTTGTCAGGACGTTTGAGTCACCGATCTTCAGCCTGGATCAGGAAAGTAAACATGCTCCTAATCTGATTTCCTATCTCAGGGGCAAGGGTTTACCATGTGGACAGGGGTATCTCCCGCCTGGTCTGATCGGTGTGAAAGGCTTGGGTTGCCGGGAGCTTGTGATCGACGGGAAGCGCGGATCTCTGCTGTGCTTCGATGATGCGGGCGGCACCGTTCATCTGGTCATTTTCAGGCGCAAGGACGTCGGGGGCGAACTGCCGGGGATCTCAAGCCCCCTGATCGAGCAGTCCGGACACTGGGCCGAGGCAAGCTGGACCAATGGAGACTATGTGTTCGTTCTCCTGGGGGTGCGGGATATGGAAAGCATCTCCACGTTTTTCTGAGCGGGCGGAAGCCGCCTGTGGTCAGGACTGGGCGAGCACGTCGTCCATCGCATCGATCAATTCCTGCATCGTGGCTTCGGTTTCGTTGCCCATGTTCGAGATGCGGAAGGTCGTTCCCTTGATCTTGCCGTAGCCACCGTTGATGAGGAAATTATGCTTCGTCTTCAGTGCCTTGATGAAAGCGGAAAGGTCGAAGCCCTCGGGGGTGGTAAAACAGGTTAGGGCAAAGGAACGGTTGCCATCGGGTGCGAAAAGTTCGAATCCGTGTTTCGCGCCCCATGCGTGGATCATGGTATTTGTTTTGGCGTGGCGAGCCTTGCGAGTTGCGAAGCCTTCCTTGGAGATTTCCTCGAGGATGTATTGCAGACCGAAGAGGGTGGCGATGCAGGGGGTGGTCGGGGTGTTGTTCTTTTCATCGTTCTTGGCGAACTCGATAAAATCGAAGTAGTAGCCGCGGTTCGGGGTGTCTTTGGCGCGTTCCATGGCCGCCTCGGAAACTGCGAAGAGCGCGAGACCGGGAGGGAGGGCGAGAGCCTTCTGGACACCGGCAAGGCAGACATCGATCCCGTTCGCATCCGCATCAATATCGACGGTGGAGAGCGATGAAACCGTGTCCACGACGAGCATCGTGTCGGGGAAGGATTTGACGACCTTGCAGATTTCCGTGAGGTCGTTGAGGACGCCGGTGGATGTCTCTGAGTGGATGAAGGTGACCGTATCGAAGCCGCCTTCGGAAAGCTTTGCGCGGACGGCTTCGGGATCGATGGCTTGTCCCCACTCGACCTGGATTGCCTCCGCCTCGTACCCGCATTTTTTCGCGACATCGAGCCACTTGTCGGAGAACGCGCCGCAGCAGAGGCAGAGAACCTTATTGCGGACGAGATTGCGGAGGGCTCCTTCCATCATGCCCCATGCGGAGGATGTGGAGAGAAAAACGGGGCGTGCGGTGCCGAAGATCTCTTTCAGTCCGGGCTGTAGTGATGCATAGAGCGCTTCGAAATCGGAGCCGCGGTGGCCGATCATCGTGTGCGACATCGCTGCGAAGGTTTCGGGCGAAACATCGACCGGGCCGGGGCTGAAGAGTTTGGGTGTCATATGGGTAAATGCTGAAAACTGAAATTAGATCAGGTTGTAGGATTTGAGAAGCGCTCGGAGGGCGAAGAGGTTGTCATCCGCCAGTGGTGCGAGGGGCAAGCGCAGCTCGTCGGTGCAGTGGCCTTGCAGGGATACCGCTGTCTTGATCGGCACCGGATTGACATCGAGGGACATCAGACCGCGCATGAGGGGATAGTATTGCTTCTGCATCGCCAAGGCCTCGGTGAACTCTCCGGCGAGGCAGTGGGCGACGAGCTTGGACATGACATCGGGGATCAGGTTCGATGCCACGGAGACAAGTCCATTTGCGCCACAGGAAACGAAGGGAAGGGTCAGGGGGTCATCTC
Source organism: uncultured Verrucomicrobiales bacterium (assembly GCA_905478925.1). Classification (GTDB taxonomy): domain Bacteria; phylum Verrucomicrobiota; class Verrucomicrobiia; order Verrucomicrobiales; family Akkermansiaceae; genus Luteolibacter. The sequence continues at coordinate 18,345 of CAJQKQ010000029.1, forward strand.
CGGACAGGATACCGAAGCCGTCGGGTAGTGCCTGGACGAGTTGGTTGATGCGGTCGACCGAGCCGCCCGCTTCCTTGATAGCTGTCACGTTTTTACAGTCGCCGGCGAGGCGGGCGGCGGTTTCCGGAGCGATCTCGATTGAGGAACGGCCTGGCACGCTGTAGAGCATGATGGGCAGGGAGGTGGAGTTCGCGATGGCCTTAAAATGGAGGTAGAGGCCTTCTTGCGATGGCTTGTTGTAATACGGGCAGACCTGCAGCGAGCCGTCCACGCCGAGGTCTTCGGCTGCCTTGGTGAGTTGGATTGCCTCGGCTGTGGCGTTTGCGCCGGTTCCGGCGATGACCTTGACCCTGCCATTGGCAACTTTGACCGCCAGGCGGATCACCTCGATGTGCTCCTCGGCGCCTAGAGTGGGGGATTCGCCTGTGGTTCCGACCGGGACGATGCCGTTGACGCCACCTGCGATCTGGCGCTCGATGAGTGCTTCGTATGCCGGAATATCGAGTTTTCCGTCGCGGAACGGAGTGATGAGCGCGGTGTGTATGCCGGTGAAATTCATGGGGCGGGAGTCTGTGCGATAGAGAGAGATTGTAAATAGCTGATCGAAAGTGTCCGGCTGCCGACTAAAGTCAGCGCTCCAACACGGAATCCAGGACTTCCAAGGCGCGGGCGTTCTCCGCGGGCGTGCCGATGGAAATTCGCACCCATTCGGGCAGCTTGTAACCGGCCATCGCGCGGACGATGACCCCCTGTTTCAGCATTTCGCTGAATACGAGATTGCCGTCGCCGACTTCCACGAGGATGAAATTCGCGACGGAAGGAACGAATTTCATGCCACGCTCGGTGAACGCCTGTTCGTAGAAATCCAGACCCTGCCGGTTGATCGCCTTTGTTTTGGAAATGTGTTCCTCATCGTCCAGCGCTGCGAGGGCGGCTGCTTGGGCGAGGGCATTGGTGTTGAATGGCTGGCGGGCTTTCTGGAGAAGAGCGGTGATCGATTCCGGAGCAATCCCGTACCCGATCCTCAGGGCGGCGAGGCCGTGGATCTTCGAACAGGTGCGCAGCACGATGACATTTTTCCCGGCGCGGATGTGCTTGAGGACGTCGGGCGGGGTGTCGAGGAATTCGAAATACGCCTCGTCGAAAACGGCGATGACGTGAGGTGGGAGTCTCTCCACAAACGCATCGATGGCCTCCTGGGTGACCTGGGTGCCGGTGGGATTGTTCGGGTTCGCGATGAACACCAGGCGGGTGTTCTCCGTGATCGCAGTGGCCATCGCGTCGAGGTCGTGGATGAAATCCGGATCATCGACCTCGATGTATTTGGCTCCGAAAAGGGACGCCATGAGCTTGTAGACGACGAAGGCGTGCTTCGCCGCGATGAGTTCCGCATCGCGGTTGAGGAAGGTGTGGCAGAGCAGCTCGATGATCTCGTTGGAGCCGTTGCCGAGGACGATGTTGGAGATTTCGAAGCCAAGCTTTTCCGCGATTCTGCCACGCAGCTTGTGGCCGCCGCCGTCGGGGTAGATGTGCGCCTGTTCGGCGGCGATTCTGATCGCCTCCTTGGCCAGCGGGGAGGGGCCGAGCGGGTTCTCGTTCGATGCGACCTTGACGATGGAGGCCGGGTCGAGGCCAAGCTCGCGGGCGGTTTCCTCGATGGGTTTTCCTGGTTCGTAGGCGACGAGGTCGCAGATGAATGAGTTGGCGAAATCGGAGATCGGCATGGCGGGAGGGTGGGTAAAAGCTGAAAAGCTGAAAAGCTGAAAAGCGGATCATCGGAGAACAATTACCAACCAAGGCAGAGCGCCGTCATCCACACCTCCGCCTTGAAGCCGACGAGGACGGTTTCACCCGAAATGAAGAAGGGGCGTTTGATCAGGTTGCCGTTCGAGGCGAGCAGTGAGATGGCTTGGGCTTCGGAGAGGGTGGGGAGTTTATCCTTTATACCAAGGTTCCGGTAATCCTGGCCGGATGTATTGAAGAGCTTGCGGATGTTGCCGGTGGATTTCAGGGCAGTCCGGAGTTCGGCTTCTGATGGCGAGGTTTCACGGATGGGGATTTCCTCGAAAAGGATTTCGTTTTCTCGGAGCCATTTGGTGGCCTTGCGGCAACTGTCGCAGGTTTTGAGTGTGTAGATGCGCATGAGGGTTGTGGAGCGCGGATTTTGAAGCCGCTGGGGTTGGCGATGGTTTGGAGGGCTTTTGTTTGGGTCGGCGTTTGAGACAGCGGCTGGCAAAAGCCGCGCTCCATATTAGAGGCTCCAGGCGCCGGCTTTGGCTGACTTCGCTGTGCGCTGGAGATCGTAGAGATGGTCTTCCTGCTTGCCCTCGGATGTGCCGCCGGGGAGTTGGGAGCCTTTCGTGTGGATGCGGGCGTGGCCTTTCTCGACGAGCAGTTCGTGGAGGAAACGGTTTTTTCCGTTGTAGCGGAGCTTGATGAAGCCGTGGTAGCGCTTGTCGTTGAACGGGCTGTCCCATTCGGTATGGAGCGTGAACGGATTTTTTTCGAGATGGTATAAGGTGAACTGCTTGGCCTTTTTCCCGATCTCCACCGCTTGCTGCGGAGTGATGCCTCCCATGTCCGCCGCCTGATCGCCGATGCGGCGGTGATTGTTCCGCCCGCCGCCGTAGGTCTTGAATGCGCTTTCCGGGCTGTCTACGAAATACAGGCGGATGATTTCCATGCGGCCTTCCGGGAGCATTACTCGGAAGGAATCGCCGTCGTTGCTGCGGTCCGGGACGAGGGTGCAGCCGGTGTAGGTGTCGTATCTCCCGGTGCGGGCGGGTTTTTCCGATGAAGACGGGGATCCCGCCTCATGGCTCTGCGGGCCTTCGCCTCCCGTATTCTGTCTGAAATCCCCCAGCTTGTAGGCATCGAAACCCCAGATCGCGACTGCGGCGACGACGATGAGGATGGGAACGACTGAATTTGATTTCGAACGCTTGCGGGACATGAAAGGGGAAACTTTAGATTCTAAATTTCACATCCGAAAGAAGAAGCAACGGCTTAAGAGGGTTTTCCTGCCGTGGAGTTTGGAATTTAGATTTTAAGATTTAGAGTTTCGAGCGCAGCGAGTCAGAGGCCTTTGAAGCCTCGGTATTCCTTGTAGGTGCCGGTGGGAACCGCTACGCCGCGCCACTCGCGGTTGAGGCGGCGGTATTTGTTGATGAACTTGGTGGGATCCGCCCAGTTTGCGAGATTGGACGGGATGCTGTTGCGGTGCATGCCGGCGGTGATATTGTGGCGAATTTCAAAATGTAGGTGAGCGGGGTACATTCCGAAGTTGCTCCCGATCTCGCCCAGTTGCTCCCCGCGTTTCACTTTTTGACCGACCTTGACCAACATCTTGTTGAGGTGGCCGTAAAGGGAATCGACGAATTTCACCTTTCCGCTTGATGGGTCGCGGTATGCGTGGCGGACAAGGACGACGTTACCCCACCCTTGGCGGACGTTGTGTGCGAAGGTGACAACCCCGCCAGCGCAGGAATAGACGGGATCCCCGAGGTCGGAATTTCCGCCGGCACGCCCATTCCAGTCCTCCCCGAAATGGGTGGGGGAACGAAGGCGCAGCCCCCGCGCCTTGTAGTATCCGGCGGAATTCGGTTTTCCGACGGGGAAATCGAAGCCGTCTGCGAGGTTTACCTTCACTCCGGCATGGGCGGGGGACATCAGGAAAAGAAAGCACAGCGCGACCCATACCCGTAAGAACCGCGCCGTAGGTGCGGCTCCGGCAGATCCGGGTTGGTCATGGGCTTTTTCCATCTGCATGATTTGAGACCCGCAGGGCAATGGTAGGCAAGGGAAAAGAAAAACGGCGCGCCCTTTTCAGGGCGCGCCGTCAGTAAATTGAAACAACCGAGATTAGGCGACGGGGCCTTCGACTCCGCCTGCCATTTCCTCAATGCTGAGCGGTTTGTATCCGCCTAGGGTTCTGAAATAGAGGAACATGAGGAGGTAAATGACCGCCATTGCAGCTGGGATGTAGGAATCTGCCTTGAGGGTGCGGCGATCTCCTGACTGGTCGGCTTGGACGACGCTCTGCTGTGCTGCGGTCGGCTCTTCGGCATCTTTCGCTTCGGCAAGCTTGATGCCATTCAATCCGAACGCTGTGGTGGCGGGAATGTTCAGGAAGGTAGAAGGCTCCTCTGCCTTGTATTCGGCGTAGACTGCCGCGTCCGCCTTCTTCAGCTCTTCGCCGGAGAAGCGGTCTTTCGCGTAGCCAAGTCCCGGGCCGCCGATGAGGCCGGCGGAAAGCATTCCGATGCCGCCCATGATGGACATGGCCACCGCGCCGGTGTGTGGGAAGCGGTCACCGACAATGGCAAGCATGGTGGGCCAGAAGAAGGTCTTGCCGACTGCGTAGATGCCGAGGGCGACCAGCGCCATAGCGAAGGACTCCATGTTCGACGCCATGCTCAGGCCGATGAAGGCAAGAATCGAACAGACGAACAAAAGTCCGATTGGGGACAGCTTGAGTTTCGTCTCAAGCCAATGGGCGCTGAAGCGGAGACCGAACATGATGGCGGAGGTCCAGAGGAAGAGATATTTGCCTTGCTCCGAGGTGAAGAGGTTTCCGGTGATGTTCTGGATCCAGCCGTCCGTGCCGAGCTCGACCGCGCCGATGAGAGCGTGGGTGATGAAGAGGACGAAGAGCAGGAACGAACCGATGGAGAACTTGGTCATCACAGCGACGGCGATGAGGAGTGCTCCACCGATGCCGTAGCCGATGAGGTTGGCATTCTCAGGGGCGACGCCCTTGAAGATATCGCCAAAGAAAAGGGCGAGCAGGTAGCAGGCGACAAGTGCGCCGAGGATGCCGACGGACTTGAACATTTGGACGAAACTCGCGCCCTTTTTGGCTGCTTCGGATTTCGGATATTTCTGCCCGAGGAACATGAGGCCGTAAACGGCGGTTGGGATGAGGTAGAGGGCGAGTTGGTATTTCCAAGCAATTTCCATCTTGTCGTCAAGGAGCCAGCCGGCGGCAACCCCGAGTATCATCCCGGCAGGCCATGCTGCGTGGAGCACGTTGAGGTAATGGGTCTTCTGCTTCGGGAACAATGTCGCGACGAGAGGGTTGGCAACGGCTTCGAGAGTGCCGTTTGCGAAGGCGAAGATGAACATTCCCCAGAAGAGGAAATTATATGCGTTCTCAGGGCTGCTGGCACCGAAGGTGACGAAAGCTGAAAGGATGTGGCAGAGCAGTGCGACGAAAACCAGCTTTCCGTAGCCGATCTTGTCCACGATCACGCCGCCGATGATGATTCCGAAACAGAATCCGGAGAAACCTGCGCCACCGATAGCGCCGAGCTGGGCACCGGTGAATCCGTATTCCCTGGACCAGTTATCAAAAATACCGCCACGAATGGCGAAGCCGACGCCTGCGGCGAGAATGGCGGTGAATCCGGCCCATAGGAGTCGGCTGGCGTTTGGTGCGATTGCGTCTGGTTTACTCATAAGGTTTTCAAATGTGTCAGAGGGGATTATCGAGTCGGAGAGGACTTGGCAAGCATACGGGACGGGAAAAGAGGATTTTTCAAGTGATTGTAAAGATTACCTAACATTCCTGTAATGCCAGTTGGTCTGTTGCTCTCTTGGTCTGTTGCGGGGAGATGCTTAAAAAATCGTTTTAAAACGGTAGTGTGATTATTCGTCTGTAAAAGCCCGCACGAAGCAGAGGTTCGCCGCACTGGCAGCCTTTGGTTCGTGCTTTGATGGGTGCCATCGGGTGCCTGCCCGGTGGAAGCGCTATGTGAACCCACGATTTAAGCCTCACGACAGCCAGGGACTGGTTACTGGAAATGATCGCCGTTGCGGACGCGATCCGCTGCGGACGATCCCGTTTTGTTTGGAAGATGTTGGAAGAGGGGTGACCGAAGATCGCCGCTACAGGAACGGGTTCACGATTCTAAGATCACCGATCACCCGGTCATGCTGCAAGTCTTCGGAGTAAAGAATTTTTGCTCCGCTCTCCAACGCTGCGGCAAGAATGAGGCAATCGTAGAAGCGATATTGGGTTTCTCGGTGAAGTCGGATCGCGTTTTTATAAAGATAAGGGTTAGGAAAAACCCGGCACAGGGGTGAGAGAACATGGTCAATATAATCCGTCAGAACTTCGGATGGCACGGCAGCCGAGGGCTTGTGGATTGCCACGTTTAAGAACTCTTGGAAAACCTGCGAACTGATCACTCCTTTCGATTCCTGTAGCGCTTCCCTGATCAGAGTAGCGGCACGTGATCTCTTCGCTATTTCGTGTGGTGAAAAGGCATAAATGAAGATATTCGTGTCCATGAAGTATTCAGCGCTCATTCAGCTCGTCGCGTGTGAATTTTTGCTCAAAGGCGAGATGTTTTGACAGATTCCGTATCACTTCGTCCGCCCGTTTCTGCGCCGCGTCACGGTTGGCGATTTCCCCAAGCCATTCTCGGAAAAGGACGTTTAGCGAAGTCTTGCGTTTACGGGCTTCTGCACGAGCCATCTCAATGAGATTCTCGTCCGCGCTGAGTGTGATGTTTTTCATTACACGAAGATAGTGCACACTGGTTTCGTGTGCAATGCGAAAGTGGCGAGCGATCTTCGGTCGCTGTCACTTGTCCCGAATCATCTGATTGAGGTAGGGTATTGTTCTTTCTGCCGGATCTGCATGCGGAACGGAAGGGAATCCATGGCGCGCTTTGCTTGGCAGATACAATCCGCCGCTACGGTGTGAAAAACGTGCGACCGAAGATCGCCGCTACGCTTTTTCCAGGCCGCGCATTGTGCCGGTGGAGGTGGCGAAGCTTTCGTTCTCCAATCCGATATTTTCCAACATGCTCAAGTAGAGGTTGGGAAGGGGGTAGTTGTCGGTTTGGGAGAAGGCTAGGTGGTGGCCGTGACGGTAGCCGCCGCCTGCGAAGAGGACTGGCATGTTGCGGTTGTTGTGGGACGAGGCGTTGCCGAGGTTTGAGGTGAGCAGAACCATGGTGTCGTCGAGGATGCCGTTTTTCTTCAGTTCGCGGAGGAAGTTTCCCCAGTTGTCGACCGTGGTTTTTTCGACGATGGCGAGCTGTTCGAGTTTCTTCGGATCTTTTCCGTGGTGGGAAAGGGAGTGGTAGGCTTCCTCGACGCCATCGAGGGCGCGAGCGTTGTTTCCCGTACAGTGCAGGGTCACGAAACGGGTGGAATCGGTGCGAAGGGCGAGCGCAACGACATCGAGCATCGCACGCATTTGGTCGGGCGCGTTGTTGTTTTCGGCCGGTGCGGGATGGGAGCCGACCTTTGGTTTCGGTCGGTTGATCCATTCTTCGTTCGCTTCGAGCCGGGCTTCGAGTTCACGAACGGAGGTGAGCCACTCGTCCATTTTTTCCCGGTCGCCCTGGCCAAGCTGGCGGCCGAGCGCCTTGGTCTCGTCGCGTACGATATCGAGGATGGATTGGCCGCGGCCGTTGATCTCCGTCTGGCGTATTTTCGCAGCCGGGGAGTCCTCGGTGAAGAGTTGGGCGAAGAGCTCGCGGGCGTCGTTGATGGCCGGGATCATCGCGCCGTTTTCCGTGTAGGAGGGGGAGCGGGAGCCGTTGGTGTTCAGCACCAGGGAAGGGAAGCGCGTGTGGTGGCCGAGGTGTTTGGTCATGAGCTGGTCGACGGATACCGTGTTTGACTTCGCGGAATTTCGCTCCATTGGGCAGGCGGAGAAAATCGAAGCCTCCGCCGAATGGCCACCTTTCACTCCCGGATGGGAGGTGCCGGAAATGACTGTGAAATCCTCTCG
>CAJQKQ010000030.1 GCA_905478925.1 uncultured Verrucomicrobiales bacterium
TATCCCACAAGTGAAAAGTTCTCAAATTAGCGTATTCGGGCAAGCGTCGTTTCTAGGAAGAAATGTGAAGATGATACTCCTGACCCCGAAGATTGGCGGACTTCATTGTCCGTGAGGGAATTCAGGACGCAGAAGATCTAAAAGAATTTACGACTGCGGGCTATAAATTTAGCAAAAAGGATTCGTCCGGGAGCGATCTGGTGTTTCTGCGGAAAGAGCAGGGCTAGTTTTATTGCCGATCACTGGTGCGAGCTGAAACACGCGCTTCGTCTGGAGAAAAAATGTTGAAATGCGAGACCTGCCCCCGATGAGACCCCGATGACACATTCTTAGATGGCCACTTTGCTCTGCTTGCTTTGAACGGATTCGATGAATGTCGCTAGATCCCAGATTCCTCCACGCTCTGAAGCTGAGTATGTCGGGTGCAATGCGGCAGGAACAACGAGTTGTAACTTATGCTGCCTCATCTCTGAAAGCTGATTGGAACTGATCGCAGCTTCCAACGTAACGAGGTGCTTTTTTTTAACGCGTGGACCTTCGGCGAGAACCTGCCTCCAACGATCTTTGCAAGTCGTCTTGGCACCTAGAAGCGTCACAAGGCCGACAAGTTCATCGTCGAAATATTGGGTGGCACCGGGAAAGAGAAAGTCCGGTTTGGCTTTGTTCTCAAGTTTGGCCGTCCTTTCGAAAACTAAGCCGTTAACGCGAAAAACTTCTGCCAAATGGTTCTCAAACGCATGGCCAGCACGCGACTTGCGGCGATTATGTACGGAAAGCGAACATTTCACAAAATCGTCCACGTCTTTGAAACCTCTCTTAAGTCGTTCCTCAACAATATGTTTCTCCAACACCCGGAAAGCGAACTCTTCCCGTTCCATCCACTCTGTCAGGGCTAGGTCGGCATCGTCCTCTGCACGGATTTTCGTAAGGTTGCCGCGGACGAACTTTCCAAATACTGCTGTTGTTGGAAACTCGGAGCCGAATTTTTTGAGTATCTTCTCCAAGAGAGAGTCATCCTCGGCGGGAACAATGATGCCAGCAGCTTCCAGAATCTTGGCACGGGTGAGGTCGATCATTTGTTCCTCTCCTACGTCAGCCATACCAAATTTGAGCTGCTCACTGTCGCTGATGCCAAAAAGCCATTGCAGTTGGCGCTCACTTGTAGAACCGGCTTCAGCGATAAAAACGGTCGCTGTCTCGTTGTCCGCAGAGAATGCGATTACTAGGAAGTCCCCAGCGACAGCACGACCCTCTTGGCCGATTACAGAATTGTCTGAATAATACAAACGCCACTCCGCGCTTCTCTTGGGGTTGGCCTTGCGTGAATCATACCAACTCAAAAAACCTGTTGCTTCGAGTGGTTCTTCGTCGGAATCCGAGAGGTAGTGAAACTGCGTAGCTATACCGGCTCCCTTTTTCTGTTCTCGTGCTGTAGTTCCGAGAATCTCACGTAACCGGCTCGAAGAATTCAACTCATGACCATTCGATGCAGTTGCATCCGCTTCGACAGCTGTGAGCTGTTTCCAAGCGAAGCTTTTGAACAAGCTAGAGAGTTGTCCGTATTTCATTTCTTCTTTTTTGCTGTTTGTTTTGTTGATCGATAGGACACGGGCTTTTGGTCTGGAGCTTCTGACTTCTCATCAGGTTCTTCAGTTAAGGACAACCTAAAGTCGTCCTTTCCCATAACCGGGCCTTTCAATGCGTCCGCTACGGCAATTGCAATCTTCTCCACAACTGGGACGACGACGGAATTGCCGAACTGTCTGTAAGCCTGCGTGTTAGAGACTTCAATTTTGAAGCTATCCGGATAGCCCATTAGCCTAGCGCATTCACGTGGAGTTAGTCGGCGTGGATTCTTACCCTTCTGAGCTAAGAGAATTTCGGAGCCATCCTTGTGATAGCGAGCGCTGAGCGTGCGGGTCGTATCATTCTTTGTGACGAGGCCGAACCCGAATCCATTGCCAGCTGCTTTGTGCTTCGCCGCGTAGTTTTGGAGGTAGTTCCAAAGGTGATCCGTCAGGGTATATTTGGGATCAGGCTTCGGTTCTAAGATGCTGCCAAGTTTTGGGCCTGCCATAGGGTAATCCGGGAACTCGAAGTGTCTTGGCTCTCGAAATCCTACGAGGAAGATTCTCTCCCGGTGTTGCGGGACGACAGACCTAGCATCGATTACTTTTGTATAAACCGTGTAACCAAGCGTTTTGGTGAGAGTTTCAAAGATGATTTTGAAGGTCTTTCTCTTATCGTGGCTTTTGAGATTCTTCACGTTCTCAAGGACGAAAGCCGCAGGGCGGTGGTAATCGATAATCTCGGCGATAGAGAAGAAAAGGTTCCCTTGCTTCACGTCATCAAACCCGTGCCCACGACCTAGACTGATTTTTTTTGATACTCCGGCAATACTGAAAGGCTGGCAGGGAAAACCACCGCAAAGGATGTCATGGCTTGGAATGTCCTCTACTTTAACATCGTTGATGTCACCTTCCGGTATTTCGCCATAGTTCGCTTCGTAAGTCTGTCGGGAGAATTTATCGTAGTCGCTGGAGAAAACGCATTCTCCACCCACTCCTTCGAAAGCGATGCGAAATCCACCGATACCGCAAAACAGATCGATGAATCGTGGAGACGACGGATCGAAGTCTGTTTCTTCACTTGGACTTGATTGAGGATCAGCACAATACGGAGCCGCCTCTTCTCGCAAGATTTCTTTAGCTCTCTTCCTTGTGGGGGCTTTAGCTTTCTTTGAGGCTTTCGCACTCATAGATCCACCCCCTCACAAAGTTGGGACGTGGTCAGTTCGAGTGCCTTGGCGATCTTGGCTACGTTTTTGAATCCGGGATTGCGTAAGCCGCGTTCAATTCCGCTAATGTAGGTGGGGTCTAGGCCGGAAAACTCTGCGAGCTTCTCTTGTGTGAGTTGCTTCTTTTCTCGTTGCTGGCGGACTCTTTGTCCCAGCGAAGTAAGAAGCGGATCGTTTTTCATCATGACTCAAAGTCCATGCCGAACGAGCGGTTAGGTCTATGGACGATGAGTCAATAATCAGGTTTCGTAGCAAAACTCCGACAGCAGCAATTAGATCAAAAACGAAAAAGCCGCCCTCAGTTGACTGAGGGCGGCTTTGAGAAGGTTGTTCGGGACAGGATTGTCCCGGCTCCTTACTCGAGGATTTGATCCAATACATAAGGGAGGATGTCGCCGGCGTTGTAGTAATCGACTCGGCAGGGGTATCTAGGCGGACTTTAAGCGGGATCGCTACTTGGTGCTGTCTGGGGCTGTGGGGCGGGCTGAAGCTCGCGGTCCGGTGGGTGTTAGGAGGCGGCGACCATAGCCTCGACCGGTGGGGCGAAGGTGGTGAGGTCGATGCCTTCTACCGCAGCTTTGTATTCTTCCAGGTTCGGAGTGCGTCCGAGGATGGCTGAGAGGACTACTACTGGGGTGGAGGAGAGGAGGGATTCGCCTTTTTTGCGGTCGGAGTCTTCGACTACGCGGCCTTGGAAGAGGCGGGTGGAGGTGGCCATGACGGTGTCGCCTTTTTCGGCTTTTTCCTGGTTGCCCATGCAGAGGTTACAGCCGGGGCGCTCGAGATACATCATGTTCTCGTATTCGGTGCGGGCGGCGCCTTTGGGGGCGTTGTCGTCGAACTCGAAGCCGGAGTATTTTTGGAGCATGTCCCAGTCGCCTTCGGCCTTGAGCTCGTCGATGATGTTGTAGGTGGGGGCGGTGACGACGAGAGGGGCTTGGAATTTGACCTCGCCTTGGGCTTCTTCGAGGTTTCTGAGCATTTTAGAGACGATCTTGAAGTCGCCTTTGTGTGCCATGCAGGAGCCGACGAAGCCGAGGTCGATGGTTTTTTTGCCCTGGTAGTAGGAGAGCTCGCGGATGACATCGTGGGTGTAGCGCTTGGAGACGTCGTCGTTGTGGACGTCGGGGTCGGCAATCATGGGCTCGTTGATGATGTCGAGGTCGACGACCATTTCAGCGTGGTAGTTGGCATTGGCATCGGGAGTGAGTGGTCCCTTTTCGCCGGAGCGGATTTCGGCGATGCGCTTGTTGGCGATGTCGATGAGGCCTTGTAGGACGCCTTTTTTGTTGTCCATGCCTTTGGAGATCATGATCTGGATGCGACCTTTCGCGATCTCGAGGGATTCGATGAGGGTGTCCGGCTGGGAGATGCAGATGGAGGCTTTTGCCTTCATTTCGGCGGTCCAGTCGGTGAAGGTGAATGCTTGGTCGGCGAGGAGGGAGCCGAGGTGGACCTCGATGATGCGGCCTTGGAAGACGTTATCGCCGCCGAATTTATCAAGCATCTGGGACTGGGTGGCGTGGACGACGTCGCGGAAGTCCATGTGCTCCTTGAGAGTGCCTTTGAAGGTGACTTTGACTGACTCGGGGATGGGCATGGAGGCCTCACCGGTGGCGAGGGCGAGGGCGACGGTGCCGGAGTCTGCTCCGAAGGCGACGCCTTTTGACATGCGGGTGTGGGAGTCACCACCGATGATGATGGACCAGTCGTCCACGGTGAGGTCGTTGAGGACCTTGTGGATGACGTCTGTCATGGGGTGATACTTGTCCTCGGGGTCACGTCCGGTGATGAGGCCGAAGTCGTTCATGAAGCGCATGAGTTTCGGAGTGTTTTCTTGAGCTTTCTTATCCCAGACAGAAGCGGTGTGGCAGCCGGACTGGTAAGCACCATCGACGATGGGAGAAATGGTAGTGGCGGCCATGGCCTCTAGCTCCTGCATGGTCATGAGGCCGGTGGTGTCCTGAGAGCCGACGATGTTGACTTCAACGCGGAGATCGGAACCTGCGTGGAGGACTTTGCCTGGAGTGGTGCCGACGGCGTTCTTGTTGAAGATTTTTTCAACGGCGGTGAGGCCTTGGCCTTCGTGGGAGATTTCTTTGGAAGGAGCGAAGACGGTGGGGGCTACGATGCCGAGAGTCTTGGCGGCGAAGGTTTGGAGTTTTTTGCCAAAGACGATGGCGTAGGAGCCGCCGGCTTTCATGAACTCCATTTTCTGAGGCGTGAAGGCCTTGGAGATGTCTTTGAGTTCTTTACCGTCCTGGTAGAGCTTTTTGTCCTTGGTGTTGATGGTGAGGACGGTGCCGGTATCGACCGAGTAGGCTTGTTCGAGGATGGTCTCGCCTTCTGCGTCCTTCACGGAGTTGCCTTCGGCATCCTTCTTTTTGACCCAGTTCTGGAGGTCGAGGCCGATGCCGCCGGTGACATCAACGGTGGTGAGGAAAATGGGGGAAATGCCATTGGTGCCTGCGACGATGGGGGCGAAGTTGACGAAGGGGACGTAGGCGCTGGCAGGTTTACCAGTCCAGAGGGCGGCGTTGTTCACGCCGGACATGCGGGAGGAGCCGACACCCATGGTGCCTTTTTCCGCGATGAGCATGACGCTCTTGTCGGGGTGGATTTTTTGTAGGGCCTTGATGCTTTGCTGGGCGTCTGGCGAGATGAAGCATTGGCCGTGGAGTTCGCGGTCGGAGCGGGAGTGGGCCTGATTCCCGGGAGATAGGAGGTCGGTGGAGATGTCGCCTTCGCCAGCGACGAAGGTGACGACCTGAACCTCCTCCTGGATGTCGGGGAGCTTGGTGAAGAACTCGGCCTGGGCGTAGCTTTCGAGGAGATCCTTCGAGACAGGGCAACCAGCTTTGAAAGCATCTGCCAAGCGAGCCATGTCGGCATCATACAGGTAAACTTGCGTCTTGAGGACTTCGGCGGCTTTCTGGGCGATTTCGAAATCCTTGCCTTTGAGGACGAGGTCGAGGAGAACTTCGATGGACTGGCCTCCCTTCATGTGGGACAGGAGTTCGAAGGCGAAGTCGGGAGTGATCTCAGGGACATTTTCCTCACTGAGGATGATTTGCTGGAGAAAGTTGGCTTTCTCGACGGCAGCGGACGTTGTGCCGGGGAGGGTGTTGTAGGTGAGGAATTTCAAGGATTCCTCGCGATGCTCGTTCGCGGGATCTTTGATTTGCGCGATGATTTCGGCCAGCAGTTCTCCGCTGTCGATGGGTTTTGGATGCAGGCCTTCGGTTTTGCGTTCCTCAATTTCAGCGAGGTAGTCGAGATATAAGCTCATGATTCAGTAACGTTTTAGGGGATCTATAGGTGATGTTTCCGGCACGAGACTATGAATGGCGGGGGATTTGTCAAAAGTTGATGCGCAGGGAAAAATTTAGCACTCTGTGATCCAAGATGGTGATTGAAGCGAGTTGCCTTTCTCGGCTAGAAGTAAGCATGAAAAAGCCCTTTGCAGCACTTGCCGCCGTGATCGCGCTCGCTGGATGTGCCCCGAGCCCGCAGATTCCCGTGCCTACTGCCGCGATGGCTGCTGAGAGTAGTGAAGATCTAGCTGTTTTACAAAAGGGTTACGGGGTCTACATGGCGCAGTGCAGTCGCTGCCATGAGCCGATGATGCCCTCCGAGGTATCCAAGGACGACTGGCACATTGTCACTCCGGGGATGGCGTGGAACGCTGGCATCTCCGAGGCGGATGAAGAAGCCGTCCTGAAATATATCTTGGCGGCGAGGTGATCTGAGCCGCGTGCAGCGGGATGTCACGAATCAGTGCTTGTTGGGGGTATTCGGTAATTTTACAATTCCGGCATGTTATCAGGTTTCTCCAATAGATTGTCGTCGTGGTTTGCCATTGCCTTAGGTTGCTTGCTCCTGAACTCGTGTTTCGAAACCGAGCAGGAATTCACCCTCAACCCCGATGGAACGGGAAAAATGGTTCTGAATACGGTTTTTCCTAATATCCAGTTGAATGGGGATGAGGATCCAACCGACGAGGCTTTGCAGGATGCCGTGGCGAGCACCCCTTACAATAACGGTGTGTTCCGTCCTGATATTCGTGGAAACTCTGTTCTGGCCTACGTGACAGCAAGGGGTGAGGACTGTCGCTTCGGTCGGAATCTTGGGACTGAGATTTCTGCCCCTCCTCTCAAGGATTTCATGCTGATGGGTTACTCGAGTTTTTCCGGCGACCAGGCGAACCGCAACTACGCTCTCGGCCTGTTGCTTACGCATTATTTTTCCACATGGAAGGGGGTGGCAAGGCTCGGAGAATTACGAAATTCCTCAAAGGTCTGCATGCCGGAAACAAAGGAGAGGTGGCTCTCGCTCCTTTGCTCGACCGCGGTGATTTCAAGAAACTGGAAAAAAACATCTCGTCCGCGTGGCGCAGAAAAGGCGTCACGATCCGGTTCGGCGGGTGAAAACCTGTAGCCTTGCGGAACCAACGGGATAGTCTATAGTCTCCCCAACACGATGCGTTGTTTCTCCTTTATTCTGTTTGCAGCCATGGCCGCGGTTTTGCCGATGGCCGGTTTGCAGCGGTATTTCTGCACCATGAACATGGAGTTCGTGAACAGTGCTGAGGACTGCTCTAAGGAGGAAAAGAGCTGCTGCGCGAAGAAAGAAAAGCACGAGCCCACAGCGCCCGATTGCATGGCGTCTGCAAAGCTTCTACCAAATGCGAACAAATCTACCCCGGTTCAGATTCCCGCCGCCGATGGCGTGTGGGCAATGGTTCCGGTTGTGATCAGGGAATTCGTTCCAGCCCGTTGCGTGGAGCGCGTATTTCCAGAAAAAGAGCGTGGCCCACCGGATGGCTCGCGGCTGTTTATCGCCCAGCGGCGTTTGCTGATTTGAAGGATACGGACTGAAATTTCCGCCCCGCGACTTATTTAACGCGGTGGCATTTTCATTCATCGGGAAGAATCCCGTCACCTTCAAGCACCAGAAAACCATGTCTACCAACGGCCAGTCTATCGGCCATATTTTTAAAACCAACGAAGCTCCGAAATCCGCCAAGGCGCGATTCGGCGCATGGTTGTTGCCGCTCGCGATCCTGTTCGGGTTCGCATTGCTCTTTGGGATTCTGTTCCGTGACAGACTGCTTCCTGCCAAGGCTGTGGAGGTGTTTCCGGCGGTCGCGATCGAGGAGAAAGGGAATGTGTCATCGGAAACGGAAACGGAAACGGAAACGGCAAATTCCCCGGGAGTTGCCGGGAAACTTTTGTTCCAAGCATCCGGATGGATCGAGCCCGATCCGCTACCGATCAAAGCGACCGCACTCACCGACGGGATCATTGATGGAGTCCACGTGCTGGAGGGTGAGTTGGTAAAAAAGGGGGATGTGCTAGCTACTTTGATCGGAATTGACACCCGGATCGAGCGTGACCTGATGGCAGCCAAACTGGCGGATCTTAAAGCCTCGTTCGATGCTCATTGTGTTGGTACGCAGATCCAGCTGAAGAAAATGGATATCCAGAAAGCCGCGCTCGTGGTTGCGGAAGCCGATGCGGAGGAGGCGGCGGACAGGCTTGGTCGCTATGAAAGAATGACCAAAGGAGCGATCACCGAGGATGAGCGGATCAGGGTTCGTTTTGACCATACCCGTAACCTTGCGGAAGTGGATGCGGAGAAAGCGCGCATCGAGGAGATTGCAGAAAATCTCAACCGGATCGCCTACGAAGTGCTTGCCCTGCAATCACGGATTCAGGGAGCTGAATTTGATTTAGAAAAAGCCGAACTGGCATATTCCCGGACAAAAGTCATCGCCCCGGCGGATGGGCGGGTGCTGTCCCTCATGGCCGCACCCGGTCAGAAAAAAATGGTCGGTATGGATGCGGAAGACAGCGCGACAGTGGCGGTGCTCTACGATCCCGAACACCTGCAAGTCAGGGTGGACGTGCCGTTGGCCGATGCCGCGGGACTCAGTGTCGGGCAGCGTGCGAAGATCCGCTGCAACCTTCTTCCTGACCAGATTTTCGAGGGTGAGGTGACGCGGATTGAAGGTGCTGCTGATCTTCAGCGGAACACTCTTCAGGCGAAAGTCCGGATTGAGCATCCGAGCGAAAAAATGCGACCCGAAATGCTTTGCCGTGTGGAGTTTTTCGAAACATCTCTCGATCGTGGGAATACCGGCAACGCCGTGTCTGGAGCGTCAAGCATGTCCGTGTATGTGCCTGCGGCGGCGGTATCCGGTAACTCGGTCTGGATCTGCGATGCCGATTCCCTGCGCGCTGAAAAACGCCGCGTGGTGACTGCCGGAAAACGCGAAAATCTCGTCCGGATCACGGAAGGTGTCCGACCCGGTGAATGGGTCGTTACCAACCCTTCCGGCGTGAAGGACGGACAACGCCTCGAACCCCTTTTCAAAGACCAGCCATGATCTCCTGCAAAGCTATAATCAAATCCTACCGCAAGGGTGCAAACCTCGTCACTCCTCTGGAGAAGCTGAACCTTGAAGTTCCGAAGGGTGAGTTTCTCGCTTTGATGGGCCCTTCTGGTTCGGGGAAAACCACGCTGTTGAACCTCCTTTCCGGAATCGATAATCCAAGCTCCGGGACTCTGGAGATCAATGGTGAGGACATCGCCGGGTTTTCCAGGAAACGACTGACCAGATGGCGTGCCGAGAATGTCGGTTACATTTTCCAGCTCTACCATCTGATCCCGGTTCTCACCGCTTTCGAAAACGTGGAGCTGCCGCTTCTGATCACTTCCATGAGCAGGGCGGAACGGAAAAAGAAAGTGACCGCCGCTCTCGACGTGGTGGGGCTTTCAGATCGATCGGATCACACCCCTGCGGAGCTTTCTGGTGGCCAGGAGCAGAGGGTCGCCATCGCCCGTGCGCTGGTTGCGAATCCCGCCCTCTTGGTGGCGGATGAACCGACGGGAGATCTCGACCGAGAATCCGCCACGCACATTCTCGGTCTGTTGCGTTCGCTTGTCCGGGAGCACGGCAAGACGATCGTGATGGTCACCCACGATGCCCGCGCGGCCGCTGTAGCGGATCGCACCCTGCATCTGGAAAAAGGAAAACTACTCACTGAGGATCCGAACAAAACTCTCGTATGATCGCCCTTCTACAACTTGCCCTCAAGCAGCTCGCCCGCCATCGGCTGAGGACGTTGCTGACCGTGCTTGGCGTGGCATCCGGGATGTTCCTTTTTACCTCGGTCGAGACTTTGCAGCAATCGCTCGCGGTGGCTACCGAGGAGACTGCTGCGGATACGACTCTCGTGGTCTACCGGGAAAATCGTTTCTGCCCGATGACCAGCCTCCTGCCCGAGCATTATGCCGAGGAGATCCGCGATATCCCGAATGTCCGCGAGGTGATCCCGATCAAGATTCTCGTCAACAACTGCGGAGCCAGTCTTGATGTAGTGACGTTCCGGGGAGTGCCCGAAGGCCTGCTGACGAAATACGCGCCCGAGATCGAAATTATTGAGGGGACGGCCGCCGAGTGGGAGAAGCGTGATGATTCCGCTTTGCTGGGTGAACAATTTGCGAAGCGGCGCGGGCTGAACCCCGGTGATAAATTCGATGCCGCTGGAATCACCGTGTATGTGGCCGGAGTGATCCGCTCACCGTTTCCGCAGGATAACAATGTCGCGTATGTGAAACTTAATTTCTTACAGCAGGCTTCGCGGAGCGGGCTTGGGATTGTGACGCAGTTCAACGTCAGGGTGGAAAGTTCGGGGGATCTCGATTCGGTTGCGGAGGCGATCGATGCCCGTTTCAAGTCCGACCAGCAACCGACCAACACCAGGCCGGAGAAGGCGTTTTTCGCGGAAACCGCAGGGCAGCTGATCGAGTTGATTGGCTTTACGCGTTGGCTGGGCCTGGGAGCGGTGATCGCGGTGATCGCACTCGTCGCGAATTCCATTCTACTGATGGTCAGGAGCCGGGTGAAAGAAAACGCCGTGCTGCGGACGATTGGTTATCCCGGCCGGGCGATCATGTTTCTGGTGCTGAGCGAGGGCGGGATACTGGGGATCGCGGGTGGGTTTTTCGGAGCCGGGCTTGCCTGGGTATTTCTCCGCTGGCAGAGCTTCACGATGGGTAGCGAGGGTCACACCCTCGCTGTTTTGCCGGAGGTTTCGACCGTCATTTTGGCGACACTTGGAGCGCTTGTTCTGGGAATC
Source organism: uncultured Verrucomicrobiales bacterium (assembly GCA_905478925.1). Taxonomy (GTDB): domain Bacteria; phylum Verrucomicrobiota; class Verrucomicrobiia; order Verrucomicrobiales; family Akkermansiaceae; genus Luteolibacter. The sequence goes on from CAJQKQ010000030.1 coordinate 10,942, forward strand.
GTCGCATCGCTTCATCCCGCCATCATTGCCATCCGCCAGCCTATCGTAAAATCCCTCCGCTCATGAAGTTTTTACCGCAAAGACGCAAAGACGCAAAGACGCAAAGACGCAGAGGCCGCGAAGGGTCGCAGAGCCGGAACTGCCACTTCTTCTTGGAGTTTAATATTTAGAATTTAAAGTTTCATGCTGCCACTGAGTTACGCCCTACGGAACCTTTTCCGAGATAAGTCCCGCCTCCTGCAAACGGTTGGCGGATCCGCGCTGGTCGTATTGCTGGTCATGGCCGCGACGGCTCTCAACGGGGGGATGGCGAAAACTCTTTCAGCTTCGGGTTCGCCCCGTAACGTGATTTTGCTGGCAGCTGGCAGTGAGGAAAGCATCCAGCGCAGCGAGGTGACCGCGCAACTCGGCGGCATCGCGGAGGCTTCGATACCCGGTGTGGTAAAGGTCTTGGGGAATTCCGCCGTTTCGCCGGAAATTCACTACATGTCGTTTCTGGAAACGCCGGATGGCGGAAAAGGGCAGGGGCTTTTCCGTGGAGTAACACCGAAGGCATTGCTGGTGCATCCGGAAGTTCGGATCATCGAAGGGACTTTCCCCGGTGCGGGCGAGGTGATGTTGGGAAAGCTCACGTGGCGAAAACTCGGTCTCCCTGAAGAAAATCTCAGGCCGGGATCCAAGGTGAAAATCGAAGGCGCGGATCTCACCGTATCAGGTATTTTCGCGGCGCCGGGGACGGTCATGGAATCTGAAATTTGGGCGGTTCTCGGCGATCTTCATATGCTGGCTCAGCGCGACACGCTTTCCTGCGTGGTGATGAGAATGCAGACTCCGGAGGATTTTTCTGAGGTGGATCTTTTCAGCCAGCAGCGCCTCGACCTAGAGCTGGCGGCACTTCGTGAAAGCGACTATTACTCGGCGCTCAACAGCTTCTACCGCCCGCTGAGAATCATGACTTGGATCACCGCCGGGCTGGTGGCGGCGGGAGCCGTATTCGGTGGATTCAACACGCTTTATGCCGCCTTCGCCTCCCGCATCCGCGAGTTGGCCACCTTGCAGGCGGTTGGCTTTGGACGATTGGCGGTCTTTTTTAGCCTGGTGCAGGAAAGCCTGGTCGCCTGCCTTACCGGAACACTGTTGGCCTCCGTTCTGGCGATGTTTCTTCTCGATGGCCTGACGATTCCCTTTTCCATCGGTGCGTTCACGATTACTGTTTCTCCCACAGTCGCAATCGTCGGGCTTGTTACGGGAGTCCTGCTTGGAATCATCGGCTCCATCCCTCCGGCGATCCGCTGCCTTCAACCTTCCCTCCCCAAAGCACTACGATCCTAATAACGAACGCGAAGCGCAAGGAAGGGCTGCATTCTGCTGCCCAGCATCCTCAGCCATTACCCAACGCACCGGGCAGCAGAATGCAGCCCCTCCTTGTCTCAAAATACACGAAACCAAAATACGACCATGAAAACTATAGCTACCATATCCGCCATCCTCGCCGCCTTTTCACTTAGCTCGTGCAAGGAATCCGAAACCACGCTCGGGACTTCCGTCGAGATATCCGCACCCGATCCGGCGCTGGAAAAATACTTCACTGATGAAGCAATCGCCGATGGGCAGCAGATCACCGCCGCAAGAACCACCGCGAAACCCGGGGATGAAATTTCCCTAAGCGGACTTGTGATGGGGCGTGAGAAAGTTTTCGTCGATAATCGGGCATCATTCATCCTCGGCGATCCCACGACGCTGACCCCCTGCAACAAGATGCCGGACGATCATTGTGAAACCCCATGGGACGCCTGCTGCGATGACAAGAAATTGAAACTCGAAGGCACCGCCTCGATTCAGATCGTCGGTGAAGACGGGCGCGTCCTGAGTGGGGAAATCCGTGGCACCCAAGGCCTGAAGGAACTCAGCTCGGTAACAATCACCGGAACGGTGGCTCCGCAGTCGTCGCCCGATTCGCCCGATTCGCTCGTGGTGAACGCCACGAAGATCCATGTAAGTAAACCGTAGGGCTCGTTTCCTGCTCGAGAAATGGGATCCGGCTTGGGTTCTCAGGCGCTCCCTGCGATCTCGTCTGCGTGCCCAAAGGCCACAAAGACTTTCGCGACGCGTTTCGGTAACGTCTGGAAGCAGTTTGCGGAGTGGTTCCTCAAGCATCTGGGAGACGGCTGATCCGCATCCTCTCAGCAACGACAAGCGACTTGAACCGCGAGTAGTCCTCCTCCTGCGATCCTGAAAGCAGGCGGTAGGTGTAATTGGGCCAATGGCTCATTTCCTCCAGCGCGTTCTTCATTCGCAAAGCGATCACCTCGCTGCTGTCCGTGCCCCTGCCGGAAAGGCGGGTGAGCAGCTCCTCTTTCTCGGGTGGCATCACGAACAGGTCCACCGCCGCGATCCGTATCACAGTATCCGTGCAGGCACGCACCTGCGCCGCGCCCTGGACATCGAGATCCATCACCACGTCGGCTCCTTGCTCGAGCCGATCCGTGACCTCGGATTTCAGTGTGCCGTAGAGATTTCCATGGACCTCGGCGCTTTCGAGGAACTCCCCGCCATCGCGCTTGGTGATGAATTCGTCCCGGCTCAGGAAATGGTAGTCGAGGCCGTTCACCTCGCCCGGCCTTGGGGCACGGGTGGTGCAGGAGATCGAGTAGTTTGCCTCGCCCTCGTCGGCAAGGCGCCTGCAGAGCGTGGTTTTTCCGGATCCGGAGGGGCCGGAGACTACGAGGAGGATTCCTGTCCGTTGGGGCATGGCAGCGAGGCTGCATGGAAAACCCCGGTTCAGGAAACCAAAATCCGGAGAAATCTACGGGGTGCGCAGATCTGAAGTGGTTCCCTTACCGTTGCCAGTAAATTTTGAGTTTTATTGATGTCGTGATCTGGTCTGTGAGGTGGGCGGGGCGGTCAAGCTGGCTCAGCTTGCCGGGGTTTGGGGCGGGTAGCCCCAA
>CAJQKQ010000031.1 GCA_905478925.1 uncultured Verrucomicrobiales bacterium
CCTGCTCCTGCTCCTGCTCCTGCTCCTGCTCCTGCTCCTGTCCCGCCCCCGCTCCTCGCCCTCTTCGAACAAGGCCACCCGATACCTCCGCGCCACTGAACGCCAATCCGACAACTCCTCCGCCGCCCGGTTCGCATTCATCCGCGTCGCCGCCTCCTCGCACATCACCAACCACAAGCCCTCCCGCGCCTGCTTGTCTCCGCCTACCGCCGCCCCATAGCCACTCCATCGATAGCTCTTGGGATCCTTCATCATCCCTGCCCGCACCGGATTTAAATCAATGTAGGCCGACACCCGGCGTGCCGCGTGCCCGTCCTCCACCAATTCACTGTCGAAGCGCTGCTCCCATAACACCCCGCGCCGTCCGTGCTTCCGATTGAACCACTGGCTGAAGCACTGCTTCAAATCCTTCATATACCCCGACAAGCTCCACATCCGGTCGAAGAATCTCTGCCGAAACGCCTCGGCCGCCGCCTCATTGCACTGCTCCCGATACAGCCCCAACTCCCAGCGCAGCTCCGCCATCTTGCGCTCCCCGTAATGGCTCGAAAGATGAGCCAACAAGCGCTCATCCGTCCAACTCGCCCCACCGCACTCCGGACGGGCCGGGACCTCCAACAACAGATGGAAGTGATTACTCATCACGCAATGATTCCAAATCTTCACCTGAGCGAAGCTCTCGTAGCGCCGCATCAAGCTCACGAACTGCTCCCGCTCCTCGCGTTTGAACACAAACTCACGCCCTACCACCCGCGACACGCAGTGGTAAATCGCCGGCTTGCCCTTCAAAGAGGCCAACAATTCTACACTTTCCGGGCTCATCGCCTCCAAATCCGCCTCCTCCAGCCCCTCCCGATGCCAGGGAGCTATGTATCTCGGCTTGGCCATACACGAAGACTACTCAAGAGAACACCTTTCCGTCAAGGTTCGTTTTCCGTTTACTGGCCTGTCCTCGTGAAACTATGGTCGACGGTGGGCGAAGCATCCCCCGACTCTGACCATGAAACCATTCCTCACACTCCTTGTCGCGGCAGCCACTCTTGTGGCCAACGCCGGTGAAGCATCTGATCGACTGACATTTCATCAGTCACCAAAGCCCTTGAAGGAGGAGGCTGTGACGGAAGACTGGCCGCGCTTTCTTGGTCCCCGGCACGATCTCCATTCGAAAGAGAGTCCCCTTCTCAAAGCGCTCCCCGCCACCGGTCCAAAGCTTGTTTGGGAGGTGACTCGCGGCAGCGGCCACGCACCCCCCGTGGTGGCCGGCAAGCGCTTGGTCATGATCCATGCCATGGATGGCCGGGAAGTGGTGGAATGCCTGAATGCCGAAACCGGCGAACGCCATTGGAGCTTCGATTATCCCGTGAAATTGGGCTCGAGCTACGGCACGAAAGACGCACCGCGTGCCGCGCCAGTCATCGATGGCGACCTTGTCTTCACCGTCGGCGTGCGGAGCGATCTCCACTGCTTTTCCCTGGCGACAGGCGAGGTGGTATGGAAAACCAATCTCGACGAAACCTACGAACCCGCTCCCCTATTCTTCGGACGCGGCGGTTCCCCGCTGGTTCACGGAGACCTGCTCATCGTGAACGTCGGCGGTAAGTTCTGTGTCGGCGGATTTGACAAACGGACCAGCAAACTTCGCTGGACGAACAAGCAGAACTGGCAAGCCAGCTATGCCTCTCCCATTCCAACAACCCTCCACGGGAAAGACCGCATCCTTGTCTTTACCGGTGGCATGACGGATCCACCGACCGGGGGCTTATTGAGCATCGATCCGGCATCCGGGGAAACCGCGGGCATGTTCCCATGGCGATCCCGAATGTTCGCCTCCGTCAATGCCGCCTCGCCGGTGGTTGTCGGAGACTCGGTCTTCGTGACCGAGGGATACACCGAAGGCGGAGCCCTGATCGACTTCGCTGAGGACGGCAGTGCCAAACTCCGCTGGAAGGCGGGGCAATTTGTCAGCCAGTTCACCACACCGGTCGCCCACGATGGCTATCTTTACGGCGTCGTGGGAACTGCGGGCACTGAAATGGTCTGCTATGAGGTCAAATCCGGTCGAGAAATGTGGCGGGACTCTATCGATCTCAAGGATGCCCGACTTGGCCGCGCCAGCCTACTTCATGTGGATGGCGCCTTCCTCTGCATCGGCGCTCAAGGCAACCTGCTCTGGCTCGACCTCAGCCCGAAGGGCGCCAAGATCCTCTCCCAGGCGCAACTATTCCGCGCTCCAGAAACCTGGGGCGTGCCTATCGTGAGCCGCGGTTTGCTCTACGTGAACCAGAACGCGATGGGATCGCGTCTGATCTGCTACGACCTCCGTGGTTAGGTCCGCCCCTGCTCAGGAAAACTACTCATCCTTCTCCATGCTTCGCAGCATGTGATGGACTTGGGCGACGCGTCCCATGTAGTGATCCATCTTGTATCCCACCGCTGCCTTCTTGATGTGAATCGCTGACTTTTCCGGCTCGCCGATGGCTTCAAAATACAAGCCGAGGTAGAGGTGGGCATAGCAAAGCTGACTCCGTAGCTCCAAACCCTCCGCCCCCTTCCCCGCCGCAGTGAGAACCGCCTCAGGTGTGATCGTGCCAGCAAAGAGTTGGTGCACTTCCTTCATTGGCACCCGGGTATCGCCCGCAATCGGGATCAACTTCTTTCGAGCCGCCTCAACCGAGCCATCCTCGGTCTTGATGACACAGATGAAATGCCACGCCGCGTTTTCGACATCATTCCGATTCACCTTCTGATGGCTCTCGAACTGGGCGCCCCCATCCTCGTAGCGATCCGCATAATACAAAGCGATGCCCCGCTGCCAGTGGTAGGGTCCCTGGCGCGGATCCAACTCGATCACACGATCCCAATCGGCAAGTGACTCAGTAATCTGGCCGGCAAAAAACCGTTCACTTCCGCGTTGCTGAAGGGCTCCGATATCGTCGCCGATTGGCTCAACTGCCTGCCCGCTGGCAAGCAAGCTAAGACCCAGAAAGGATGCGAACAGAAGATGCGGGATGTTTCGAATCATCGGAAGGGAAGGATAGGAAGTTTCGGGGTGAACAGTGAGAGTGTGATGAAGAAAGGTTTTGGTTTGTGCTGAATATTCATTTTAGCCTCACTTTGCGGGGCGAGCGCCTTCAGCATGATGTATTCTGTGGTTGTTCAGGATCAGACGCAACCCCGTTGGGGTTGAAGACGTTTCCGTTCCCGTCGTAGGAAGAAGTTTGCTAGTGCCGAGTGATCAGTGATCAGGAGAAGATCGGCAACGCCGGCTGTGGGCAGGATTACTTTTGAAGGGGGTGGCGAAGGTTCTTCATCCCCAACGGGGATACGGATTTAAGCCTAGGGTTGCCGGAGCAGGGCGGAGGCTACCCTGGGAACTCCCGCCCCCCCTATATCCCAACCCCAACGGGGTTGCGTCCGTGCCGGAATCAATCCCAGACGTATTTCTGGCGCTCCGTCAGATCGGCATGACAAGATTCGGGGTTCGACATCGATCCGGGAGTATTGGCAATCGTTCGTTGATTTATGATTGATGATTTACGATTTTTGAAATGGGAAGTGCCTGAGGGCGTTCCATTTGCGATTCTGTTGTCTGCGTGGGACCTTCAGGACGATGCTTGTTGATTCGCAATGTGATTGCTCGCCTTTGAATTCGGCAGCACCTCAACGACATTGATCACATCGACCGCGAAATGGATCAAGCGTTCCTCAAGATCGTATGGTTTATTCAGCGTATCCTTCTTACTTCATGATTCATAAATCATAAATCGGAAATCATCAGCCGAGCGGAGCGAGACAGAGCGCCGGAGGCGGCCCGGAGGGCGAGGCCGGGGGGACTCGTCAATCCATTCGATCAGACCTGCGGAATGGGGATCACATAGCCTCCGGAATGACAGGTGAACGCTCTGTTTTGGCATAGGCGCCAAGTATGGCCAGTCACATAAAGGCCGAACCCATGACCAGCAAAAGCAGCGTAATAAGAGACAGATCTCGCATTCCCTACTTCTTCCCTTCCACGTGCTTCTCCATGAACTCGACGATCGGTGTCGGGTCTTCGAGCGAGTGCGGATGATGGCCGACCTGTTTGTGAATCACCACGAACACGCCGCCCATTTCCTTGTAGCGTTTCTCGGCGATGGCGGTGTTTTCGGCCACCGGCACTAATTTGTCCAGGTCGCCGACGACGTGAATGATCGGGATGCCAGCCTTGGCCAACGGTTCCAAGTTATCGACCGGGTTTAGTTTGAACGCCTTCGCTTCCTCGGCGCTCTTGAAACCATACATTCTGAGAATTTCGGGTTTGGTGTGGCCGGGCCAGCTCTTAAAATCCATCACCGGTGCGTCGCCATAGATCGCGGCCACCTTATCGGGATTGGCCACGGCCCAGTTATAGATGATCAGTCCGCCCCGACTCATGCCTTCGAGGATCGGCTTCTTGGCGAAGCCATGCTCCTCGGTCAGGGTCTTATAGTAGGAATTCCAAATCTTGACAGCTTTCGGCGACCCGTAGCGCCCCCCTACGTGGCAGTAAACCAGATGGTATCCCTTGTGCAGCATTGCCACATCGAACTGTGGCTGGTGATCAAAGAATCGAGCCCGCCAGACCCACGGTTTTCCCTCGGCCGCCTTCTTGGGCGCGACGACTGTGTTGCCGCCCTCGCGGTAGATGTCGAATCCTCGCCACTCTCCCTTGATTCCCGGAAAAGCAGGATCCTTCACAGCATCCGATGTCTTCTCCGCTGACTTCGTTTCCGGTTTTTCGCCGGCGTTTGCCGTCCCGGCGCCCATCGCCAAGACCATTACTAGGGCAAACAGCCCGGGCCATAATTTATTTTCACTTCTCATCATCTCTCCTGTTTTGGCTTATTTGTGATCATTGTTCATCTACTAGACCACTCCCAATGAGAAGCGATCTGGACAGGTGAATTCCACTTTTTTCCGTGATACCGTGTCGATTCAACTCATAATGGACAATATGACGCAATTCCTCACGGCCTTCATTCTGCTCTTCGCCATCCTACGCAGGCAAGCAGACTGATGAGACGGGGTGTAACTGAAAGTGGTAGGCAGAAACCTTTCTGGGATTGATTCCGGCACGGACGCAACCCCGTTGGGGTTGGGATATACGGGGGCGGGAGTTCCCAGGGTAGCCTCCGCTCTGCTCCGGCAACCCTGGGCTAAAATCCTTATCCCCGTTGGGGATGAAGAACCTTCAACTCCAACGGAGTTACGTATTTCAGCCCGGGGTTCCTCCTTCGCCACCTCCTTCGCTGAAGCTATGGCGGTCAAGAAGGCTACGGGAGGACAAGTGGCGTAACGCAGTGAAGCCTACCCCGGGGCAACGGCACTAAAAAATCCATCAACCCCAACGGGGTTGCGCCGGCTTGAGAACCTGCGGGATTGTGACCTGTGATGATTGGAGCTTGTTGCTGTAGCGGCCGCTCAGCAGCGTCGCGCGCGTCGGGGTAGATTTTCGGACTGAGCTGGTAGAAGACTCACTTCCCCTTAATCACCGCTGCCTTGATCAACTCACGCGCCTCAATCGTTTCGTCACTCTGCGGGGCGAGTTTCTTGAGCTTCTGGTAGACCTTGCCGGCGCCGGGCAGGTCGCCGGCGTTGAGCTTGATTTTGACCTGGGTCATGATGAGGAGGCGTCGCTGGCTCTCGTTCATGTCTGCCTGGAGCATCTGCTCGGCGAGGATGGCAGCTCGTGCGTCGCCGAGCGTGGCGTAAACCGCAATGGCGCTGACCATGAACTCCGGATCGAGACGCAACATCGGATGGGCGACCAGCGAAGACTTGATCAGCCTCACGCCATAGGAGTGGTCGTTGGCGTCCATCGTTCTAGACAATCGCCGAATCCGCATCCGTGCCTGCTCGACGGACTCTTGTTCTTCATCCGACAGCGGCCATCCGCCGCGGTGCAGCTTGATCAGCAAGGCTTTCGCTTCCTCGCGCTTCCCTTGTGCCAACAAGGCACCTGCCTGGAGACGAATGCTGGCGATGTCGCCCTCGATCAAGGAGCGGACGAACTCCCTGGGGAAGACGACATTCAGCCTTGTGCCTCGAGCATTGAGATAGCTCAGCGTGATCGGATGCACGCCCGGTTTGAGATGCACCGTGCCGTGTTTCACTTCGGCGAGTGCTCTTGAGTTCTCCTGCCCCTCGCTGTCAATGACGATCTTCGAACCAACCTTCAGCTGGCCACGATCCGCCGACTGCCACGAGAACGTGTAGTCACCCGCCGCCTTGACCTTCAGATAACCGGTGGCCTTCAAGCCCGAGGGGTGTTCCGTCCGATGATCCTTACCGTCCTTCTTGACGGTCTTGTGATAGGGCAGCACGATCTCATTCAAGTGCTTCGAGTCAAAGTGCCTGAGGACTCCCTGCTTGACCGGCTTCAATGCATCGAAGTCCGGCAGCTTCTCCCACTTGCCGTCGTAACAGGCAACATTCATTCCCTGCTGTTGACAGGCCTCGGTGCGGTACAGCTCGACCGGATAGTTTTCAAAACCATCCGCCAGGCGGTTCGGGCCTTCCATGGTAGGACGCCACGTGGTCCATGCTTTGCGGGCTGCGTCGAACTGGCCAATGGGCTCGCCCCCGCTGCCGGTTTCACTATCCCATTTCTTGGCATTCCCACCGCCGATAGAAACCAACTCTTTGCCGTCGAGGCTGTACATAACTCCCGTGACTATGGGATCCAGGTAGCCGTATAAGACCCCTTGCTGGCTCGTCGTCAGTTTCTTTCCCGATTCCAGATCCCATTGGCTGACGACGCCTTCGCGGACTCCCGCAGCAAGCCGCTGGCCATCCGGCGAGAAGGCCAGTGACAACACCTCGCCCTTGTCCTTCTTGAGCGTGCGAAGCACCGCACCGGTGGTCGCGTCCCATAGTCGAATGTGAGCATCGTCGATTGCGGTGGCTACGCTCTTGCCGTCCGGAGAGTAGGCAACGGCATGAACGGGTCCGGCGTGCCCGGGCAGGGTCAGTAGTTCTTTGCCGGAGGACGGATCCCAGATCTTGACCGAGCGGTCATGACTGGCTGACGCCAGCCGCTTGCCGTCCGGCGAGAAGGCCAGCGCGACCACCGCCGCTTGGTGCCCGACGAAGGAGCGGAGCACCTTCCCGCTGGCAGGGTCCAGGATGGTAATGCGATTGTCCTCACTACCCGCCGCGAGCCGCTTGCCGTCAGGCGAAAAGGCAAGTGACACAATGCTCATGGCACCGACGCTGATGGTGTGCGATGCCGTCGGTGTTGCCTCCTTAAAGGTGCGATCTACCCGCTCTAAGAGAGCGTCGACGTCCCACAAGCGGACGCTTCCGTATTGGTGTCCCGAAGCAAGTTGCTTGCCGTCAGGCGAAAAAGCAAGCGAGCGGGGGGTGTCGTCAAGCATTCCCACCACCAGCTGTTGTCCAAGGTCGCGACGCAGATGGCGACCTTTTGCTAGCTGAATACGGTGGTCATGAGAAGAGGCGTTACAACTCAAGTCGGCAGATACGGTGGGAGGCGACTGTGGCACCTGCTCCGGCCAGGGATAGGGCTGCAGCAGCCAGGTGATGCGGTTCTTGCCGCCCTTCTTCAGAAGTTTTGCCGGGATGACGATCTGTTCGTCCAGCCATTGCCACATGCGGCCGAGCGGCTGGCCGTTAATCCAGACGTGCTCGATCGGTGCGCCGTTGTATCCTGCGGGCAAGCCGGCTTCAAACGACAGCTGGTTGCCCTTCCAGTCCGCAGGTAGATCGAAGTCCCGGGCCAACCAGTACCCCCTGTGGTGCTTGAATGGGATAGTCCAGCCGTAGCCTGACATGGCCTGCTGTGCTGTGCGCCCGTGGATAGGCGCGTAGTGGCGGCCGTTATAACCGATCAGGTGGCGTGGCCGCTCGATGGGCGACCAGTCCAAGCCGGCTGTCGGCCCCGCGAGCTGATCGGTATCCGCAAGATGATGGTACTGGCGGGCCTCGGCAAATTGCCAGGACTCGAGCATGTCGACGGCCGCTTCGGTCTGCCGGAATTTCTCGAGCAGCGTCTGCGCGGATTCTGCGTCACCGCGGATCGACAGCTTGATATCCGAGAGCGCCAACGCGGCGGCTCGCCAGTGAGAGCTGCCGGCGGGGGCACGTTCGAGCACGGTGGCCAGAAGCTTTTCCGCGGCAGCGTAGTGATCGGCGGTTGGCCGGCGTTCCGAGCGAGTCACGCTCTGCGCGATCCGCAGCAATTGGCTGTACGGATACGCACCGGCGATCACCTCATTGACCCGCCGCGCCAGCACATCGCCGCTCCGTTTACGGGCGACCCTATGGCTCTCAACGCCAGCATCAAAGATCTCCATTTGCTTCGGGTTGTTCCCCCGGGGAGATGTCCACGTGTCACTGTTCAGGACGCGCACGTCGCCATCGGCGCGATGCATCCACTCGTAGATGTTGAGCAGCTCGTCCAGCGGCGCCCGCTCAAGCGTGCCTTCCTCCGCAAATGCCCAAATCTGCTCCGCCAGAGGACTAAAAGGGGCGCGAGATGCTTCTTCCTGTCGACTATTGCTATAATTGAGCAAATCACCTTCATGCCAATTGGCCACACTCATCTGAACCGTGACCTCGCCGGCGGCGCGGGCGATCACCTTGCCGCCCGGGGCATCCAGCACCTCGAGTTGGACCTTCCTGATGCCGGGCAGCACGAAGAGCTGGCTGATCTGTTTGCCTTCGGCCGTGCGGCCGCCGTCGAATCGCCAGCGATAGACGGCATCGGCGGAAGCACCCGGGGCATGGGCGCTGAAGCGATACCAGTTCAGCGCATACCGGGGATAGCCAATGGCGGGATAGACCCCGCCCTGATGGGCGAGCTGGTACCAACTGAATGTTGCCCACGACTCTTTCGTACGATCTCCAATGGCGCAGTCATCGTATCCGCCAACGGCTCCCAGAGCAGGTAGCTTGGCCTGCCCATGTTGCCGCCTGTTTCGCCAAATAGCGGCCAGTGTATGCTGTAATCTCCGTTAAGGTCCTTCACCTGATCCTTCCACCACATCCCGGCCCAGCCGACCTGCCCGGACGGGGCATATCGCAAGACCTCGATGCGATGTTGTCCTTTTTCGATTTCCATCTCGAAAAGTCGCCCCGACTTGCCGCCCCGAAACGACGCGATCAATTGCCCGTCCAGCAGCACATAGCCGCCGGGTCCAGATAGGCAGAAGAGCCGGTAAAAACCGGTTGCCGCAATATGGAAGCTGCCGCTCATTCGGCAAAGCGTTGCCGGCTGCGAGCCCGCCAACTCGTGCAGAGTGAACGGCTTAGAGCCTTTCTGCCGAAACGGAGGATTGCCGGTATAGATCACCCGTGTCGGCTTGAGCCGCCCCAGAGCGCTCTCGCCGGGCCGCTTCCGCGGAATGCCTCTTCCCACGATGGCAGCGGAGCCCCACAGCTTTTCAAAACCAGCGAGCGTTTCAGCCTCAGGATTGTAGCGATCGAGCTGGCGGATCTCCTGAATAAGTTCCACCTGCGGCGTCCACTCGAGTGCTGCCGGTGCCTTTGCCTGGTCGACCAGGTAGACCCAATACTCTTCGTCGCCGCTGGACGAGTCGAACATGATCGTCATCGGTTCCGCGTGGTCCGCCTGCGCCCAGACAACACGGCAACCGACCCGCTTCCCGTTTGCTCGATGCACGACGGGGACCAGCTTACTGGGGTCACGTCCGGGAAGACAGAGCGTCGCGCGTGCGACCTTAGGGTATCGGGTAATGAAACCGGCTTGACGAAGGTGATGATGCCATCGACCAGGAACCACTTCCACTTTGAGCGTCTTGGCGCCGGTCGGGATGGTCACCAGGCTGCCCTGCACACCATCTCCACCGCCGCGAGTTTCAACTCCCTCTCGCCTGCCTACCACCTTTCCATGCTCTTGCCAGAATATCTCTCCGCGTTGCCAGTGCATACTGTCGATATGATCTGGCCTGACCAGCTTGCCGTCGATGTAGACCTTGGCGGTCTGCGGCCGCCAGGTGAAGACTTTATACGCTGGCTTCAGAGCAACGGTCACCGAGCCTTTGACCCGCATTATCGGGCCGCCTTCTTCGTCTTCGAGCATTCGACCGTAGGCTTTTGGGTCCCACGCTTTGCCCGCCTTTTTGTACTTTTCCTTCTCCTTAGCGATCGTCGCCGCTTTCTCTTTCGGATCGCGGACGTCGATCCGGATGGCGTCCTTACTCTGTGGATCAAAGGCAAGCCCGTCCGTGGTTTCGAGCGGCTTCAAATCGGCGAGATACACCTGCGGCGGCATCCGCAACCACGCGGCCTTAACATTCACCTTGACCGGCACCCGCAGCTCGGCGTTCTCCACATGCCATGGCACTGGCTTGGCGGGATCGGCAGCGGGTTCAGCGTCCGCCGCCGAGAGTGGCGCCGCGCAGCACAGCGAGAGCGTGATGAGCAAGGGTTTGATTTTGTTTGGGAGTTTCATGAGTTGATCTCGTTTCGAATACTTGATTGGCAATCGTTCGCATTAGCCCGTTTTTCCGACGGATCGGCCGCTCCATGGTAGAACTCCCGTTTTCGCAGATCTGGACAGGGATTCTTTAGAAAAATGAGGGGCGATGGGATCGCTGGGGACTCGTGAAGCTCTAAATACCACTGACTTACGTCGTTCCTCGGCGCTCAGAGCACGAAGCATTGTTACTCGGTAGCAGCCAGTCTCGGCACCAGCCCGTCGAAGAACTCACGACTCCAAAGCACCAGCTCCTCCGCATCGCGAAGGAACGGGCGCACGTCCGCCTTCGCCGCCTCGAAATCGATCTGGGCGAAGCGCTCTAAGAGTCGCCCTCGCAGAGCGTCGAGCGTCAACGGGTCACCCGCGACCCAATGCCCCGTCTGCTCCATCCGCGCCTGCAGATGCGCAAGGTGCACCGGTATCTCCCGGCCAAGATACCAGATTAGATCGTAAAAATCCCGCCCCTTCACCCGGCCTTTCCACGCTCGGCACAACACCGCGTGGAGCTTGCCGGCGAACAGGCAGGGCGGCGTGAACAGCCGCACCTGGAAAGGGAGCGGCACCAGCAAAGTCTCCACGTCGTGCACCGCCAGCGGCGGCGGGTCAGTATCGACCTCCAGCTTTATCTTCACCCGCTGAAGTTTGGGTAGCTTGCTGCGGATCGAATCTGGCGTGCCGATCGTCAGAAGGTTCACCTGGGTCTCGCCCTTGATGAAATCCGACTCGATCGCCGTCGGCTTCGCTTTCATCTTGCGCTCGACTTCGAACTCGAAACCGAATGCGGCCAATTCGGTCTGTATCGCCGCGAGATGCGGGACGAGATCGAAATCGGTGTCCGGCGACAGCAACGAAAAGTCCATGTCTTCCGAAAACCGCGGCAGCCGGTGGAAGATGCGCAACGCGGTGCCGCCATAGAACGACGCGTGCTCGTAGAACTTCGAGCGCCACAGCCCGAGCAGCGCCAACTCTTGGACGATTTCCTTAAGCGCGTTCTCGTAGTCCGCAAAAGACTCCGGACGATAGCGCGCCAGCATCGATTCGAGTGCGTCATTCATGATCCTATCAAGTCCCCTTTCCGCTTCGCCAACCAACCCGCTAGTGCAGTGACCGAAGCCCGCCGATAGCGTCGCGCGATTTCCTGAACTAATGCGACATCGAACTCCGCAAGGCTTTCAACGTCGATCCTCAACTCATCGGCGAGCAAGCTAGACACGTCTCGTTGCGCGCGCAATTTTCTGACAAGCGCCACCCGGTCACACAAGGCTTTCTCGGCAGACGCCAGCAAGTAGCTCCCGCCCTGCGCCTCGACCAAAACCACACCCACTAGGAAGACGCGCGGCGTTACCGCCCGATACGAAAACCGTCCCATCGGTGTCTCGAACAACCGCGGGCGTTTGGTCGAGATGCAGGTCACCTCATCCACCCGCTCCGGGATCAAACCGTGGTGTGATAGCGCCGCCTCCAAGCTCACATAAGAGGGGCCATAGATCAATCCCGCCAACACCCGCCGATCGACTGCCGCGCCCCTCGCCACATAAAGCCCCTTCTTCACCCGCACGATCTCCCCCGAGCGGCTCAGCGCCGCCAGCTTGTTCCGCGGCGCATCAAACCCAGCCAGGCGCTGCATGGCCAACTGGTAGTCGAACGGGTGATCCGTCGGCAGGTCAATGTTTCGTTTTTGTGCCACTATGTTGAATATAACTCAACTTACTGGCATGAAAAGAAGTTTTTTAGCAGTGCTGCACCTCCCGCCCTTTTCGTCCCTGCGCATACCGATCGCACGCTGAGGATCTGTCCCCTAGTACAAGGTTCATCTAATAAAAGGCATTTCCTTCGAGCCCAACGGGCTCACCCATACTAGCCCAGGGCAACGCCCTGGGAATAATCGGCGAGGATACACGCAGGCCAAAGGTCTGCCTCATAAGATGCTTCATCAATCCCAGACGTATTTTTCATCGCACTCGATCTGGTATCATTCAAATTGGCCAATTTTCGGGACCCTATGAGGCAGACCTTTGGCCTGCAATGGCATTTCCCGAATCTGGTCCCAGGGCGTTACCCTGGGCTAGTGCATAGACAGATCTAAATCGTCGCTCTTTTTCGGTTTTTTGACTTGTACTTTTACAAATTACGGTTTCGTTAGGTGATGCCAAACAAAAAGCATCATATCAAGCTGACCCCGGATGAGCG